>ONDK01000096.1 GCA_900316565.1 uncultured Prevotella sp. | reverse complement strand
CAACGGTTTTCTCAATATCAGTCATGTCAACGCTTCAAAGTCGGTGAGCCAAGTCTACGGTGACGGTCAGAAGGTTGACTACATCCTTGTGCGTTACGATCACGATATCGACGGAGCGTCAGTGAACAAGAACACATATGAGGTAGAGAACCACGTGGTCGCCAACGGTTATTTCAAAGCTGCTATCCACCAATATGAAATTGCAGAATTATTCTTTGCTGATGTCCTATGCCTCCTTTACTAACCGTTTGCCCAACTCATAGGCTGTTTCCATGTCTTTGGGAAACTGTGTGGCGCGCACTTCTGCCTTGTGGCTCTCGTTAAACTGAGCGGCATCGTAGAGGCTGTAGTTGTTGAACTGGTAGGTGTCGTAGCTCCGCAAAATCTCCGTAGGTCCGAAGACGCCCAACTGGTTGGCGCTGGTATCCATCAGATACTGATAATTCATCTTTTGGTAGAACTCGTCATTCGGACAGTTCATCGTGTAGATGGTGGCAGTATGTATTTTCTTCAGTACTGTGGGTTTACTGTAGTCGGAATAATTCACCGTTGGGAAGATGATCCGTTCCATGAATGCACGAAGCAAAGCGGTGGGATAACCGCAATAGATGGGTGAGCCGCACACCAGCACATCGGCCTCGACGGCTTTCTGAAGGATGGGCAGCAAGTCGTCTTTGAATGAGCATACGCCCTTCTTACCACCTTTCACCTTACAGGCGAAACAACTCATGCATCCTTTGATATTGAGTTTACGGTCATAGAGGTTGACCAACTCCACTTCGGCTCCGGCTGCTTCGGCGCCTTCCATTGCCCGCTGCAACAGTTTTGCGGTGTTGCCGTTCTTGCGGGGACTTCCGTTGATAAACAATGCATTCATAATGTTTTTGTTTTTATGTTCTGTTATACAGCTACATGAATCCGTTATGTCATGTTGCCAGTTCTACATATATATAGCTTCATTTTCAGACAGCATATTAGTTTCTTCTGTCCGCGGCCCAATCATTCCCCGCCCTCAATTTTCTCTTGCTTACGGGCATAGATCTTGGCAACGACAGCACCACTGACATTGTGCCACACAGAGAAGACAGCTCCGGGAACGGTGGCCATGGGATACATGGCAAAGTGGACTGTAGCCAATGAGCTGGCCAAGCCCGAGTTCTGCATACCCACCTCTATGGAGATGGCGGAGCACTTGGTATGTGGCAGTCTCAGCAGTCGTCCGACGAGATACCCCAGACTTAGGCCACAGATGTTGTGGAGCATCACTACCAGCACGATGAGCAGTCCGCCGGTGAGCAGTTTCGGTGCGTTGGCACTGACAATGATGCCAACAATCAACGCTATCATCAGCGATGAGAAGGCGGGAAGGAAAAACGCCATTTTCTGAGTCTGCTTTGGAAACAGCTTCTTGAAAACGAAGCCAAGTATTATGGGTACTATGACCACCTCAATGATACTTAGAAACATTCCGACGGCATCGACATGTACGCGCTCACCGGCATAGAGCAGGGTGAGTAGCGGTGTGAGTACAGGAGCCAGCACAGTGCTGACCGTCGTCATGCCTACTGACAGTGCCAGGTCGCCTTTAGCGAGATAGGTCATCACGTTGGAGGCTGTACCACCGGGGCAACAGCCTACAAGAATGACACCTATGGCCAGCTCATCGCTAAGTCCGAAAGCGCGAGCCAGCAGAAAAGCGGTCAGGGGCATGATAATGAACTGTGCCAGACTGCCAATGATGATGTCTTTCGGGCGAGTGAAGACGACCTTGAAGTCATGCGGATCCAAGGTCAGACCCATGCCGAACATCACCAGACCGAGCAAGGGTGTTATCCAGGCGGTTGAAATCCAATTGAACGATGCCGGCACCGCGAGAGCCATCGCTGCGACAACGATGACGATCAGTGCCATATACTTTGAGATGTAATTACAAATCTTGTTTAACATTTTAATTTTGGAATCGGGAACATTAACGGAATTCGTTCTGCAAAATTACTATTTTTTTAGGGAACTGATATACGTTTTGGCAAAGAAAAGCGACGTTGTCAGTAAATCGCCTTTGGAATATAACAATGAGAGTTTCACGAAGCATTATAATTTATAGGTAACAGTGTTGTAAATTCAAGATTTTTGCGTAAATTTGCAACCAAAGACTTTTATGCGCTATGGTATACTATCCGATAGGAATACAGACATTCAGCGAGATCCGCACCAAAGGGTTCTTGTATGTTGACAAGACTAAGTATGTGTACGATGTTTGCCACCCCGGCAAATTCGTCTTTCTGTCGCGTCCGCGCCGCTTCGGCAAGTCGCTGCTGACGAGTACCTTTGACGCTTATTTCTCCGGAAGGAGAGAGCTTTTCAAAGGACTCGCCATCGAGCAGCTCGAGACGGAGTGGAAGCACTATCCTGTGCTGCACTTCGACCTCTCGAGACGGAGTGGAAGCACTATCCTGTGCTGCACTTCGACCTCAGCGACATCAAGAAAGGAACTACCGAGGAATGTGAGCTCAACCTCCATTCACAGTTAGAGGATTTTGAAAAGACCTATGATTGTGATAAAGCCTCCGACGACCTCACCATACGGTTCCGCGAACTGGTGAAGAACATCTCCCGGAAGACGGGGTCTCAGGTTGTGGTTCTCATCGACGAATACGACGCCCCACTGCTCACAGTCCTCCATGACAGCGACAGACTGGAGCCTATGCGTACCTTGCTGCAGTCGTTCTATTCGCCGCTGAAGAAGCTCGACCAATACCTGCGCTTCGTCTTCATCACTGGCATCTCGAAGTTCTCGCAGCTCAGCATCTTCTCCCAGCTCAACAATCTCAACAATATCTCCATGCTGCCACAGTATTCCGGTATCTGCGGCATCACAGAACGAGAACTGAAAGATAATTTCCAGGAGGGTATCTCAGAGCTTGGCAAGGCAAACAA
>ONDK01000095.1 GCA_900316565.1 uncultured Prevotella sp. | reverse complement strand
GGAAGTACAAGCGAATGTAATCCGCAGGGTACGGTCAGACTCCAAACGCTAAATAAAATATCCGTGTCAGACCGACGGCTGCAGGGCGCGGCCCTTGTGGCCGTCCGCAAAACTATGGCACATGTTTTTTTACGGACGGCCACAAGGGCCGCACCCTGCAGCCGTCAGACACCACGCGCTGAATGGATACCTCACAGCCTCCGAGGCTGTAAGTCTCTGTTGCCCTTGGAGGATGGGGATGACCCCCACCCCGGCATTGGGTTCCCCGATTATTTTATCTTCAGGTTCTTCTTCGCGATGTCGCTCTCATTGCTCATCCTGTCGAGGGCGGTGACGACATAGGTGTATTTTCCTTTGGTCTGCGGCCGTCTGATCTCGGCGGAGAGATGCGGGGTGATGGTGATGATATGCGACGCGTCGTCGGTATCTATGTCCTCCCCCGGCGCAAACTGGTAGACGACATACCGGTGTGCCTCGTCCTGCCAGCCCTTGCCTTTCGGAGCCCTCCACGTGAGGAGCACGTTAGTGTCGTTCTTATACGCCTTGAGCTTCTTCGGCTTCCCCGGTGCCTTATTGTCGATGAACGGCATAAGGGGCTGCAGGGCCGGATACTTCCAATAGTAGTCGCGCAGGAAGATGCCATAGCTGTTATAGTTGTCGACAGCCGCCTTGGCATACCACAGCACCGTGCCGCCGACGTTCCGGCACTCCTCATGGAGCTTGTGCTTCGCCGCCACCTGGTTGGTGTTGGGATTGTCGACATCGGCATATTTGACGGTACGCTCCACGTCCTCACCAATGAACAGCGGCCGGTTTGCGGCGTTGGCGTTCCACCAGCGTATCAGCGTGGCATAGTCGGCACTCTTATGGCCTATCTGCCAGTAGACCTGCGGCACACAATAGTCTATCCATCCCTCGTCGACCCATTTTATCACGTCGGCATAGAGGTCGTCATAGTTCTGCAGACCACGCGTGTTGCTGCCGTCGACACCAGGACGGGCGTTGCGGTATATGCCGAAGGGCGACACACCGAACTTCACCCATGGCTTCGTATGGTGGATGGAGTCGGCGAGCTGCCGTATGAACTTGTTCACATTGTCGCGGCGCCAGTCGCCAATGGACATCGACGTTCCTGACGCACGGTAGTCGGCCGCGTCGGGTATCTGCACCCCCGCGACAGGATAGGGATAGAAATAGTCGTCGATATGCAGTCCGTCGACATCATAACGGCGCACGATGTCGTCGGCAACCCTACAGATATACTCACGGTTCGCGGCGCTGGCCGGGTTGAGGATATACAGTCCGTCATACTGGAAGACACGCTCCGGATGGCGCACGGCGATATGGTTGTAGGCCAGCGCCATGGTGCCCTTGGTCTTGGCACGGTACGGGTTTATCCAGGCATGGAGCTCCATTCCGCGCTTATGGCATTCGTCGACCATCCAGCGCAGCGGGTCCCAGCCCGGGTTCTGTCCCTGCACGCCGGTGAGGAACTTGCTCCACGGCTCGTAGCTGCTCTGGTAAAGGGCGTCGCACTCGGCACGCACCTGGAATATTATCGCGTTGACACCGTCTTTCTGCAACTCATCAAGCTGATAGGTCAGCGTGCGCTGCATCTCTTCTTTGGAAAGACCCTGGAACTGTCCGTTGACGCATTGTATCCACGCGCCACGGAACTGACGTTTCGGCACCTTCGCGCCATGGGCGGAAAGCGCACAAAACAACATGATGACCATCGGTAGGACAGTCATGGAAAACAATCTTCTCATCTACAAGAAACTGTCAGATTTCACTTGCCTTGAAATCCTATAATAGAAACTTATCGCTTACCGAATGGAAATCTTTCTCACCACCTTGCCCACCTTGACGATGTAGCAGCCCTTGGGGAGGTTGAGCTCATAGCGCTTGTCGTTGCTGTCGACGCGGAAGCTCTTGACTCTCACACCGGTAACATTATAAACATAAAGGTCTTGTCCCGCCGCTCCGGTGACATGAAGCACGTTGCCCGACACAGAGATGTCGACCAAGGAGAAGACCTGCTCCACAATCTCTATGCTGCTCTCGGCACGCATGGCCTGAGGCATCCAGAAGAGTAAGCCGGACAGAAATAAAATAGTAAGTATTCTTTTTGTCATACGTATACGTTTTAATCGTTGAAGCTTCACCGCAAAATTAATAAAAATTCCTCTTGGTACAAATTTCAAATGGGAGAAAAGTTTAATTTTAGGGATAATTAACGGAACATGAAGGGCTGGCATGTATACAGGGGTGCTGAGTAGTTACAAGGGCTGGCAGCCGATCAGGTGCTCTTGCTCAATACTGACCACTCTTGATACACACTACGTGTCTGAACCTCTCCGAGGCTCTGAGTGGGTTCGTTCGTATCTTCTTACCCCAGGCTGCGCTCGCTTTGCTCGCTTAGTCTGGGGTTACTGAGAGTGTGCCTCTCCGAGGCACTGTGTGTAACCCCCCATCTGCTTATCTGGATGCGCTCGCTCCACGGAAACCTCTGTCACCCAATGTAGGGGTGGGGTTTATCCCCATCCTCCAAGCGCAACAGTGACTT
>ONDK01000093.1 GCA_900316565.1 uncultured Prevotella sp. | reverse complement strand
GCAGCCGTCGGTCTGACACGGATATTTTATTTAGCGTTTGGAGTCTGACCGTACCCTGCAAGCGGATTACATTCGCTTGTACTTCCTCTCCGAGGCACTTGGTGGGTCTGTTTGTCTTAAGTTTTATTGCGGAACCAAGGTGGCGGGAACCTTACAGCCTCGGAGAGGTTCAGACACGAAGTGTGCATCACTATATCCAAAAGTTCTTTCTAAGTGCACATGTACATAACAAAAAAAAGGGTTGCCAGTGAATGGCAACCCCAATTATATAACTATGAAAAATATTAAGCGACGTTGATGCGGCGGACGTTCTTCTCAGCATCCTTATCGGTGATAACCTTCGGGAGAGCAATCTCAAGGATACCATCGTGGACCTTTGCGGTAATCTTCTCACGGTCGACATCATCCGGAAGCACGTAGTTCTGCTGATAATTAGAGTACGAGAACTCACGGCGCAGATAATGTTCCTTCTTCTCATCCTTTGGTTCCTCCTCCTTATGCTCCATCTTGTTCTCTATGGCCACAGAGAGTTCACCGTCATTATTGACATCCACACGTACAAACTCCTTCTTCAGTCCCGGTACAGCAACCTCCATGGTATACTGCTTGTCGTCCTCCTTTACGTTCACTGCCGGCTCCGTTGTGTTCACCTGGAATGAAGGCATCCAGTCGGTATTGAAGAAATCGTCATCAAACCAGTTGTTCAACCAATTCATTGAATTATTTCTACGAGCTAACATCATAATACAAATCCTCCTAATTTTAATTTTCTTATTTTCTTTTTCTACCATGAGGTCAGCAACTTATGTACCAGCGAGGAATAGATGTCAATTTGTCAAAAATATATGACTATCTGTCAAAAACATAAACTATCTGTTCATCAGTGTCTCTTTGATATTTCTCCGCGCAATGTCCTTGTCCAATGGGTTCTCACCCTCGTCAAGATGTCCGTCATTAATGTTAATGACGCGGCTGAAGCCAGCCTTAATTAAGTCATCTTTGTCTTCAATATGTCCTGCTATGAGCCATACATCCGGCTTATGCTCTGCACGAAGGCAATGCTGAAGAATACGTTGTGGAAGTTTTCCCATGAGCGTCTGACGGTCGGAGCTGCCTTCTCCAGTGATGACCAACCGGCATCCGGTGAGACGACTGTCGAAATTCAACTTCCTAAGGAGCAGGTCTGCGCCACTCTCTATCCTGGAGTTGAAGAACTGCAGAAAGGCATATCCGAGACCACCGGCGGCTCCCGCGCCGGGAGTAGTGCTCTCGTCCTTTCCACAGTGTAAGGCACTGAGACGCGCGAAGTTCTCCCCACGATGCTCCAAGAGGCGTACCATCTCCGCCGTGGCACCTTTCTGTGGCGCAAAGACCGCCGCGGCACCATCAGGACCAAGTAAGGGATTGTCGACATCCGTGGCCAGTGTGACGTCGATGCCGTCGAGGTGGAGGTCATCGATATTCCCGTCATGGGTGAGAAGTTTTATCAGTGCGTGCAGCATGCCGATGCCACAGTCGCTGGTGGCCGTTCCTCCGAGTCCTATGATAAGATGCGTACAGCACCGTCGGAGTGCTTCAGCTATGAGCTCTCCCACACCATAGCTCGTGGCTCTCATAGGATTACGGTGCTCCGGTTCTATCAACGACAGTCCGACAGCCTGCGCCACCTCTACGACAGCCGTATCTCCGGCGATGGCTATCTGTCCTGTTCGTGGTCGCATGAGTGCATCATGTGTGGCGACATCCACCTTCTTTGCTCTCCACGCTGTCGCAAAGGCATCGAGCATACCGTCGCCACCGTCGGAAACCGTTATCGTCTCGGCATCATCGAAGACACTGGCCGCCGCCGCATTAGCTTCAGAGGAGGTCAGACAACCTTTGAAACTGTCGAGAGCTATTATCACTTTCCCTTCTTCTTCCATTTCCATCTGTTGATATTTAATTCATTTCCGGTTTGTATTTACACCGGCGAAGATACTCAAAAAACTTAAAAACAATTAATATTTTCTTTCTTTTATTCTCATGTACATTGATATTGTGTAACTTTGGATACTTAATATCAACTTTTTAAAAACTATCTTAATGAAAAAAAATGTTTTAATGGGACTTTTATCCCTACTCATGCTGGCTGTATGCACAGTTGGTAATGCACAGACTCCGGTGAAGAAATACGGACAGCTGCAGGTATGCGGCTCACAGCTCTGCGGAGAGAACGGACAACCCGTGGTACTGCGTGGTGTCAGCCTGGGCTGGCATAACCTCTGGCCAAGGTTCTACAATAAAGGTGCTGTCGACGAACTGACCAACAAATGGCATGCATCGGTTATCCGGGCGGCTATGGGCATAAAGATAGAGGACAACTATCTTGAGAATCCTTCTTTCGCCATGCAGTGTATGACACCAGTCATTGAGGAGGCGATAAAGGACGGGGTGTATGTCATCATCGACTGGCATGCACACGACATGTACACCGACAAGGCAGCGGAGTTCTTCAGCCGTATGTCGGCAAAGTACGGTAAGTATCCAAATGTCATTTATGAGCTATACAACGAGCCTGTGGAGGACTCATGGACATCACTGAAAGAGTATGCCAAGACTGTCATCAAGGCCATACGTGCCAACGACCCTGACAATATTATCCTTATGGGATGCCCACACTGGGACCAGGATATCGACAAAGTAGCGGCCAGTCCTATCGAGGGTGTCAAGAACGTGATGTACACCTTGCACTTCTATGCGGCCACACACAAGCAGTATCTACGTGACAGAATGCAGAAAGCCGTTGAGGGTGGTCTGCCGGTATTCGTCAGTGAGTGTGCTGGCATGGAGGCATCGGGCGACGGTCCGCTAAACGTTGAGGAATACAACAAATGGATTGACCTCATGGAACAACTGAAGATCAGCTGGGTCAACTGGTCGCTGTCCGACAAGAACGAGACGTGCTCCATGCTTCTTCCGCGCGCCAAGGCCACCGGCAATTGGACTGATGATGTAATAAAGCCATGGGGAAAGTTGGTTAGGACTACCCTGCTCAAATACAATAAGTAAGTAGGGTGTCCAATTCGTTGTGCCAATTTTAGCTCACTTTTCTGAGCGTCTTGGTCCGTTCTGTAACCCAATTCTTGGGCAGGTGCTCGGTTGACCAG
>ONDK01000006.1 GCA_900316565.1 uncultured Prevotella sp. | reverse complement strand
GAATTAAAAAGCTTCAAGCAAAGATTCTTCGCCTACAGAATGAGCAAGCTCAATCTGGGCTCAAGGTAACGGATGGCACTGATTAGTTATATAGAAGTGCAAAAAGCAAAAAAGAGGTCTGAAAAGGACCTAACAACGGCAAGCGTTCAGGATTGGAAAAATTCGGTTCGTAAACCCCCAAAAAGGGTCTTTAGTACACCCTGGTATTAAAATTAATGTTTAACGTGGCCCAAAAGAGTAAGGGCCGAAAAAAAATTAGAGAAAGGTATAGAATTATGATGACAGCAGTTATCGTTTTGGCAGTAGTAGCAGCAGTAGTAGCAAACGCAATTCGCGTGAACAACCACATAGAGCTGGGCAAGTAACATACTGCCTTTTTTACAGACAATTATTGGTATAAAATAAATTTCACGAAAGAGGGTGTATCATAAATGATTATGGTACACCCTCTTTCCTGTCTATTTGAAGTTTCTTCCTTTTTTGGTAAATGTTAAGGCAGTGGCTTTAAACCTTCCCATCTAACATCCCACGACTTAGGAAATCCCGGATTATGTTCGTTGCATCCATCCCATCCTGCGCACATCAGTGCTACGGTAGTGAGCAGTCCTCCATTCCCTGGGAGGTAACACCTCAGTCGGTCCGTCTGCCAGTTGTGGCCGTTGTTTAGGTATGTGTTCTTCGCTACCGGCATGAGGATAGCGTTGACTGCATCGTCGGGGCGTCCCAATCTTACGGCGCACATCGACACCATAGGATAGTCCCAACCCCATGTCTTCTGCCAGTTCCAGTATTTTTGTATCCAGTCGAAGGTGCGGCTCATATTCTCCTTAGTGAACAATCGGCTGTCGGGAAGCATTCCCAGGGCACCCAACGGCATTGGGTGGTCGCTGGCAAACTTGTCAATGCCCACTGGATTGTCGGTCTGCTGAGCCCGTTTTGTAAGGAGAGGCACTCCTTCCGATACAGTGTAGATACCATCTTGTGATGGCAGTGGTGACAACTTTTCTATGATATCATTCCATAGTGCCACTGGTTTCTTGCCCAGTCGCAGCCGCCACTGCTGAGCCATCCGCAGTGTTGTCAGCCAGTAAGAAAGCTCGAAAGGAGAGTTTCTTACGGAGTCTGCTTTCAGCGTCTCCTGAGCCGGGATATATCCTCGGAGAATATACTGGTCGTTAAGAGAATCGTATTCGGCGAAGTCGGCCATAAACTCTGCTGTCTCGTCTACAAGGGGAGCATAACGGCGGAGGATACTGTCGCTTCCCGTGGCCCTGTAGAGGAGTTCAGCGAGATATATAAGATGTGGCTGCTGCCATATGAGATAGCTGCCAACGTTGGACGGAGCCTCAGCAGCACTGGGGTCTGTCATCTTCATCCATCTTACTCCTTTGAAGCCCTGGCGCCGAGCTATCTCCCTTGCCATCGGCTCTGCCGAGAAATACCAGTCGAGGGTGCGCTCCAAGGCCTCCGGATGTCCCCAAAGGGCTTGCCATGCCTGATGCCAGTATATCATCTCAAGATGGAACTTGCCGAACCAGGAGTTGTAAGTAAGGCCCGTTTCGGCAGGAGGGTACTTCTGTGCGTCGTTGACCGCAAGAAGATATTGGCTCAGTACGACACGCCTCTCCAGCTCACGGGCTCGCTTGTCGGCCACACGGCTGAAGTCGACGATGCCTCCCTTGTTCCAGTAATTCTCCCAGTAGTCGGCAGAGGCTTTTGCTACATCGGTGAAACCAAGCTTAGTCAAATCCCGCAGGTCCGTTTCCTTAGTGGCAAACTGATATATCACCTCGGCCGTTTCCGGTAAGGTAATAGACAGTTCATTGCCTTGCAGAGCTGAAGAGCCGTGGGGCTTCCTTCCGCCAGTTTTCCAAGCTATTGACGTATAGTAGGCGTTGGTGTCGTTTTTTATCTTCAAGACATCCATGTTGGCACTATTGTCTGTCTTCACGATAGATTGTCTTTCCGGGTTATAAGTCCAGTCGCAGCCGTCGTCGGAGTGTTTCCCGGTAGGGTAGGGAAAACGGAACTTCAACTTCATCGGCTCTCCCTTATCCTTACCTTTGCCGGCAGCGATTTTCTTTCTGTTGATTTTCACCGCTATAATGTCTTCTGTGGGATGACAAACAGTGACAACATGATAGTGGAAGCCTCGGTTGTCGAAGTCGGACGTAACGGTACCAGACCACATGTCCAACTTCTGCCGCACGCCACTAAGCGTCGGCGTTGCACCGAAATCGAAGCCGAGACACCCGAGATGCATTCTGTGCGGGTTGGCACGCAGATAGTTGGAGGCATCGCACTGTCGGCCTTTCTGCCGGAACTCAGAAGAATAGGGCTCCTCATGTCCGCGGTGGAAGTCATGATCTTTCAGAGCCTCTTCCGGCCTGTAATTGCCCGTGTTGGGAAAGGAGTGCCAGCCCCATTCACTGAAAGTGCCCAAAGGGACCCCATTGCGATAGTATTCTGGAAAGGTCTGAAGGCCCGTAGCATCTACGGTAACTGCGAAGTGTCCGTTGCCGACAGAGAATGACGACAGCGTGTCCACATTATTTATAGTAGGACTGTTGCGTTCCACTATCGGTCGCCGATCTATTTTCTGTGCATTGGATGTCATGCTGACCAGGGCCAGCGCGGTAGCGGTTAGAGTGATAATCTTTTTGTTCATATCATAGTTTTAGTAGTTCGGGTGCAAAGATAAGAAAAAAACGCCAAACCACAAAACTTAATATTATGACAAAAACAAAAAAGGCTTGCCTAACTCACATCAGACAAGCCAAGAAACATATTATCTATGAGGGTAGGGACGATCGGGTTCGAACCGATGACCTCTGCAATGTGACTGCAGCGCTCTAAACCAGCTGGGCTACGCCCCTATTTCTTTATGCGGATGCAAAGGTAATAAGAAATTATGTAACGACAAAGTTTTGACAGATTATTTTTTTCAATTCCATTACAGACAATTCCGGCTTGACATGTGTCATTTGTTTTGACATCTGTCAAGAATAAGCTGGTATTGAGGAAAATATGAGGGAAACCGTTGGTTGTGTGCGCAAACAGCAGTACCTTTGCACATGTAAAAAGTTAGTAGATTGTTTTAGTAGATTTAGGTTTTTAGTTTTTTTTTTTAGAGACAAAAGAGATTGTTTCATCTAGTTTAGGTTTTAGCAACAGAAGGAGGCTACCGAGAGGCAGTCTTTTTTTGTGCCCTTTTGTTTCCTACAGCAAATTCCTCAGTAATCACACTGTGGCAACTGTTTTATCACTATTGATTTCCAAGGATTATAGTTTTCAACAGACGCATCCCCGGCATCATCCCGTTTGCCGTTATATTGCCTCAGCATCCGGCTTCGTTCTCTGTCCGTCATCTTCGATATGGCACTCAGACATCCGTTTTTCATGTTGGTTATCTGAGCCAGTCGCGCCTCAAGGCTACCCTCATCCCGGTATTTCCCGTAAAAATCTTCTGAGAGGCAGTAGCTGTCGTAGGCCTTTTGCCATTGCTTCATGAACATGTGGCACAATCCCATACGGTAATAGACATCACCTTTTTCCAGATTGTAGCACACGCTGATATCCTTCTCGAAGTAAGCCAGCGCACGGCCGTACTGCTGCATCTGGAAACAACTCTCCCCTGCAGCATAATAATACACGCTCAGCTCGTGGGGTGCCAGCCCACCGAGCAGAGGAAGCACCCTGTCGAAGTATTCCACCGCTTTCTTATAGTTCCACTCCTTATAATAGCACAATCCGATATATGCGCGGAACCGCGGATTGAGCTTGTAACGCTTGTCGAGACCTTGAAATATGAGCAACGACTCATGGTATTTGCCGTCCTGGAAGTATTCCAGCGCCTTACCCAACTGCTCAGTGTCGGGTTGCGTCTGCTGTGCCGCAGCACCAATGGCGAACACCATCAGCAGTGATGCCAGCAACAGCCGGCACACGATAGCTGTCCTCGCCCATAGAGTCATTGCCAGATGATGTCCCTAAGCTTGTGGTCGCCATACTGTATGAGGTCAAGGTCAATGCTCACGATGCCCTTAACATGGTTCTCATGACAATCACCCATGGTGATTTCCAACTGTTTGAGCTTCGCAAGAAGGCTCCTTTCCGAAAGGTGAACATGACCTTCCACGAGACAATTAAGATACTGGTTCTCACCTGCAGGACGGTCATTCTCCGCTATAGGGTCCGTCCAGATGGGTTCCGTAAACTCCGCATCAGGTATAAGATGGCTTAATATTTCTCGTGCATGTTGTATGTTCTCCTCTTGGTTCGTGTTTGATCCGAGGGAAATAATAACTTTCATGGGTGCAAAGTTAGCAATAATATTTTGTATTCCACACCATTTTCGGACATTTAGTTGGGAAAAGTGTTCCGAAAGGAAATAAAAAACGACCGATTTATTTTGTTTTGTGTTTTGTTTACTGTAATTTTGCGGATAATAACAAAACACTGCGGATGAGAAGAGTTGTTTCCTTACTGCTTTTAATCTTAGTCCTGACGCCTTCTGTGGCAGGGCCAAGATATAGATGGAATCCTAGATATCAGAATTATATCGACCAGTACAAGGACCTTGCCATACAAGAGATGTTTCAGTATGGTGTCCCGGCAAGTATCACCCTTGCACAAGGACTCCTCGAGAGCGGTGCCGGGTTTAGTCAGTTGGCTCTGAAAGGCAACAACCATTTTGGAATAAAATGCCACGGATGGGATGGGCGAGCCGTGTATCAGGATGATGATGCCAAGGGTGAGTGCTTCCGTGCTTACGACAACGCCCAACAAAGCTATGAAGACCACAGCCGCTTCCTAAGAAACGGCCAACGCTACAGAAGCCTCTTCGACCTTGACCGCCGCGACTACCGTGGATGGGCCTATGGGTTGAAAGCCGCCGGATATGCCACAAACCCCAGTTATGCGCAACGGCTCATAGACATCATAGAGTTGTACAAGCTCTACCAGTATGACCAGGCAAACGCCTACGACCGTTTCATGGTGAAGCGAGCAGAGAAAGACCGCCCCGTCAGTCCTGGAATGACGCTTCATCCTATTAGGAAGTATAACGAGAACTACTATATAAAAGTACGGTCAGGCGACACTTTTAAGTCTATCGGCAAGGAAATTGGCATATCAGGCAGGAAGATTGCGAAATGGAATGAACGCGAATATCACGACCGTCTGCAAGTAGGCGAGATTATCTGGCTGAAGAAAAAGCAGAAGAGAGCTCCAAAGCAATACAAAAATCATCCGCATCACGTCAACAAAGGCGAGAGCCTGTACAGCATAGCGCAGTTCTATGGCATCCGACTGAAGAGCATTATCAGGAAGAACCCGCAGCTTATGGTCCGTCAGTACCAGGTCCGGGTGGGTGATGAGATCAGGATATATTGATATAACCGTACTGTAACTTGCTTTTTAGTTGGGCTAATAAGCTGACGACATGAATGCAGATATGACCAGTAAGAAAAAGGAGACACTATGGAATGCGGAGTACATAAAGATAATGGTGAACAACTTCGGCATGTACTTTTCCTTCTACCTGCTGACGCCCTTGCTGCCGCTCTATCTCAGTGACAACTTTGGATGCGCCAAGGATATCATAGGACTGGTGCTGTCGGGTTACACACTCACGGCGTTGATGTTCCGGCCGTTGAGTGGGTTCCTTGTCGACGCATTCTCACGCAAGACTATGCTTGTAGTCTTCCTTTTCCTTTACTTTATCTTCTTCGGCGGATACCTAGCCGCGTCCACGCTGTTGCTCTTTGCCATTGTAAGGACGCTGCATGGCATACCGTTCGGTGGCTCAACTGTGGCATGCAGCACCGTGGCCATCGACGTGCTGCCATCATCACGGCGCAATGAGGGAATAGGTTATTACGGGCTGAGCAACAACCTCGCCACGGCCATAGCACCGACAGTGGGCATCTACATTTATCACAAGACCCATGATTTCGACATCCTTTTCTGGACGGCCTTATTAGCGGCAGGACTGGGTATGGTAGTGGCAAGTACGGTGAAAATCAGTGAACGCCCGGTGAAACGCTCCGGACGATGGCTGTCGCTGGATAGATTCTTCCTGACGAGAGGGTGGGCGATAGCCGTCAATCTGATCTTCTTCGGGTTCTGCTATGGTGTTCTCAGCAACTATTTGGCCATCTACGGCAGGGAACAACTGGGCATCACCGGTGGCACGGGCACCTTCTTCACTATTCTCTCCATAGGACTGATACTCTCGCGGCTTCATGGAAGCAAGTCGCTGAGGAAAGGATATCTTACGCATAACGCTCTCGAGGGCATCATCATCTCCACTTTGGGCTATGTGCTCTTCGTAGCTTATCCGCAGATGGCGGGATATTACATGTCTGCATTCCTCATAGGCTTCGGCAACGGACATATGTATCCGGCACATCAGAACATGATGATAAATGTGGCGAGAAACAACCAGCGTGGCACCGCCAACTCCTCGGTGCTCACGGCATGGGACGTTGGGCAGGGACTGGGCATTCTCCTCGGCGGTGTGGTAGCAGAGCACCTCGGATATGCTTCTGCCTTCTGGATGATTGCAGTGGTACAGGTACTGGGGCTTCTCTTCTTCATATTCCTCACAAGGAACTTCTTTCAGCAACGGCGTCTTGACTGATAGTTCATGTTTCAAAATCAGGAGCCGACTACGCTTCGGTAGCTTAAGCTTTATTTGGCTGTAGAATATGATGGAAGAAGTCAACAAACTCGCGCGCCACTTTTACGTAATCGTGATGCTTGCGGACATACTGTACGCTTTCCTTCTTCAACTCCGGCATGCGCGACGGGTTAATGACTATATTCTCCAGTTCATTGAAGACGCTCTGAAACGTCGGCTGCACGTTTATTATTGGACGCAGCTTCTCCTCGTGTATAATCTCATAGTTCTCCGGTTCTCCACCACCAATGACGACAATGCCTTTTGACATGGCAAGTAGAGCGTTCATCCCCGGTGTATAGCTGTAGAGCTGGTCCATAAGTAGGTCGGAACCGTCAAGCATTGTGGTATATTGGCTGAAGGGAACGCCGTTTGCAATACGCAGCTCCAGTCTGTCTGGATACTTTGCCTTTACGGCTTTGGCGGCGTCAAGCATGATATCTGTGCCCTTATACCGCGACCGTCCTTTGCTGATGCCTATGAAAAGACGGAGGGGCCGGTGGACTGTCAGCCTTATGTCTCCCGACGATGGGAGGACAATTGGTGGCGGGATGAATTGTGTCTTGTCAGGAAAGACAGGACGATAGCATACATCATACTCATAGAGCTCAGTGACGATGCCGTCGCAGGATGCTGCTATCTCCTGGTTGAGTCTTCCCTTTGGCGTGCCGAGCCAGTCGCGGCGGTCGCGTTCCGCAACATCATCGGTACGCACCTTATCGCCAATGTTGAAATCACTGTAACGCAAGGGCTTGTCATAAGTACAGGTCTTGACCCAATAATAGTCCATGCCGAAAGCTCCAAGAATAACTTTTTTGTTGTGTTTTTTCAGAAAGTGATAAATAGGGAACAGACGCTCGGCCTTAAGTTCAAAGAACATGGGATTGATAAGCTGTACGATGTCGTAGCCCGAAAGTCGGGGGAGCAGGGAAAGTATTTTCAAGTAGAGAGCTATGCCTCCTATCTTGCATTCCCTTCGCGACACGTCAATGTCGCGGGGATAGTCCTTCCAGAAGTCACCGTTGCTCACAACGGTTACCTCATGTCCGAGCTTCCGCAGTCCTAAGGCCAGGGTGGCATGCACATTACTGTATTCTCCAAGAAGAAGTATCTTCATTTATAAAGTCCTGCTGAGAAATTAATTATGTGTCCTTAATGCTAAAAGAAGAAGACGACGTCCAACCTTTGAATTAACCATACGGCAGAAGTACTTGTATTTCTGCGAGTAATCATGAATGGGGAGCGGAAAGAGACCTTTCTTTTCCAATCGTTCCACACAGCGTTCGAGGTAATGTCTGTTATGTGTTGTGGTAATAACGTTGTACAGATAGTCTGCAGTAAGCTGGTCTATGCGGCGCTGCATGGCCAGACGGTCCTTGTAAGGGAGTACGTCTGCACGATCCCGGAGTACCTGGATAACCTCAACGGTGTCATTAAGGCGCTTCAGTGTCCACCGCGAACCACTCTTATGGGTCATAGAACCGGATACTTGCCGATAGTAGTAAGCCTCTGATTGGGTGACAAATACCTTTTCTGCTCGAAGTAACAGTTGAGGTGTAAATTCTTCATCCTCTACAATCAAGCCTTTATGGAATCTCAGTGAGCCAAGCATATTTCTGCGGAATATATACCACCATGGACTGCCTTTAATATTGTTGTGTCTCATATATTCTGCCCCTGAAACCGGTCCTACGTAGAGAAAGTCGCCGGTGGATGTCTCCTTCCTGATCTTGGTGGACATATCAAATAGCACCATGTCGCTGTCATTATAACGTATGATATCCAGGCAGTGCTCATAGGGCGCGGTGATAAGCTTGTCGTCGGCATCGACAAACTGTATGTATCTGCCTTTGGCTATGTCGACACCTGTGTTCCTTGCCGCAGCCGCTCCTTGGTTGCGTTGTCTTATATAGACGATTTTGTCTATATATTTCGCAATATCATTTATAGGACTTTCATCAGATCCGTCGTCGACAATGATGACCTCTCTATCCTTGTCGCTGAGACTAAGGGAGAAGATGGAGTCGAGACATTCCCGCAGATTGTCGGCCGAGACATTGTAATCGGGAATGATGAAACTGACAAGCGGCTCGCAAGTAGTATCTTGTGTATAGACTGGTTGTTGCAGCATGAGAAGAATTATAGTAGAGTTATTACGATGTGCAAAGTTACATTATTTTGTCAATATATCAATGATATAAAGCATCAAAATGGCAAACTATTTGTTATTTCTCCAAAGAAAATATTTTCATATTGCGAAATAATCATCTTTGGCATTTGCAAAAGGATAGGCTCGCGCGTTGAAAACAATAGCTTTATGACAGCTAAAGTATAGTTTTCCGAGGTCAGTTTTTGGCAACAATAACATTGGTAAATATTGACCTTTGAGGATGAAGTTTGTATCAATCCATTTAAAAATTGTAAAGCAGAGTTTGCAATACGCACTTTCTCGCATTAAAAAGCCGTTAAAGCAATATAAAAAACAGAATGTCTTGTTTGCAAACGAAAAAAAATTGCTAAATTTGTTGCATAATTTAAGATACAAATGGCTCTAATAATAGTTATCATAGCACTATTGGGCTTTCTTCTTATAGCTACGGAGAAAGTCACCAACATCAATAAGGCCGCCGTGGCTGTCTTTGCCGGGACCTTATGTTGGGTGCTGTATATTTGCTATGGAGCCGATTTTGTGTCGAGTCAGCACTCCTCAGAATACACTGACTTCCTCAGCGGAGCCGTTCCAACGAGTGTTGCAGTGAAGCAATTCATAGCATCGAACATTTTCCTTAAGTATGTCGGACGCGCTGCAGAGATAGTACTCTACCTCCTTGCCACGATGACTATTGTGGAGGTGCTCAACAACAACGGTTGTTTTGACTTCCTAAAGCAGCTGCTCAGAACACGCAACAGCAGGAAGATGCTGTGGATGCTGGCCCTGATAACATTCATCCTCTCGGCAAATCTTGACAATCTGACATCGACTGTCATGATGCTGACGATGATGCACGGCGTGGTTCAGAACCGCAGACAGAGGATGCTACTGGGCTCTGTAATCGTCATCTCGGCCAATATGGGTGGGGCTCTGACGGTCATTGGCGACCCGACGAACCTTATCATCTGGAATAAGAATGCCGTAAGTGCGACAAATTATTCACTTGCCGTGGCAATGCCGTGTCTTATGGCATGGGTGCTGCCGACATGGTGGATAGGAAGAGCACTGCCGGAACGCGTCGATACAGGATGGATTGTAATGCCATACCGCGGTGATGACACGCGGCTGAACGTATGGCAAAGACTTCTGATGCTCATCGTGGGTATCGGCGGCTTGTGGTTCATACCTACATTCCACGACATCACAAAGCTAAGTCCGTTCTTGGGAGCATTCTGCGTACTGTCCATTCTGTGGATAGTGAATGAGATTTTCAACCGCAGGTTGGACAATGTAGACAAGATGATACAGAACCGCATACCACGCGTGCTGCAGTACGGTGTCATTCAGATGATGCTTTTTATTGTCGGTATCATGTTATTGTTAGGAGTGGTGAAAGAGACGGGCGCGATATCTTGGCTGGCTGCCTGGTGCAATGCCAACATTCATAACGTATGGATTATGGGTATCATTGCCGGTGCAGTGAGCAGCGTACTCGATAATGTGGCAACAGCAGCAAGTTTCTTCACGCTCTACGACGTCTCGGCATCGGTACAGAGTGCTGCCGCAGGACTTGCTCAGAATGGCATATACTGGAAAGTTATAGCATTCTCGGTCGTAGCCGGTGGAAACATCCTGGGAATTGGCTCTTTGGCCGGTCTGTCGCTGCTGAAGATGGAGCATATGCATGTGGGATGGTTCTTCAGGAATGTAGGGTGGAAGGCACTCGTCGGAGCCTTGGCAGGACTGGGAACATTATATCTCACCGACTGGTGTTACTCAGTGTGGGTTTAGAACTATACATTATTATAGACCTATACATTATTTATATAGAGAAACGGAAACAAGATAGGAAAATCAACTATTCCGAAAATTAGAAATAAAATTATAATTACATTATGGCAAAGATTAAGACAATTGGAATTTTGACTTCTGGTGGTGATGCACCTGGCATGAACGCTGCTATCCGTGCCGTCACCCGTGCAGGTATTTACAATGGTTTCAACATGAAAGGCATTTACCGTGGTTATGACGGTCTTATCAACGACGAGATCCGTCCGTTTACCACTGAGAACGTCAGCGGTATCATCAACCGTGGCGGTACAATCCTTAAGACCGCACGCTCAAAGGAGTTTGAGACACCGGAAGGACGTGAGAAGGCATTCAAGAACCTGCAGGAGGAGGGCATCGACGCTCTGGTTGTCATCGGCGGTAACGGTTCGCTCACCGGTGCAATGATCTTCGCACAGGAGTATGATGTTCCGTGTATTGGTCTGCCGGGCACTATCGACAACGACCTTTATGGTACCGACAACACCATCGGCTACGACACTACTCTGAACACTATCGTAGAGTGCGTCGACCGTATCCGTGACACGGCGCAGAGCCACGAGCGTATCTTCTTCGTTGAGGTCATGGGACGTGATGCCGGCTTCTTGGCCCAGAACAGCGCTATCGCAACAGGTGCCGAGGCTGCGATTATTCCGGAGGACTCGACAGATGTCGACCAGCTTCAGAACTTCATGGAGCGCGGTATCCGCAAGTCGAAGAAGAGTTGTATCGTCATTGTGTCGGAAAGTCCGAAGTGCGGCGCATTGTACTATGCCGACCGTGTGAAGAAAGAGTTCCCGGGTTACGACGTGCGCGTGTCTATCCTCGGACATCTGCAGCGTGGCGGAAGCCCATCGGCACGTGACAGAATCCTTGCCAGCCGCACCGGTGTTGGCGCCATCGAGGCCATCATGCAGGGACAGCGCAATATCATGGTTGGCGTCCGTAACAACGAGGTGGTCTACGTGCCATTCTCTGATGCCATCAGAAGCGACAAGCCGTTCGACAGGAAACTCATTGAAGTTCTGGACGAACTGAGCATCTAATTCCATATTGAAACAATTTTACGGGAAAGGGCAACACGACAAAACCCAAACTTGGTTATTGGTTTTAAAATAATGCTAAAATGAAGCAAAAAATTAACTCATAACAAAAGATTTTGGTAATTTTGTCGTGTTGCTTTATATATAGGCGATAAGAATCTAATTAAAAACTAAAAAATAAATTATGTCACAAATTATCGGACATATTTCTCAGATTATCGGACCTGTCATTGATGTCTATTTCGACACCAAGGGGGAAGATCCTGAGAAAGTGTTGCCTAAGATTTACGAGGCCCTGACCATAGACAGACCTAATGGCACAAAGCTCGTTATCGAGGTGGAGCAGCACATCGGCGAGGATACAGTCCGCTGTATCGCCATGGACTCTACCGACGGACTGGAGCGCGGTCTGGAGGTTGTTCCGACAGGAGCTCCTATCCAGATGCCGTCAGGAAACCAGATTCGCGGTCGTATGCTGAACGTTATTGGACAGCCTATTGACGGTATGAAGACTCTTGACATGAAAGGCTCATACCCTATCCACCGCGAACCTCCAAAGTTTGACGACCTGTCTACGCACAAGGAGATGCTTCCTACCGGCATCAAGGTCATTGACCTATTGGAGCCTTATTTGAAAGGTGGAAAGATTGGACTTTTCGGTGGTGCCGGAGTAGGTAAGACGGTGCTCATCATGGAGCTGATGAACAACATCGCAAAAGGACACAGTGGCTACTCTGTATTCGCCGGTGTCGGTGAGCGTACCCGTGAGGGTAACGACCTTATCCGCGATATGCTAGACTCAGGTGTCATCCGTTATGGCGAGAAGTTCAAGAAAGCCATGGATGAGGGCAAATGGGATTTGTCCCTCGTCGACCCGGAAGAGGTCGCAAAATCGCAGTCAACCCTTGTTTACGGACAGATGAATGAACCGCCAGGGGCACGTGCACGTGTAGCGCTTTCCGGTCTGACCATCGCTGAGGAATTCCGTGACCACGGCGGTCCTAATGGTGGTCCTGCCGACATTATGTTCTTCATCGACAATATCTTCCGTTTCACACAGGCCGGCTCTGAGGTGTCAGCGCTTCTCGGCCGTATGCCATCAGCCGTAGGTTATCAGCCTACACTGGCTAGTGAGATGGGAGCCATGCAGGAGCGTATCACATCAACGAAAGAGGGGTCTATTACGTCAGTGCAGGCTGTCTACGTGCCTGCCGATGACCTTACAGACCCTGCACCAGCAACAACATTCACACACCTTGATGCTACCACAGTGCTGAACCGTAAGATAACAGAGCTTGGTATCTATCCTGCCGTTGACCCGTTGGCAAGTACGTCGCGTATCCTTGACCCGCTTATTGTCGGTAAGGATCATTACGACTGTGCCCAGCGCGTGAAAGAGACCCTGCAACACTATAATGAGCTTCAGGACATCATCGCCATTCTGGGTATGGATGAGCTTTCTGACGAGGACAAGTTGGTCGTGAGCCGAGCACGTCGTGTACAGCGTTTCCTCAGCCAGCCTTTCGCCGTGGCAGAGCAGTTCACCGGAGTGCCAGGCGTTATGGTGCCAATAGAAGAGACTATCAAGGGATTCAATGCCATTCTCGACGGTGAGGTCGACGACCTTCCTGAGCAGGCATTCCTTAACGTCGGTACTATTGACGATGCCATCGCCAAGGGCAAGAAACTTCTGGATGCCGCTAAGGGATAAGCATGACTATGGGTTGATAAGTTAATTAGTTTTTAAGTTATTGGCTCTTTGCCATACTGGAACTCAAGTGAAACTTACAAACTCAAAAACTCACATAACTAAAAAACTCAGAAAATGCTTAGACTAAAGATAGTAAGTCCGGAGAAGATCGTATATCAGGGCGATGTCGACAGTGTTCTCGTTCCCGGTACTAAGGGAAGTTTTGAGATACTCAACGACCATGCCCCGATTATATCTTCTCTCTCTGAAGGGACAGTGGAATACAGTACAAAAGAAGGTAAGAAACAGTTCAATATACATGGCGGCTTCGTCGAGGTTAAGAAGAACGAGGTCTCGCTTTGCGTAGAACTATAGACAAACGGATATAAGCATAGAACGTAATGCAGACAGGACAGAATGACACGATAAACCGTATTGCTAAGCAATATTATAAGGTAAGCCTTTGGATTATCTTCGGTCTTACCGTGATTATTCTTCTGGTCATGCAATACCTGCAGAGTACAAGTCTGGTAAATGCATTGGTTATCAGTGCAATCTTCTCACTTGTCTCAAGCATCGCTTATATACAGTCGTGGAAGTCTGTTGCACGGCGCGCACCAAAGACGCTGGGGAAATTCTACCTCGCTGCGTCAGCCTTAAGGATGCTTGCCGCACTATTAACAGTGGTGGTGGCAATGTTCATTCTCCGTAGGGAAAACAGTGCCATGATAGGCTTTGCTGCAATGTTTGTGGGCTTCTACATAGTAATGCTGGCTTTCGACTGTATCTACTTTGCCCAAATTGAGAAAAAGAATAATATAATGTAAAATGATTCAGATATGAAATATATCAAACAATTGTTCCTCATCATCATGCTTGCGGTAGTCGCAGTTCCTGCGGGAGCTCATGACTTCTCCAAGAAGCAGACTGTAGATGTGAAGAACATTTTGTGGGGTCATATCAAGGATTCTTATGACTGGCATGTCACCAAAGGCGTTATAATCCATCTGCCTGTAATCATAAAGACATCGAACGGATGGCACGTCTTCAGCAGTGGCGACTTCTCTGAAGAGGCTGACTCCGTAGGTGACCGTCATTATGCCGGTGCCAATGCGGAGCTGGCAAACCTGGTCATAAAGAACGGCGATGCCAAAGCATATCCGAACAAGATTGTCGAGAAAGTCAATGGCAAGGAGGTAAGGCCTGTCGATTTGTCAATAACAAAGACAGTGTGCGTACTCTTCATCAACGCCATCCTTCTCCTGCTTTGTGTGTTGCTTCCAGCACGCTGGTGCAAACGTCATAAGGCCAGTGATCCAGCGCCGAAAGGATTTACCGGACTGATGCATATGTTCATCATGAACATCTATGATGACGTCATTAAGGCCTGCATGGGCGACGAGGCACCAAAGTATGCACCGTGGCTGCTGACATGTTTCTTCTTCATTTTCCTCTCTAATCTGATGGGAATAGTACCATTCCCACCGGGAGGCGGAAACCTGACGGGAAACATTGCCTGCACCTGCTTCTTGGGAGTGACCACGTTCTTGATAACCAACTTCACAGGAACGAAGGAATATTGGAAAGACATCTTCTGGCCTGATGTGCCCATGTGGCTGAAAGTACCGGTGCCATTGATGCCGTTCATAGAGCTCTTTGGTATCTTCACCAAGCCTCTTGCACTTATCATCCGACTCTTCGCCAATATGATGGCCGGTCATGCCATAGCACTTAGCTTCGCAGCAATAATCTTCATCATGTTCGGCATTGCCGACAGCGCTATAGCCAATATCCTGGCTGGTTCAAGTATGACGGTGGTCAGCGTGGCCATGAGCGTATTCATGATGCTCCTTGAGATCCTGGTAAGCTACATCCAGGCTTTGGTTTTCACAATGCTTAGCGCAGTGTTCATATCACTGGCCCACGTACATCCAGCAAAGGCATAATGTCCGCTGGGACTACACCCCGAAAGTTAAGACAATAAACAAAAAAATATAAACAATTAAAACTTTAGAACTATGTTATCATTATTATTAGCAGATGTTGCACTCGCAAAGTTAGGCGCTGCAGTAGGCGCAGGTTTAGCAGCTATTGGTGCCGGTATCGGTATCGGCCGTATCGGTGGTCAGGCCATGGACGCTATGGCTCGTCAGCCGGAGAAGATGGGCGATCTTCGTTCTTCTATGATCATTGCAGCAGCACTGGTCGAGGGTGTCGCTTTCTTCGCCGTCATCATCGCAATTCTTGCAATCGTTATGTAAGTGCAAACGTTGCGAGATATAATATAAATAACGTTTAACCAAGCAAACACCAGCATATGGATTTATTGATTCCTGATAGCGGCTTGCTGTTTTGGATGACCATTGTCTTCATTATCGTCTTCCTCATCTTGTGGAAATGGGGCTTCCCCGTTATCGTCAAGATGGTGAACGACCGTAAGGAGTATATCGATGGTAGTCTGAAGAAGGCCCGTGAGGCCAATGAGAAGCTTGCCAATATCCAGAAAGAAGGTGAGTTGCTGCTTCAACAGGCCCGCGAGCAGCAGGCAAAGATCCTTAAGGATGCCTCTGCTACGCGAGACGCCATCGTCGAGAAGGCGCAGGACAAGGCACGCGATGAAGGTGCGCGCATTATCGCTGATGCCAAGACAGAGATTCAGAACGAGAAACAGGCTGCCATCCGCGACATCCGCAACCAGGTTGCAGAGCTCTCGGTGCAGATAGCTGAGAAGATTCTCCGTGAGAAGCTCTCCGGCGACAAGGAGCAGAACGAATTGATTGACAGATTGCTGGATGAGGTTTCTTCTACTGACAATAACGTTAAATAACAGCTTATGGATTTAGGTGTAATATCGGTTCGCTACGCCCGTGCACTACTGAAATGTGCCACGGGGTTAAAGCTCGAAGATCAGGTCTATAAGGAGATGCAGACTCTCTCGAGGAGTTTCCTGGAGGTACCTGAATTGCGCTTTACGATCGACAACCCTATGCTTCCTAAGGACAAGAAGGCTAAACTCATCGCCACAGCATGCGGCGATGGTGTTTGCGACCTTACAAAGAAGTTTGTAGACCTTGTCCTGAGAGACGACAGGGAAAAGACACTGCAATTCATGGCGGCCTCTTATATCACCTTATATAGAAAGCAGAAGAACATTATCCGAGGTTCCCTCATCACTGCCGCTCCCGTCTCAAAAGAGACCGAGGACAGAATGCGGAAGATGGTGGAGAACAAGACTCATGGATCTGTAGAGTTCAACACTGAGGTGGACCCAAAGATTATCGGAGGGTTTATCCTAGAATACGATACCTACAGAATGGATGCAAGTGTTAAGACAAAACTTAACAATATCCTTATTCAACTTAAAAAGTAAAATATCAAATGTCAGATAAAATTAAACCAAGCGAGGTGTCGGAAGTCCTGCTTAAGGAGCTTCAGGGCATTAACTCGGAGGAGCAGTTCGACGAGGTGGGTACTGTGCTGACAGTCAGTGATGGTGTGGCGCGTATCTACGGACTGCGTAATGCCGAGGCCAATGAGCTTCTCGAGTTTGAGAACGGCACCATGGCTATCGTCATGAACCTGGAGGAGGACAACGTCGGTTGCGTCCTCTTAGGTCCTACATCCGGCATTAAGGAAGGCATGAAGGTAAAGCGTACTCACCGTATCGCATCCATCATGGTCAATGACAACTTCCTCGGCCGTGTGGTTGACCCTCTGGGTAACCCTATAGATGGTAATGGCGACATCGACCTGACCGGAGCCTTCGAGATGCCACTGGACAGAAAGGCACCTGGAGTTATCTACCGTCAGCCTGTGAAGGAGCCTTTGCAGACAGGTCTTAAGGCTGTCGACTCAATGATTCCTATCGGCCGCGGACAGCGTGAGCTGATCATCGGCGACCGTCAGACGGGAAAGACAGCTATAGCCATTGACACCATTATCAACCAGAAGAGCCTGTATGAGGCTGGTAAGCCGGTATATTGTATCTATGTCGCCATAGGTCAGAAGGCGTCAACCGTAGCTTCGTTGGTACAGACCCTGAAGGATAAGGGCGCAATGCCTTATACCATCGTCGTAAGTGCTACCGCAGCCGACCCAGCCGCTATGCAGTACTATGCACCTTTCGCCGGTGCTGCCATAGGAGAGTATTTCCGCGACCGTGGTCTCTCAGCCCTGGTAGTTTATGATGACCTTTCAAAGCAAGCCGTCGCTTATCGTGAGGTGTCACTGATTCTGCGCCGTCCGTCAGGACGTGAGGCTTACCCAGGAGATGTGTTCTATCTTCACAGCCGTCTCCTTGAGCGTGCAGCACGTATCAACGACCAGCAGGAAGTGGCCGAGCAGATGAACGACCTCCCAGAGTCGATGAAAGGACATGTCAAGGGTGGTGGCTCTCTCACCGCACTGCCAATCATTGAGACACAGGCAGGCGACGTGTCGGCATATATTCCTACGAATGTTATCTCTATCACCGATGGTCAGATTTACCTTGAGACCGACCTCTTCAACCAGGGCTTCCGTCCTGCCATCAACGTAGGTATTTCCGTGTCGCGTGTGGGTGGTTCCGCACAGATAAAGAGTATGAAGAAGGTGGCCGGAACATTGAAGATAGATATGGCACAGTACCGCGAGCTGGAGTCTTTCTCCAAGTTCTCAAGTGATATGGATGCCGTAACTGCTATGACTCTGGACCGTGGACGTAAGAACAACCAGCTTCTCATTCAGCCGCAGTACAGCCCTATGCCGGTAGGCGAGCAGATCGCCATCCTCTATTGTGGCGTGCACGGATTGATGCATGATGTACCCGTTGAGAAGGTCCGCGACTGTCAGGACCAGTTCCTCGAGTCTATGCGTTCTTCCCACAAGGACGTTCTCGATAACCTTGCCGCTGGCAAGCTCCTTGACGAGGACACCAAGGTCATTGAGGAGGTAATGGCAAACATTGCCGGACAATTCAAGGAGAAATGAAAAATTGAGCGAAGGAAACAGTGAGGACATCAGTTCTCATTCCTTCCTTCGGTTCAATGTTTCAATATTTCAAAAATAGAATAATATGCCGTCACTTAAAGAAATAAAGAATCGTATAGCATCTGTCAACAGCACCCGTAAGATTACGAGTGCCATGAAGATGGTGGCTTCAAGCAAGTTGCATCATGCGCAGGTTGCTATTGGGAATATGCTCCCATACGAGATGTTGTTGGAGCATATCCTCAAATCGTTTCTTGTCTCCACACCGAACATCGACATGCCGTACGACAAGCCACGCAAGGTAAGGCGTGTGGCACTGATAGTGTTCACGTCGAACTCATCATTGTGCGGTGGCT
The DNA here is from genome assembly GCA_900316565.1 of uncultured Prevotella sp. GTDB lineage: Bacteria > Bacteroidota > Bacteroidia > Bacteroidales > Bacteroidaceae > Prevotella. Next base: position 43,377 of record ONDK01000006.1, on the reverse strand, counting down.
TCAACAACAATGTCATACGACGGATGATAGATGTCATAAACGAGTACAAGGCTCAGGGCCTTACCGATGACGACTTCCTTATCTATCCTGTTGGACGTAAGGTGGAGGAGAAAGTAGCGAAGATGCCTCTAAAGAGTGCTGGCAGTTTCCTTGAACTTGCCGACAAGCCGAATGCAGAAGGATGCCGGCAGTTGGCCATGGACGCAGGCAACAAATGGCTTCATGGGGAAGTCGACAAGGTAGAGATAATCTATCATCACTTCAAGAGTGCTGGTTCACAGATTCTCACGCGTAAGACTTTTCTTCCCATTGATTTGGAGGATCAGCTGTATGAGGATAAGGAGCGCGACCTGTCGTCGAATGTCGCAACAGCTAAGGCTCAGGAGTATAAGCGCCGTCATGCCGCAAAGGATGAGACATCCGAACAGGAAAAGGCTGTTCCCCTTAACGATGACTTCATCGTTGAGCCGGACCTAGAGACTGTACTCCAAGAGCTTATACCGAAAGAACTGCACCTCATGGTCTACACGGCCTTACTCGACAGCGTAGCCAGTGAGCATGCGGCACGAATGGTAGCCATGCAGACAGCTACTGACAATGCTGACGAACTTCTGCGTGATCTCAACCTACAATACAATAAATCGCGTCAGTCCGCTATCACCAACGAGCTTCTTGACTTGGCTGGTGGTGCTCAGAATTAACAGCATTTATGTAAAGATTAGAGTTCACTACTGAATAACATTAAAGAGCCTCTTGCGGGATTAGCCTGCAAGAGGTTTTTGTTTATTACACTTAGTGTTTTCCTTTGAATACGAAGAAGTTCTTTTTTTACTTCCGAAAGAGTATCTTCTTACATCATAAGGTGAGAATTTATATGTCATAGCATAAAAACGTCGGAAGACTTTGCTAATCCAATAAATATTATTAAATTTGTGGAAACATATTATAGACAAAGAAGACAAGCATGGCAAAGAGCAAAAAGAAGCGGAAAAGCATACCATACCAGTATAAACCGGAAGGACTGGACCTGAAGACATGGCAGATCCTTCTAAGGAGACAGGCCGCTGTTGACGAGAAGTTAAGCATCAGCAGTGATGAGGACAACAATCCCGGCACTTACCACGTGATAAACCCCAAGACACAGCAGGAATATAAAGTTGTCTACCGCGGTGCGAAAAGTCCTTGGAACTATTGCTCCTGTATGGATTTTAAAACCTCTCAGCTTGGAACCTGCAAGCACATTGAGGCAGTGAAGCGCTGGATACATTCCGGTCACCGCGTACATCATGAGATACCATCTTATTCCTCCGTGTATCTCGATTATACCGAGGGCCGTAAGGTCCGCTTCCGTATCGGCACAGACCATGAAGCAGAGTTCCGCCAGTTAGCCTCCGAATATTTTGATGGTGATGGAAACCTTATGCCACAAAGTTTCTTAAGGTTCGAGACATTCCTACACCGTGCCAAAGCCATCGATGAAACCATACGTTGCTACAATGATGCCCTTGACTACGTCCTTGCAACCAGAGAGAAAGAGCAACGCCGCAAGTGGGTCGACAGTCTGGGACCTGACGACTTCGCACATCTTCTCAACACTACGCTCTATCCCTATCAGGAGGAAGGCATACGCTTTGCAGCCAAGGCCGGCCGCGCCATCATTGCCGACGAGATGGGACTTGGCAAGACTATTCAGGCCATCGGTACGGCAATGCTCCTCCGTAACAAGGGGCTCATTGGAAGCGTGCTCGTCCTCTGTCCTACATCATTGAAATATCAGTGGAAGAGGGAGATAGAGCATTTTTCTAATGAGAAGGCACATGTCATCGAAGGCAATCACCTCAAACGTCGTGAACAATACTACGTACCGGAGTTGTTTAAGATAGTATCATACAATTCCGCTTGTAACGACATTAAGGTACTTGGCTCACTGAACACCGACATGGTCATCATCGACGAAGTGCAACGCCTGAAGAACTGGAACACTCAGATAGCACGGGCAGCACGTAAGATAAACTCCGACTATGCCGTCATCCTTTCCGGGACACCTCTTGAGAACCGGCTTGAAGAATTATACTCTGTGGTGGAGCTTGCCGACCAGTACTGCCTGGGACCATATTACCTCTTCCGCGACCATCACATCATCACCGACGACAAGGGCGCCACGATAGGATATAAAAATCTCCACGAGATTAAAGACAAGCTCAAAAGCATCCTCATACGCCGCACAAAAAAGCAGGTACGCCTTCAGATGCCAGCCAGACAGGACAAGACATTGCTCGTTCCTATGACGGAGGAGCAGATGGAGGTCCACGACGAGGCTAAAAGTATGGTACGCCGGCTGCTGTTGAAATGGGAGCGGCTGCACTTCCTCTCAGAGAGCGACCGTAACCGCCTTATGATGTTCCTTCAACAGATGCGCTGTGTCTGTGACAGTACCTATATCCTCGACCAGAAGACACGTTACGACACCAAGGTCGACGAGGTAATGAACATCATAAGCAACATAGTTGAGAGTGGAGACGAGAAAGTCGTCATTTTCAGTCAATGGGAGCGCATGACACGCCTCATCGCCGAGGAAATGCGAAAGCACAAGATAGGGTTCGAATATCTCTATGGCGGCGTACCGTCGGCAAGGCGCAAGGACCTCGTCAACAACTTCATTGACAAGCCTGAGTGCCGTGTGTTCCTCTCTACAGACGCCGGCAGCACCGGTCTGAACCTTCAGGTGGCATCTATTATCATCAACATGGACCTGCCTTGGAATCCGGCTGTTCTCGAGCAGCGCATAGCCCGCATCTACCGTATAGGACAGCAACGTAACATACAGGTTGTCAACCTTGTCTCTGCAAGCAGCTTCGAAGAGGCTATGCTTGGCAAACTAAAGTTCAAGGCTTCTCTCTTTGCCGGTGTTCTCGACAATGGTCAGGACACTATCTTCGCCTCGGAAAGCAAGTTCGATGAACTGGTAAAAGACATCAAGGAAACTGTCGATGGAACAGACAGCACAGAAGCAGCCTCGGTTACTATGGACGAAGTGGAACATTCCACAGAAGAGCCGAACGGGAGCAACACGTCAACGGAGAAGGAAGATGAAAGTCAGGAGACGGTAATGCGTGCAACAGAAGACACCAGGGAACAAACGGATAAAGCAACCGGAAATTCTGAAAGAGATATTTCTGCAAAAGATGAAAGTTATAATCCAAGCCTCAACGAGAGCCAAGACGATACAGGCGAACTCAATGATAAGCATTGCGATGATTTCCATGACGGACACAGCGAAGACCTCGATGAAAGGCAAGGCAAAAGTCCTTCCCGCCATAATGCTACCCGCAGTCCACGTTCTCCCCAGGAGCTCGTTGCAGAAGGTGTTTCATTCTTCAGTGGACTCACCAAGACTCTGGAGTCGCCAGAAGCCACACGTGAGCTCGTCGACAGTATAGTGGACGTCGACAAGGATACTGGTGAGACCACTCTGAAAATTCCAGTCCCAGATAAGGAGAGTGTCGTACAGATGTTCGGAGCACTAAGCAAACTCTTCACACAGCTTAGCAGCTCAAAGTAAGGTAAGAGCCACAAAATCACCAAAGAAATAGAGTGGGAGCAGAGCCACAAAATAGGCATAAAAAAATACCGGGCATCAATGATGTCCGGTATTTTTTATGCTTATCGTTCTTTGAACACGGTACTACTGAAGCAGACCGACAAAAAACTTAAAGTCCATGCATTATTACACGAGGTACTGTGACGAGATGCTCTCGTTACTGACCACACGACGGATGGTCTCAGCGAACATATCGGCAACAGAGAGCTGCTTCACCTTATCACAACGCTTGGTGTAAGGAATAGAGTCGGTGAAGACGATCTCCTCAAGAGCACTCTCCTGTACACGATCGCTGGCAGGACCGCTCATGACACAGTGGCTGGCACATGCGCGGACGCTCTTTGCACCAGCAGCCTTCATGATGTCGGCAGCCTTGGTGATGGTTCCCGCAGTGTCGACCATATCGTCGACGATGACAACGTTCTTGTCCTTCACATCACCGATAATCTGCATGCTCTCAACGACATTGGCACGTGCGCGCTTCTTGTTGCACAGAACGAGCGGGCAGTTGAGATACTTAGCGTAGGTACCGGCGCGCTTAGCACCGCCAACATCCGGAGAAGCAATCACGAGGTCCTTGATACGGAGACTCTGCAGGTACGGGAGGATGACGCCGCTGGCATAGAGGTGATCGACAGGAACATCGAAGAAGCCCTGTATCTGGTCAGCATGCAAGTCCATGGTGATCAGACGGTCAATGCCTGCTGCTGAGAGCATGTCGGCAACAAGCTTAGCGCCGATGCTCACACGCGGTTTGTCCTTTCTGTCCTGACGGGCCCATCCGAAGTACGGAATGACGGCGATGATATGCCGTGCCGAAGCACGCTTTGCCGCATCAATCATGAGAAGGAGCTCCATGAGATTGTCGGAATTAGGGAATGTGCTCTGTACGAGGAACACGTCCTTACCACGAATCGACTCCTCATAGGATACGGCAAACTCGCCGTCGGAGAAATGGGTAATGTTAAGGTTGCCCAATGGACGGCCAAGACTGGCGCAGATTTTTTCTGCAAGGTATCTCGTTTTAGTTCCTGAGAATACCTGAAAAGAGTTGATGTCACTCATTGTTAATAATATACTTTTTGTGGTTCTTGCCACTGTTGGTGTTTCCTATATGTCACGAATAATGAATATCCTACTCTACAGCCTTACGGATTTTCTCGAAGTGGTCGATGACAGCCCTATAGTCGACGTTGCTGTGGATGTCGAAGCGGTTCCATAAATCACCACAGATGACTACACCGCCGAAGCCCAGTTCTCTGGCCAGCCGGATATTGTCAAGACCCATACCGCCAAGGGCGTACACCTTACGGTCTATGAGTCCGTTATCACGGGCCTTCACGAGCTCGGTGAGGGTGAACGTCGACTTCTCTTCCGGGAATTCCACACAGTCGAAGATGTTCTTCAGAAAGACATAACGCGATTTCCGCTTCATCTCCTTAAGGTCGTTGAGGTCAGTGCAAGTGCGACTGTACTTCCCCTTGTATCCCTCCGGTACGGGAGCATTAGGGTCATCGATGTGTATGCCGGCAAGATTATACTCGTTCTTCAGATAGTAATGGTCGTGGACCGTTATCTTTCTGTAGTCGTCTTCGGGCAGCAGCGACAGCAGCCTTTCGGCATACATAGGGCTGCTGCCGGGCTTGAACAAGTGCAAATTGTCCATGCCGGCATCGAAGAGTGCCTCAAGTATCTTGTCTTCCTCCACAAAGAATGTGGACTTAGTCATGATTACGAGCTTCATGTCATAACTGTATTTGTCGTTGCAAAAGTACTAAAATTAAGTAAAACGAGCAATAAAATCTCGACATTTCGACTAATTAGTACATGTAAAAACAAAAATAATACGTCTGTCCTTTGCCAGTGACGGCAGAATTATGTAAGTTTGCAGCATGAAAACAGACAATCAGACTTTCAGCAACATCGATGAGCCGATGTACATCCTTGAGGAAAGGAAGCTCCGTCGCAACCTCCAGCTTATCGCCGGTGTGGCTCATGACGCCGACATTGAAATCATCCTTGCCTTTAAGGCCTACGCTCTGTGGAAGACATTTCCCATCTTCCGTGAGTATATAGGCTCTACGACGGCCAGCAGCCTCTATGAGGCCAGACTGGGATATGAGGAGTTTGGCGCTCCCGTTCACACATTTTCACCGGCCATCACCGACGGAGAAATCGATGAGTTGGCCCGTCTCTCATCACATATCTCGTTCAACTCTCTGTCGCAATACGAGCGTCTGCACCTCAGAGCCCACAAAGCTAACGGAAACTTGATGATTGGGCTTCGCGTAAATCCGGAGTACAGTGAGGTAGGCACTGCGCTCTACAACCCCTGTGCTCCGGGAACACGTTTCGGTATTTCAGCCGACAAACTTCCGGAGAACCTTCCGGAGGATATAACAGGATTTCACTGCCACTGCCACTGCGAGAGTGGTGCTGACGTCTTCGGACGTACCCTGCAACATATTGAAAAGAAGTTCTCACGGTGGTTTCCGCAGCTTAGATGGATAAACTTCGGCGGTGGTCATCTGATGACGCGAAAGGACTACGATACGAAATTGCTGATAACGCTTATGAACGACTTTCATAAACGCTATCCTTGGTTGCATGTGATACTTGAGCCTGGCAGCGCTTTCGGCTGGCAGACAGGACCTTTGGTATCGCACGTTGTAGATATTGTTGAAGACCACGGCATACGTACTGCCATCTTGGACGTAAGCTTCACGTGCCACATGCCCGACTGTCTGGAGATGCCATATATGCCGGAGGTCCGCGGTGCTAAGACTATAGATGCTGACGCAGTAGCCGCCTCCTGTCAGAGCGGACACCTCTATCGTCTTGGCGGCTGCTCATGTCTATCTGGTGATTTCATGGGCTTATGGTCGTTCGATCATGAACTGAAGATAGGTGAGAGTATCATCTTTGAGGACATGCTTCATTATACAACGGTGAAGACTAACATGTTCAATGGCATCCACCATCCGTCGATAGCCCTTCTCCATGAGAACGGTAATCTGGAGATTCTCCGGAAGTTCACTTACGAAGATTACCGTGGACGAATGGACTGACCACGGTAGTAGGCACACATAAAAAGGGGTTGCGGATGAGCGTTCATTTCATCCGCAACCCCTTTTTCTTGTATTACAAATATTGAATCTATTTCCCTGTCATGTCGCCTTCTATATAAAGGCGTGTCATCTCAACTTTTCCGTTGCTGTAGACGGTGATGGCTTTCTTGAAATGACTGGGGAGCTTGTTCTTTCCGTTGTATGTCACCTGGATGCTGCCCTTCTGTCCGGGAGCGATAGGTCGCTTGTCGTACTTAGGCACCGTGCATCCACATGAGGCAACGACCTGGTTGATGAGGAGGGGCTGGTTGCCTACGTTGGTGAACGTGAATGTAGCGTGCTGGACGGGATTGTTCTCGGAGAATGTTCCGAAATTCACCGTCACCTTATCAAACTTTATCTCTGCCTGCGCGAAAGCCATGCTGATTCCACTGACAAGCATCAATGCTATGATTAATAATTTCTTCATTTTCTTACCTCCAAATGTTAGAATCACAAGTTTTCTTCGGGCGCAAAGTTAGCTATTATTATTGGTAACACAAATATAATTCAGGAAATTATGATTTGTTTAACAATTTTATTTCTCTTTGCAACCAACGAAGAAGCATTGCCTCACGACTCATTTATTCCTCACTGACGCATTTCTCCAGTTCGGCAACAATGGCCTTGCGGTCCATATGCTGCCCGATGAAAACGAGTTTCTGCATACGGTCACCGTATTTATCGTCCCAGTCGCGGCGGACGCCGGGATTCTTCTCAAGGAAGTCCTTAAGCTGCCATTCCGGCATCGTGGCATACCACTGACCGGCATTGCGGAGACCAATCTGACGGCCGGCCTGCTCAAACACATAACAGGTCTGCTTCTCATCCTCGAAGTAGCAGATGCCCTTGCAGCGGATGACCGTCTTTGGCCATTTCTCAGCTACCCACTCGTCGAACTTCGACAGATCCAGCGGACGGCGTTCCTTCCATACGAAGGTCTCTATGCCGTACTCCAAAGCCTCGCCGGACTCTTCGTTTTCCAGGTCCTCGTCGTCCTCATCCTCCATGGCCTCTATCCATGCCGCAGAGGTAGCCACCTTGTCGAAGTCGAACTTGCCGGTGTTGAGGAGTCGGTCAAGGTCTACATCGCCATAGTCGCACTCTATGATTTCAGCCTCGGGCTGCAGATGCCGCAGGATGTCCTTAACTTTCTCCAGGTCATCCTTGCTGACCTCGGAGGCTTTGTTAAGGAGAATGGTGTTGCAGAACTCTACCTGCTGGATGACAAGGCTCTCCAGGTCGTCCTCACCGATATTCTCTTTCACGAGGTCGTTGCCTTTGTTGAACTCATCGCGCATACGGAGAGCGTCGACAACTGTAACGATGTTGTCCAGCTTTGCCTTGGCAGTCTTGGCCAGCTGAGGATATATCTGCGGATAGGCCGAGATGGTCTGGGCGATAGGTGCCGGCTCACAGATGCCGCTGGCCTCTATGACGATATAATCGAACTTCCCAGCCTGGGCAATATCGCTAAGCTGTTGGACAAGGTCCATCTTCAGCGTGCAGCAGATGCAGCCGTTCGACAGAGGAACGAGGCTGTCGTCGCCTTTGCCTACGACGCCGCCTTCGGCGATAAGGTCCTCATCGATGTTCACTTCACCAATATCGTTGACGATAACGGCAAACTTGATACCGCGTTCGTTGCGGAGAATTCTGTTCAACAGTGTTGTCTTACCACTTCCCAGATAACCAGTAAGCAGCAGTACGGGAACTTCCTTCACTTTATTTTCCATTGTCTTCTGTTTTTTTTTGTTTTATGGGATGCAAAGGTACAAAAATCATGCCAGAAAAGACTGCGACAAATTAATATTTTTTTGTCGCAATTGTTTTGAGTTCAAATAATTTATTACTACCTTTGCCGCCAAAACAGATACAAAACCTGTAAAAAGAACAATGGCAACAAAGAAGACAGGAGCAAAGACGACAACCGCCCAGAAGCCGAAGAAACGCGGTGCAAAGGCGCAGAAGAAACCGGTAAAGCGCGGCTTGTCGGCCGACCTTATACCTATTGAGGACGAGACATGGCTCGTGCAGCCAATTGCCGTGACGATGATGCGTCACGACTACTCGCTTATACAGATAAGGATTCTTGTCAGCGTGGTGGAGAACCTGCAGAGCATCCTCCACGGCATCCTCAATAACAAGCGCAATCAGGAGCTGAGTCTCTTTACAACAACTGAGCTCGACGAGGACGGACGTCTACCGGTGAAGTTGCCATTCAAAGAGTTAGGCGTGGACCCGAACCACTATCCTCAGCTGCGCAACTCGCTGAAAATGCTGGCGTCTATCCCAATAGAAATTCCCTATAAGACCGCGGAGGGAAGAAAATATACCAAGGCGACCAACCTCTGCGATGTATATATTCCCAATGACCATACATATAATAAATACGCTATCCTGAAGTTGGACCGTGGCGTGGCTGAGCGGCTGGTGTCTGTGGACACTCTCGGATACCATAAGCTCGGAAAGCAAATCGTCTTCGCATGCAAGAACCGCTATACGCAGCGTATATATATGTATATAGAGTCGTGGCTGCAACAGGGTCGGACCGTCATCAAGACATTGGAGTTCCGTAAGATGCTCCGGCTGGAAAACAACTACAAGAAGTTTTCCGACTTCTGCCGGCGCGTCCTCGAACCTGCCAAAGCGGAGCTGAAGGAGCTGGCCAGCGAGGGTTATTGCGACTGCTACTTCGACTACGAGAAGAAATACGACAATGGTCAGCGTGGCGGTGAGCCTGATGAGCTGATCTTCAACATCTTCAAGGCCGACGACCAGTTGAACACACAACTGAAGGAAGCTACGGAGGCGCAGAAGAAGCAGTTTGCGCAGATGCTCACAAACTATTTCGGTTTTACCGCTACAAACGCGGGAAAACTCGCTGCACGTATCACTGCCGACACTTACAGCGAGGCTGTACAAAAGCTGATGGAACTCCGGACACGCTTCAAGACAATGTATGTAAAGGACAAGGCCGCCTATACGTTTAAGTCGATAGACCATCTTCTCAAAGAGCACGAGGTGCCCAACACTGTCGTCACTGAAGTGTAAACGCTTTCTTTTTTCTCCTTTAGGGAGTTAGAGGATTTTCGCTTCTCTTTAAAAAGCCACAGTTCATCACACGGTCAGCTTTTTCAGCCATGCCGGCTTGTCATATTGCAATAGAGGCTTCTTTAGGAAAGCTTCTATGGCCTTGTCGGTCTTATGAGAGCCCACGGCATGTATCTGAGCATATTTGTCATAGTCGCCGCCGCCGAACCGTCGCATTGGGATATCCACAAGGATATCAGGAGGATTCAGGAGTATTGCACGGCGCGCATTCTGGGAAATTGATATCGAAAAGGTCTGGTCAAGGAGGGTGAAGAAGTTCATGTCAGCACCGGCAACACCAGGCACAAGACGGTTGAGGAACTGCAGGGCCTTAGAGTTCCTTATCTGCCGCAATCTGGCAGCGTGACGTCGTTCCCATATACTTCCATAGTCATGACCGCTGACATTGACTCCAACCAAGAGGTCGTCGCTTTTCCTTACTACGCGGTCAAGGGGTAGTGGGTTCGTTATTCCTCCGTCGATGAGTATGTGGTTATCGAGTTCCATGGGGGCGAACATCCCGGGAACGGAGATGGAAGCACGTATAGCCTGCCAGATGCTTCCTTTGTCAAAGACTATCTCACGGCCTGTCTTCCAGTCCGTTGACACGCAGGCAAACGGTATCGGCAAGTCCTCGATATCCCTGTCGGGGGCTATCTTCTTCAATTCGTCAATGATGCGCTCTCCCTTCACGAAGTATGACAGCGACAGGGAGTAATCAGTATATCTGCGGATGGCTTTCTTATCGATACCGGCCATCCACTCCTTAAAGTCATCAAGATGCCCCATAGCATACATCCCTGCAACAATGGAACCAAATGACGTCCCTGCCACAGAGGTGATGTTAAACCCATGCGCCATGAGCGAGTCGATAGCTCCGATATGTGCTATTCCGCGGGCACCGCCACTGGAAAGTACCAGTGCCACATCACGACGCTCGCTCTTGAAAATCTTTGCTAGAATCTTCCTTGAACCAACCATAGCCATAATCATTTCAGCACTGATGAACCAAATTAGTCCACCTTCATTCTTCTTTCACAAGACAAAAATAAATATAAATAACGGCATAGCAAAGAAAATATCAGACTTTTCTTAAAGAGAATTTGTGTAAAGTTTTTTCAGAACACCACATGTTTGGATTTAGCCTTGCAACTAATTGGTATACAGAGGTTTGTAAGTAAGGCCGTTTTGCGTTGTATTTTCCGTACACTTATCGTGTAAAACATATGGTTTTACATCGTTTTTTCCGTACACTTACAACGTAAAAGTATAGGTGCTGAAATATTGTAATGTTTTTTGATATTTTCCAAATAGGTGTTCAGTTACCAATGCACATTATGTCACCAACTCCTACAAAGAAAACTGCATGTATATAATATATGCGCACTACGTGCTAGTGTACCTCTTCGAGGCACTAATCCCGTTCTTGTCCAAGAATGGGTACAACCAATTGAATACCTTATTCCCAAAGTTGCTTTCCTTGGTATCATCAGGTATCGTGATGCCATTTGTTTCATTACAATTCAATTCTGTATTTCTGTCGTTTATAAAAGCTGATGCCGGAAGTTAATTCACGTAAAATACTTTGATGTAGTACCTTTTTTTCGTACTTTTGCGAATGATTACAGCACTGGAAATAGAAAATTATAATCTATGGCAAAAGACAAGATAGCATATGTCTGCGAGAACTGCGGTTATGACTCGACGAAATGGATCGGACGCTGTCCGAATTGTGGGCAGTGGAACACCTTTAAGGAGATACGCATCCCGGCCAACGCTCCGTCGGCAAATAGTGATGCAGCGTTAGGTGCCGCCTCTGCTCTTAACGCTGTCGGCGGACGGAGGGGTAACAGACCCTACCGTTTGAGTGAGATACCGTCGGCTGATGAGCCGCGCATCGACATGGGCGACAATGAGTTGAACCGTGTCTTGGGCGGAGGACTGGTGCCGGGGAGTATCGTTCTCCTTGGCGGCGAGCCAGGAATAGGCAAGAGTACGCTTATACTTCAGACCGTTCTCGGACTTAAGGAAAAGGTCTTGTACGTCAGTGGTGAGGAGAGTCCGCATCAGGTTAAGATGAGAGCGGAGCGACTGGAGGAGAACACCTCGCCATCAGAAGGAAACAGTGCCGGGGGCAGTAGGGGAGGGGAGAACCTCCTGCTGCTCAGTGAGACTTCCCTTGAGAGTATCTTTGAGAACATCAAGAAGACTGAGCCGCAGATTGTCGTCATAGATTCCATCCAGACCATAGAGACCAGTGGCGTGGAATCGTCGCCGGGGAGCATATCACAGGTGCGTGAATGTGCCTCGGCACTGCTCCGCTTTGCCAAGAGCAGCGGTGTGCCGGTTATTCTCATCGGCCACATCAATAAGGAGGGCACTCTTGCAGGACCAAAGATACTGGAGCATATCGTAGACACGGTCATTCAGTTCGAGGGCGACCAGCACTATATGTACAGAATTCTGCGCTGCATTAAGAATCGGTTCGGCTCAACAAGTGAGTTGGGTATCTACGAGATGCAGTCGGGAGGGCTGCGACAGGTGAACAATCCTTCGGAGCTTCTGCTTACCCAGGACCACGAGGGACTGTCAGGTATTGCCATTTCAAGTACCATTGAAGGCATAAGGCCGTTCCTCGTTGAGACACAAGCACTTGTTTCGTCGGCAGCTTATGGTACGCCACAACGTTCGGCAACGGGATTTGACCAGCGCCGGCTGAACATGCTGCTGGCTGTACTTGAAAAGCGGGTAGGTTTCAAACTCATGCAGAAGGACGTTTTCTTGAATATAGCCGGTGGTCTGAGGGTTACCGATATGGCTATGGACTTAAGTGTCATTGCAGCCGTGCTGTCGAGTAATGTCGATACGCCGATAGAACAAGGATGGTGTATGTGTGGTGAAGTCGGACTGAGCGGAGAGGTGCGCCCCGTCGACAGGATAGTACAGCGCATCGCTGAGGCTTCAAAGCTGGGCTTCGGACATATCATCATTCCAAAATACAATATGCAGGGCCTCGATGTTTCTAAATTTAATATCCAGATTCATCCGGTAAGGAAAGTTGAGGAGGCGTTAAGGACACTATTCGGATGAAGGCTGGGCATGTTTTAATGTTAATATAACTTAATATACATACCATGTTTTTCGTTTTATAAAATTATTATCGTACCTTTGCACCGCTTTTCAGGAGAGCGTCGGCATAGCTCAGTTGGTTAGAGTATCACCTTGACATGGTGGGGGTCCTTGGTCCGAATCCAAGTGTCGACACAAAAAAGGCAAGCATTTGATTATCAAATGCTTGCCTTTTTTGGTTGGATTAAAGCCTTATTTTATCCACATTCTATTCATCATCGGCAGACTCATCGTCCTGATGAACCTGGGATGACACAGACACGTTGCCCTGACTGTCTATGGAAAGCGTAAGAGGCACGAACTCATTGTCGGCCATCTCATCAGGAGAGCCGATGGCGATGGCGAAAAGGAGCTTCCCATCAGCAAGGGTGTCAAAATTAAAGCCCGTCAGTCCCCAATTCTTTGTTACCGAAGAGTTGGTATATTGTTTGAAGTCCTCCGCGGTGTATGTCCTGTCAAAGAAACTCGACCCATCACTGCGGGTGATGCTCAGCCTTACACGGTTGTCATAGTATTTGTTACCCGAGGCATCCTCAATGAGCGGAAGCGATTTGTCGGCATTGCGGGATATCTTGATAGTGTAATTACCTCCCATCCAACTGATGGTGCGTGGAGGGATATCACCGGTAGACATCGTCATCGGACCTGACTGCTTCTTTGGCTTGTCAGGCATCTTTGTTATAATGTCCTTGCTCTCTTTCTTATCCTTACATGACGTGAAACCAAGTATAAATGGTGAGAGAAGCAAAAAGAACAGAATACGTTTCATTTGTATATATTTGATTTATTTGGACACAAAATTAATAAAAATAATTTCAAACAGCTAACGAAATCTTATTTTTTTACTACCTTTGCATTAATAACGTGAATTTAGCCGACATTATATGCAGACAATCAATGATGTTTTAACCCAAATCAGCGGTTTTCTATGGGGATGGCCAATGATAATTCTCCTGCTCGGTACGCATATATTCCTGACCATCCGACTAAAGTTTCCACAGCGAAAAATCTTCACTGCGATAAGGCTCAGCGTCAAAAGGGACAAAGGGTCCACAGGCGATGTGAGCCAGTTTGGGGCTCTGGCCACAGCTCTTGCTGCGACGATAGGAACAGGAAACATCATTGGTGTCGGAACGGCCGTGGCGCTTGGAGGTCCAGGAGCAGTGCTCTGGTGCTGGCTGACGGGTGTCTTCGGCATTGCAACGAAATATTCTGAGGGACTGTTGGCAATAAAATACCGTGTGAAGACCAAGGATGGCAGAATGCTTGGTGGACCTATGTATGCTCTCGAACGCGGACTGGGCTGGAAATGGCTAGCAACACTGTTCGCCTTCTTTACCGCCTGCGCTTCTTTCGGCATCGGCAACACGGTACAGGCCAACGCCATATCGACACTTGCCCAGACCTCATGGGGCATTCCGACATGGGCGACAGGTGCCGTGATATGCGTCATCGCCGGTATTGTCATCATTGGAGGAGTGAAGAGCATAGCCCGCGTGTGCAGTGCGCTGGTTCCTTTCATGGCTCTCTTCTATGTCTTCGGATGTATATATATATTATGTGTAAACCACGCCTTTCTCTGGCCGGCCCTCAAGCTTATCGTTTCTGAGGCCTTCTCCTTGAAAGCCGCTGCCGGCGGAACGACAGGAACGGTCATTATGCTTGCCGCACGCTATGGTATAGCCCGCGGACTGTTCTCCAACGAGTCGGGACTAGGCTCCGCGCCCATAGTTGCTGCTGCGGCTCAGACAAAAAATCCGGTACGTCAGGCTTTGGTTTCATCGAGCGGAACTTTCTGGGACACCGTTGTAATCTGCGCTATGACAGGACTGGTCGTTGTGAGCTGCATTATCGCCGATCCGCAGATAAGTGCAAGCGATGGTGCCAAGCTCACACACCTGGCTTTTTGCCACATACCTTTTATTGGAGCGCCATTGCTTACCTTCGGTCTGCTTACGTTTGCCTTCAGCACCATCCTCGGCTGGAGCTACTACGGTGAGCGGGCTGTTGAGTATTTGAAGGGTAGGAGATGGGTCCCTCTATACCGCATACTGTATATCATAGCAGTCTTCGTGGGCTCAGTAGTCAGTCTTGACGTGGTCTGGAACCTGGCCGATTGCATGAATGCATTGATGGCCATACCAAACCTTATCAGTCTGTTGGCACTGAATGGAATAATAGTCCATGAAACACGTAAGTACCTGTGGCGCGACCGCCTGGACAGGGAAATGGACGACTATGAAATTCAGCAGATGATAGATGACAACACGAGTGAGTGATGCCATAAGAATGGCTTCCTGAAAGGAAACTAATCTGGTGCAGTGGTTTTCTGAAAGGAAACTACTTTGTCGTTGATATTCCTACTGTATTACCATACCGGTCTTTGTATGTCGTCGTGCTACCGTTGTATGTCGGCTTTGTCGTGCTGGAACCGGTAACGTGACCGTATGGGTCTTTATAAGTTGTGGTGGTGCCGTTGTAGGTTGGCTTAGTGGTGCTGGAACCGGTAATGTGGCCGTAGGGGTCCTTATAGGTTGTGGTACTCTGCCCATTGTAACCGACTCGCGTCTCGCTCCGACCGGTAATGTGCCCGTAACGGTCCTTATATACGGTCTTCTTGTTGCCACGGCTGTCGGTAGTGGTCGTCGCAGTCCCGGTAACATGACCATAACGGTCCTTCTGTGTTTCAACTGTTCTGTTGCTTTGCGCCATTGCTGTTACAGTAATCATAACACACAATGCCACGAATAATATCCTTCTCATAAGCTGCTTTTTTGTTCAACATGGCAAATTTACAGAATAGATGTAAATAATCCAAGGAATAACAATAAAATATTTGCATCACTGTTCCGACGTAATGATGATTATGATAAATAAGAAGATGGTTAAGTTTATAAATAAAAAAGAGGCTTTCTCAAATCAATCTGAGAAAGCCTCTTGTATCGTAAATAATTTGATTTTCGTAATCGCGGGTTTCTTTTCGAAATAAAGAAAGGATTTAAAGCTTATTGCCTTCCTTTGGAAAAACAACTATCGGCTTGTATGTCTTTGCCTCTTCAAAATCCATGATGGCGTATGCTATAATAATAACCGTATCACCGACCTGCACTTTCCGCGCCGCAGCACCATTAAGACATATGCAACCTGAGCCGCGTTCACCTTTGATGATATATGTCTCAAGGCGCTCACCGTTATTATTGTCTACGATCTGTACTTTCTCCCCGGCAATAAGTCCTGCGGCATCCATAAGGTCCTCATCAATAGTGATGCTGCCCATGTAGTTGAGATTTGCCTCAGTAACGGTTACACAATGGAGTTTTGATTTCAGAACTTCTATTTGCATGACTTTCTATGCTTCTTCTTTATACTTTATATGGTCGATTAGTCTGATTGGAGTCTTGCCACAATAGACTGTGATACAGCCTACTACGTATTTACTTTCATCCCAGGACTTGACATCAAGGAGAGTGTTTCCATCGACAATCTCGAAATATTCCACTTCCAATCCGTCAATGGCATTAATCTCATCTACTACCATATCATGGGTTTCCTGTACTGTATGTGACTTTGCGTACTCAACGCTCTCCTTCAGAGCACGATAGATATTTGGGGCAATGGCACGCTCTTCTTTTGTAAGAAGGGAGTTGCGTGAACTCTTGGCCAGACCGTCCTCGTCGCGGACTATCGGGCACTCCACTATCTTCAGGGTCTTGTCCATGCCTATGTAGCTTACGAGACGCTTTACGACAGCTATCTGCTGCCAGTCTTTTTCGCCAAAATATGCGCGGTCAGGACGGACGATATAGAATAGGCGGCTGACAACCTGGCAGACACCATTGAAATGTCCTGGACGCTTTGCGCCTTCCATAACGGTGGACTGAGGAGGGAACTCGAAGTGACGTGTATCAGGTTCAGGATACATCTCCTTCACTGACGGGGCGAAAACGTACTGTGCCCCGCAACCATCAACGAGCTGACAGTCAGACGTCAAAGTACGCGGATAGCGGTCCAGGTCTCCCTTGTCATTGAACTGAGTAGGATTCAAGAATACGGATACTACTGTTACATCGTTTTCCTTAACACTTCGGCGGATCAGCGAAGCGTGTCCTTCATGCAGGGCGCCCATCGTAGGAACCAGGCCGACTGACTTTCCTTCTTTGCGAACCAGGAAGAGTTCGTTCTGAAGATCTACAATCTTTTCGAATACTTTCATTACCAATTTCCTATTTTCGGCGTGCAAAGTAACAACATTTTTATGAGAAAGACAAAAAATATCGGTTTTTTTTCGTAACTTTGCACGTTGAATTATAAATTCAAGACTATTGGCCGCGTCTTAAAACAAACGAAAGGGCCATAATTCAGAGTAAGAAAAGAAAAATATGGGAAAGAAAGTATTGTTCGTCAATCAGGAGATTAACCCCTACGTACCTGAATCGGAGATGTCGTCTTTTGGCTACGACCTGCCGACATATATGCAGAGCGCGGGCTATGAGATTCGGTCTTTCATGCCAAAATGGGGTAACATCAATGAGCGCCGCGGTCAGCTGCACGAGGTCATACGACTTTCCGGGATTAATGTTATAATCGACGATACAGACCATCCACTGATCATCAAGGTCGCCTCCATACCCCAGACCCGCATACAGGTCTATTTCATCGACAATGAGGACTACTTTCAAAAACGCAAAATGACTCGGGACGAGATGGGCAACGATTATCCTGACAACGGAGAGCGTGCTATCTTCTTCGCACGTGGTGTCTTGGAAACGGTGAAAAAACTTCGTTGGACCCCAGACATCATACATTGCCAAGGCTGGATGAGTGCCGTACTGCCTTTCTACGTGAAGACAGCATACAAGGACGAGCCACAGTTTGCAAATGCAAAAGTCGTTACATCGATGTTCTCGGATCAGCCAAACGGTGATTTCGGCAATAAGTTCAAGAAATGTCTTGAATATAAGGATGCCAAGGCATCGTTGCTGAAGAAATATGGTGACAAGTTCGACTATCTTGAACTCGGCAAGCTGGCAATAGATTATTCTGACGGTATCGTCAAAACCAGTCCTGAAGTCAAGCAGGACATCATCGATTATGCCAAGGCCAGCGATAAGCCGATACTCGAGCATCCCACTACAGACATTGGCAATGTCTACAAGGACTTCTACGAGAAGCTCATGGAGGAATAATTCGAATGCGACTCTATAGGTATCGGACGGAGGCTGACGGCATCCATCGGAAAACCTATAGAGTCATATTGTTTTAAAAATATTCAGGTAAAAACTTATCATCTCAGACATAACACATGAAAGCAAAGAAAATATTCCTGTTGGCTCTTGCCTGTTTTACCCTCGCGGCATGTGACGACACAACAGATACATTAGGTTCATCGCTAACACCGCCTGCCGACAAGCTCACTGTGGAAGCTGATTCGTTCCATGTCGCATCACGGACTATTCTTGCTGATTACATCCTTGCAAAGAACACTACGGGATATCTCGGAAGAGTGAAAGACCCGGAGACTGGTGATGTGGTGCGTGCGAACTTCATGACACAGTTCCATACCCTCGATAACTTCGAGCTGCCTGCTGAGAAAGAGATTTACAGTAGGGATGCCGATGGGAAGATTATTGCTGACTCATGCGATATTGAGTTGACATTCGACAGCTATTACGGTGACTCCCTGGCACAGATGAAGACAAGAGCCTATCTCATGGACTCTCCCATGGAGGAAGGCGTCTACTATTCCACCGACTACGACCCCATCAAAGAGGGAAATGTCAGCAAGAACTCTTTCCACCAGGACCTTACATACACTCTCCGTGATGAGACCATCAGCGACGAAGCGCGTAACTCGTCAAGTTATGTCAAGAACATTCGTATCAGGATGAATAAGCCGTTCACAAAGGACGGTGTAACATACAACAACATTGGCACATATGTTATGAGACAGTACTATGCTCATCCGGAATATTTCCATAACAACTACCTCTTTATTCATAACGTTCTTCCGGGATTCTATTTCGAGAACACAGGCGGAATAGGAAGCATGGTTAATGTCAGCGTGCCGCTATTTGCTTTCTACTTCAGGTATGGTGAGAAGGCAGACTCAATATATTCCGTAAGCTCTTCTTTTGCAGGAACGGAGGAAGTACTGCAGACCACTACCCTATCGACCAATAAGGACAAGCTCAGGGAGATTGCAAATGATAAGTCCTGCACATATCTTAAGACTCCGGCAGGCCTCTATACCGAGGTTACACTGCCAGTAACGGAGATAATGTCAGGCCATGAGAAGGATACAATCAATACGGCAAGACTCAACATACCGCGTATGGTTAACCAAAACCATTCAGAGTACAGCCTTGATGTGCCGGCAAATGTGCTGATGATTCCCGAAGACAGTCTCTATACTTTCTTCGCCAATAACAGGCTCCCAGACTATAAAACGTCTTTTCTAAGTACATACTCGTCGTCTAGCAACAGCTATCTCTTCGGAAACATCTCCGGAATGATAAACAATATGTATAGGAGCAAACTTAATGGCAACAGCTCCCAGAACTGGAATAAGGTTGTACTGGTTCCGGTTAACGTGCAGACGTCAAAGACCTCAAGTGGTACGACGACCATTATAGGCGTTTCCAACAATATGTCGCTGACTTCGACAAGGCTGTTGGGTGGAACGGACAATCCCCAAGCTCTGAAGATAACCGTCATATACAGCAGTTTCAACGGTAAATAGATACTATTCTGTAGCAGAACAGGATTATTCTATATTAAGGACGTGTACAAGGAACTTATACATTATTTATATGGCAGATAACTTCTTGGAACGGCACAGGGACGATTACGAACGGCGAAAACAGGAATGGCTTAAGAAGAAACGACATAGCGTCGTGAAAAGAAAGCCACTAAAAGGCTCTGTCCCACGCCCTGACGATGAGGCTCTGTAACAAAAATCAGCCTTAATAGTACTTTGGCACACCATTTGCTAATACATAATACAAATAAATAGAGTATTAACACAAACGGATTGTTTAGGAGGATATTTATATGATAAATCAATTCTCACCTAAGGTTTCAGAAGTACTATCCTTCAGCAGGGAGGAAGCCGAAAGACTTGCCAGCACCTCTGTGGGACCTGAGCACATTCTCTTAGGTATACTACGGGAAAAAGACGGCCCTGTGCAGGACCTCTTTACCCGGCTTCACCTTAATACTGATAACATCAAGCAACAGTTGGAGGAGCGTATTACGGAGAACAACGCCGGTAAGATGCTGCTCAATACCGAGATGCTGCTCAACGATCAGGCTAACAACATACTGCGGCTCGCCGTTCTGGAAGCACGCCTGCAGCGATCGCAGACAGTTGAAGTTCCACACCTTCTGCTTGCTATACTGCACGATAATGTCGACAATGGAGCTAAGTTGGTCCTTGAGAACAACGATCTCAACTATGAGCTCGCTGCATCAGCGTTCCAGAAGAAGACCAACAACACTGTAGACAGTGTCGGGATGCCCGATGAGGAAGAGGACGACGACCCTATGATGGAGTCACAGAGAAATCAGAACTCTCAAGGACACCAGGGAGGTAGCGCTACGGCAACAGCACGACAGCACGACGGTAAGTCGAAAACTCCTATCCTCGACAACTTCAGCACTGACCTCACTAATGCGGCTGCTGACGGGAAACTCGACCCCGTAGTAGGGCGCGAGCGAGAGATACAACGCGTCTGTGAAATTCTCGGACGCCGGAAGAAAAACAACCCTATCCTCATTGGAGAGCCTGGAGTCGGAAAGAGTGCTATCGTAGAGGGACTGGCACAGCTAATCGCTCATCATAACACAAGTCCGGCGCTCTTCAATAAGCGAGTGGTTAGTCTTGACATGACCGCTATCGTAGCAGGAACGAAGTATCGTGGACAGTTTGAGGAACGTATCCGTGGCCTGATACAGGAGTTAGAGAAGAACCCGGACATTATTATATTTATAGACGAGATACACACCATTATTGGAGCTGGCAGCACGCCAGGCTCCATGGATGCGGCGAATATCCTCAAGCCAGCATTGGCACGTGGCACTATACAGTGCATTGGCGCGACAACACTAGACGAGTACCGTAATTCGATAGAGAAAGACGGTGCTTTGGAGCGTCGGTTCCAGAAAGTTCTAGTTGAGCCGACGACAGCTGATGAGACCTTACAGATCCTTCAGAACATCAAAGGACGTTATGAGGATCATCATCATGTCAGATACACAGACGATGCCCTTATGGCCTGCGTGCAACTCACCGACCGTTATATCACCGATCGCTATTTCCCTGATAAGGCTATAGATGCACTTGATGAGGTTGGTTCCCGCGTTCATCTGCAACACGATGAGGTTCCACAGGAAATCATCGATACAGAAAAGGAGATAGAGAACGTTAAGGCCAAGAAAGTGTCGGCCGTATCGGCACAGAACTTTGAAATGGCAGCCAGCTACCGCGACCGACAGACGGAGTTGGAGAACCAGCTCGCCTCCATGCAACTTAAATGGGAGAAAGGTGAGGATAGTGAAAGAACGGAAATCAATGAGAACCAGGTAGCCGACGTCGTTTCAATGATGACCGGTGTACCTGTGCAAAGGATGCAGGAGGCTGAAGGCGTAAGACTCCGTAATATGGCTGTAGAACTGAAAAAAGAGGTCATAGCCCAGGACCCGGCAATAGACAAGATGGTGAAGGCTATACAACGCAATCGAGTAGGTTTGCGTGACCCGAACCACCCTATTGGCGCATTCATGTTCCTCGGTCCTACAGGTGTGGGTAAGACCTACCTGGCTAAGAAACTCGCAGAATACATGTTTGGCTCTAAGGATGCGCTGATACGTATTGACATGAGTGAATACACAGAGAGCTTCAACACTTCACGTCTCATAGGAGCACCTCCAGGATATGTCGGTTATGAGGAGGGTGGACAGCTCACAGAGCAGGTACGCCGTCACCCCTACTCCATCGTTCTGCTTGACGAAATTGAGAAGGCTCACGGCAATGTGTTCAATCTTTTGCTGCAAGTGCTTGATGAAGGCCGTCTCACCGATGGCAATGGACGTCTTGTCGACTTCCGTAATACGGTGATTATCATGACCTCGAATGCCGGAACACGTCAGTTGAAGGAGTTCGGACGTGGTATAGGCTTCTCAGCTGGCAATGCTAACAGCATCTCTAATGGAGAGAAAGACAAGGAATATGCCAGAAGTATCATCCAGAAGAGTCTTAGCAAGCAGTTTGCACCTGAGTTTCTGAACCGCCTCGACGAGATTATCACCTTCGACCAGCTCGACCTTGATGCCATAAAGAAGATTATCGACATAGAGTTATGCGGTCTCTCCAAGCGCATCGCCGACCTTGGCTACAACATAGAGGTATCGGATGCTGCAAAGGAATTCGTTGCGACAAAGGGATACGATGTGCAGTTTGGAGCACGTCCTTTGAAACGTGCCATACAGACTTATATCGAGGATGGCATCTGTGAGCGCATCCTTTCTGGCGAGATAAAACAAGGTGAGACGATAAAGGTCGATAAGCCCAATGACTCTGACAAATTGACATTCGAATGATTATCTCTGTGTAAAAAGATGATATAAGACTTTTAGCAAAATATAGCTACAACTTCTCCAAAACTCTTACAGTAAAAAGGGTTGGGGAAAGGATATCAAAAAAGCGGGAACCTTCACAGGTTGCCGCTTTTTTTATAGGTATTAGCCAAGCTTTAAGGTAAAAAAGATTGTTTTCAGGATAACTTTTGCAAAGGTAGTAAATTTTTTCAAAATTCAATACTATCTTGCAAACTTTTTATAAAAGAATTTATAATCTCTGTCCTTGCGGGTTACTTGTCCATACTTTGTATGCTATTAATGGGAAAAAGGCATGATTGACTTTGAGAGTCAATCATGCCCTAACTTTTTACCACCTTAATTTTCCTTTAGCCTTTCCTTTACTTCAGAAACGGCTTTCACCCAATTAGTATCCAATGAGAACTGTGTGAGGAAATCCTCCCTATTGTAATAAGCCAGGACCAGTTGTCTGTCTGGGTCGTTATAAAGAGGATTGTTGATACTGACATCCCGGAAAATCTTTATGATTTTCTGTTTCTGCTTTTCCGTCCGCGCCCGGGTATATTCTTTGTTAAAAAGATTTTCGTAGTCGTACATGAAGTATGCCATCGAATCAAGCTGGTCGTTAAGCTGAGTTATTTCCTCTTGTGATAGATGTTTTGTGGTATCTGTCAGCGCAGTAAGCGTCTTGGTGCTTAGGTAGTTTACAGCGTCAACACGGAATATAGCCAGTTTGCGGACCGACATAGCCTCCTTAGAATCATTAGCAATAATGTAGGCCTTGTCATGAATCTGCTGGAAAACGCGTTGTCTGGCCTCCTGCGCCTCAGTACCAACTGCCAGTGCAAGCATCATGAGAAGTGATAGAATAACCTTCTTCATAGCAGTCTTATTTTCGTATGTTAGTTTTTTACCTTTATTAGTGTCTTCTCATGGTCTATACATTCCGGGAATTCCGAACGGTAGTGCGAGACCATAATAAGAGTTTTGTTACGGCGCTGACAAAAAGCGTTTATAACATCCTTTACCAGACGCCGGTTGTTATTGTCTAAGCCATGCAAAGGCTCATCAAGTATAAGGAGCTCCGGATCTTTGACAAAGGCACGTGCCAGTAGTACGAGACGTTGCTCTCCGCTTGACAGTTCGAGGAATGAGTGTTCTTCCTTGCCCACAAGCCCGAAGACGTCCATCCAGAACTTGCAAGTCTCCACTTCCATTCCTGTTGGCTTGGCGTAAAGACCGACAGAATCTTTCAGACCACTTGCCACTACATTTATAGCCGGCATGTCGCGGTGGTATGCCCGATGCATCTCCGGTGAGACATATCCGATATGCTTCTTTATATCCCAAATGCTCTCTCCGCTGCCTCTCTGTCTTCCGAAAAGTGTGATATCACAGGCATACGATTGTGGATTATCAGCACAGATAAGGCTCAGAAGCGTCGATTTTCCTGCACCGTTCTGCCCGCTGAGCGTCCAGTGCTCTCCATTATGTACAGTCCAGTCGAGGGATTTTAGTATTGTTCGCTTTCCATAGACGATACTAACATGATTCAAGCGCACCACTTCGTCAGCCATAAGGTCATCGCCTTGATAAGGTAACGACTTAATCTTTTCTTCGATTTCATCAGTCAGGACCCGCGAAGGCATCGGCTTTCTCTTAGCCAGATACTCGTCCAGGGATACCTTTGGCAACACCTTCATGTCTCTTACCTCCACGACATGCGTTATGAAGTCGGGGATATCATCGGTCTTTGAAAGAATCAGAATAATCTGCAGAGCCCGTTCCTTTGTCAGGTCTCTGAGCAGAGCTTTAAGCTGGTCGCGTGTCTCGGCGTCGAGACCAATGAAAGGGTTATCCATCATGAGTACTCTCGGTTCACCAAAGAGTGCCGTGGCAAGTTTGAATTTTCTAAGTTCACCACTCGAGAGCAGGATGACATATTTGTCGAGGAACGAACGCATCTCAAACATATCATAGATATGCTCCTGTAACTTGCGGCGTTCAGCTGTGTCTTCTCCTGCAAGAAGAAAGGCCTCCTCTAGTTTCTCCCCGGCTGTAGGTGTCTTCTCGTCGATCTCAGTCTGATTCCATCTCTGCTGCAGATAGTAGGTCCGGTCGTTATCTCCGCCATAGGTATCGCGAAAAGTGATATACTTTATGTTGTCACTGATCATCTTGTGATGGCTTGGTGTGAAATCGTATTCCGGGTCCTTCATAAGCAGAGGATGACTGCCCACAATAATCTCGGCAAGCATCGACTTACCGCCTCCGTTAGGTCCAACGATGGCAATATGCTCACCGTCGCACGCCTCGAAGTTCACAGGATCAGCCATACGCCATTTTGGCATACGGACCACTCCATTGGATATTTTAATAATCGTCTGCATAGCTCTATCGACTTACAATTATATTATATTCGAAACAATATGTCTATCTGTCATGCCGGGGGATGAAGCCCTTCCAGGATTTATAACCAGTACAGCTAACCACAAACTGTTTTTTTTGCTCATTAATGACCGACATAGTACAGACTAAACGCCATGTATCTTCTCTCTGTTCTTTATCGCGAAATCTTTCCAACTGCCATAATGCCGTGCTCCCGTCTCTGGTCTACCAAGCTGTAGGAAATGGCAGTAGGCCGCAGCCAGAGCGTCGGTAGCATCCAGGAAATGCGGCAGTTGGTCGTCGCGGAGGTTCAGAAGACGTTGCAGCATAGCCGCCACTTGCTCCTTCGAGGCCTGTCCGTTGCCGGTGATGGCCATCTTTATTTTCAACGGCGCGTACTCATGTATCGGAACGCTGTGGTGTATCGCCGCAGCTATAGCCACACCTTGCGCCCTACCGAGCTTAAGCATAGACTGTACGTTCTTACCAAAGAACGGAGCCTCGATAGCCATTTCGTCAGGAAGATATTCATCAATGATGCCGGTAACACGGTCAAATATCTTTCCGAGACGAAGGTATATATCCTTCTGCCGTCGCATGTCGATGACGCCCATAACGACGAGCTCAGCCTTGTTCCCAGTTACTTTGAGCACGCCGTAACCCATGACGTTGGTGCCGGGGTCTATGCCAAGGATGATACGTGAGTTGTCGACATCCTTGCTTATGTGCTGCTGTCGCCCTCCCACAACTTGTCCACTCCCCTTTTCGGTGTCATCCAGTTTGCCTATAGCGCTGAAATTTAAGTTCATTATCTTATATCAGAAGAATATTTTAATAGCACTACCCTACTACTGCTATCTGTCCATATATGGGTTATGGGCAAGTTCGTCACCAATGGTTGTGCTCTCTCCGTGTCCAGACAGTACAGTAGTATCATCAGGAAGCTGAGCCAACTCCCGCAAGCTGTTTATTATCATAAACATAGAGCCTCCCAAGTCTGTTCTTCCGATGCTCCCTTTGAAAAGAGTGTCACCGGTAAACGCCACGTTTTCGTCCTCGCAGTAGAATGTTACGCCGCCAGGTGTATGCCCCGGTGTTGATATAACCTTTAGTTCGTGTGTTCCGAAGGTAATGACCTCCTCATCTTCAAAAAAATGTCCGACCGGAGGAAAGTCATAGTTCACCTCTACACCGAATGTATTCTTCGCCTGTCCCTTGAGGTCCTCCATAAACTTGCTGTCGCCAAAGCCGACTTCCGGCTTCAGACCGAACTTCTCAAAGATTGTGTTGTTTCCAAAGTTATGATCGAGATGTCCATGAGTGGCTAGCAGATGTACTGGTTTCAGTGTTTCCTCAGCGATGTAATCGACGATGGCACGTCTCTCCTCCTCATAGTATGCTCCACAGTCGATGATGACGCATTCCTTGGAAGAATCGCTTACCACATAACAATTCTCCCGGATCATATTACAGACAAATCTTTGTATATTCAACATAAATCCTGAACTATTTCTTATTCTTAATTACCTTAATATAATAGATGAACTAATAAATGTAATACATTGTTCAACAATATTATAAAGGCAGGTATATTACATACTTCTCAGCGAACCACTCGTCATTGAACCATTGGTTTATTTCATTTAATTCGACGATATGTTTGAAAGGTTTCACCTCATCTTTGAGATCACCGCCCTTCAGCACTATCAGTCCATTCTCAACCGCATTGCTATTTTTCGCCGAGACGTTCTTTCGGACCAACTTCACCAAATCAGGAAGGGGCATGACGGCACGCGAGACCACAAAGTCGAACTTGCCACGTTCGTCCTCGCCTCTTTCGTGAACACATTCCACGTTCTTAAGTCCAATGGCCGTTGCCACCTCCTGAGCCACGCGCACCTTCTTGCCGGTTCCATCGATAAGGCGGAACCGGACCTCCGGGAACATTATGGCCAAGGGTATGCCAGGGAAACCGCCACCAGTGCCAAGGTCCAACACCGTCGTTCCCGGTTTAAACTTTATAAACCGAGCTATAGCCATGGAGTGAAGCACATGATGCTGATAAAGATTGTCGATATCCTTTCGCGATATAACGTTTATCTTGGCGTTCCAATCACGGTATAGCGCATCGAGTTGTGCCAGCTGTTCACGCTGATTGTCAGTGAGTTCGGGGAAATATTGCAGTATCTCATTCATTTTCTGTCAGTCTTAATGATGCAGTTAACCGCAAAGTTACAAAATAAATTCGTAACTTTGCATTTGGAATAACAATAAATTAAGGTAAAAAGATGAAAGCAGCACTATTCGACCTCGACGGTGTGGTGTTTAATACCGAGCCACAATACACCGTTTTCTGGAGCGAAATCTTCAAGGAATATTTCAATGACGCAATGATAGCCCAGAAAATAAAGGGCTCTACCCTGGTCCAGATATATGACCATTATTTTGCCGGAGATAAAAAGACCCAAGACGAGATAACACGGCGGCTCGACGATTTTGAGCAGCATATGCACTTTGATTACATCAAGGGTTTTCCGGAATATGTCACGGGATTAAGGCAAAAAGGTGTCAAGACAGCTGTTGTAACCAGTTCCAACAAGGCAAAAATGGCCGCTGTATATGCCAAGTGTCCGGAGATGAAACAGTATTTCGACGCCATACTGACCAGCGAGGACTTTGCTGAGAGCAAACCTTCTCCAGACTGCTATCTTCGTGGCGCGGCTCGGTTTGGTTATGAAGCTAAAGACTGTACTGTGTTTGAGGATTCCTTCAACGGTCTCAAGGCCGGAAGAGCCAGTGGTGCGTATGTCATTGGACTGGCCACTACCAATAGCGCCGATGATATACGCCAATACTGCGACAAGGTTATTTCCGACTATACAGAACTACGGTAAAAGACAACAGGCTAACTTTAATATACAAAGTTAACCTATTGCATTTCAAAATCTTATATTGTTTATATAAACTTAAGCTATAAGCTCACAATATGTCTAAGTCAACGACTTAGACGGTATCCACTTCCAGACATAATCGCGATAACGGTACCTCTTTGATCGGTAATCTTCACTTCAGCAAACGGGAGCTTATGATGGTCTGCTACCACATGCGCCTCTGCATAGAGCCAACCTTCATGAGCAGGATTTAAGAAGACTATATTGGAGTTGGCCGACACAGTATTCATGCCGTGACTGTTCATAGCTGCAGCATGCGTGAGATCGGCAAGGGCAAATATGGCACCACCCTGACAGACACCATTACCGTTAAGGTGTTTGTCAGTAACTAGCATTCTGGCTTTAGCCCATCCTTCTCCGGCATTCACGAGTTCTGCTCCTATCAAATCCGCAAAATGATCTTTTCCGAACAGTTCTGTAGCACTCATAACAATTTACTTCTCATTCTTGTTTATACAAATTTTACCCGAGAGAGAAAGCGTCAGCATCATTCAAGACTGGGAACTTTTCCCGGAAAGCCGACAAAGTGTGCACGTCGATATCTGCCATGGCAGAACATTCCTTACTGTTTTCACAGTAGGCAATGGTCTCACCGTAGGCATTGATGATTGCGGAACCTCCACTGTAACTGCATATTCTATCTACACCCACACGGTTCACTCCCACCAAAAAAACATTGGTTTTCTATGGCGCGTGCCCTCAGAAGCGTGTCCCAGGCTGCCTTCCGTGATGCAGGCCAATTTGCTACATATATAATAATGTCATAGTCTCCTCGGTTTCTCGACCACACAGGAAAGCGGAGGTCATAGCAAACTTCCAAAAGGATCCTAAGGCCTTTCCACTCCACCACAACGCGCTCGTCACCAGCAGTAAACTCCTTGTCTTCTCCACCATAGGTGAACAGGTGCCGTTTGTCATACTTCGTATACTTCCCATCAGGTTTTACGAAGTAGAAACGGTTGTAGTATTTTCCGTTTTCCTCCGTCGCCACGCTTCCGGCTATAACAGCACCGGTAGCCTTCGCGGTTCTCGTCATCCATCTGAGAGAATACCCGTTACTTTCGGCTATGCCCTTAGGGTTGACGGCGAAGCCTGTGGAGAACATCTCAGGAAGCACGTAGATATCACTTCCGGGATTTTCGCTTATCATCTTCCCAGCATGTGAACAGTTTACCTCCGGCTCAGCCCATGCTATATTCTGTTGCAGTATCGTTATTTTCATTGGACAGATTGGAACTTTATGGTCATTCAATAACAGTCAACTACACATACGTTTAAGCTCTGTCGCCGACCGTTCTAACCAACAATAGTAAACTTGGCGAACTTCAGGAGCAGTTGTTTCCTTCCCGCATTGCGGAACATTACGGTAGCCTTGGCATTTTCACCTGAACCCTCGAGTTCTACGACCGTGCCGATACCAAAACGCTGGTGCTCGATTACGCTGTTCACCTTCAGCTCACCCGCCGCCATACGGATGCTTGTCGGTTTCTTTTTCTCAGGAGCCTTGCCTTCCGACGACAATCCCTTTATTTCAGATGACCGAGAGACAGATTTGCCGACACGGCGAAAACGCGTCCCCTCGGCAGATAATATAGCCCTGGCACGATCCGAGAACGGGTCCACGGGTTTCTCGGGCCGGCGAGGATGGGTAACCTTCAGCTTCGGGTCGGCCATGAACTGTCCGGCGACAGGCTCAGAGTTCTGGTAACGGTTATCAAGACGCGGGGTCGTCTCCCAAGGGCGTGCCTTACGGTCCCACGGCATCCTACCACCATAACCGGCAGTCTTACCGCCGAAGGCAGAGCGTCCGCCGTCGATGCCGTCACCACCATAGTCGTCGAAGCCATTATCACTCTCATAAGATTTTATAAGATTCTTGTCGATGTCGGCAAGGAAACGACTTGGCACATCCAACTGCATGCTGCCATAGCGGAACCGGTTGCGTGCATTCGTAAGAATACAATGCCGTTCTGCCCGTGTGATAGCCACATAAAGTAATCGCCGTTCCTCCTCAAGGCCCCGCTTCGACTGCGCGGCCATAGGACTCGGAAATATCTGTTCCTCAAGACCAACGACAAAGACGGTAGGGAATTCCAGTCCTTTTGCGGCATGGATTGTCATCATCGTAACAGTGTTATTGTCATTACCGTCCTTGTCCTGGTCAGTAATCAGCGCAACATCGGCAAGATAATCCCTCAGATAAATCTCATCCCCCCTACCCTCTTCGGTGTTGGCAGCAACGAAAGACTGCATACTGGACAACAACTCCTCAAGGTTCTCCTGTTTGGAGATAAACTCCGGGTCTTTCGAGGAATAAATGTCTGCCGAGATACCACTCTGCATTATAATCTCCTTTCCGAGAGTATATACATCGGTCTTGTCGGCTTTGTCGATAAAGGATACTATCAGCTCGTGGAAAGAGTCCAACTTCGTGAGCGTTCCCTTGTTGACATTCAGTCCGTAGAGCCCGGGCTGCGATATCACCTTCCAAGGCGATACACCATTACTTGCCGCCGACGCGTTAATCTTCTGTATCGTCGTATTACCTATGCCGCGTGCGGGATAGTTCACGATACGGAGGAAAGCCTCCTCATCATCGGGATTCGACACCATTCGGAAATAGGCTATGACATCCTTTATCTCCTTCCGCTGATAGAACGACAGGCCACCATATATCTTATAAGGTATATTGTCCTTCCTGAATTCCTCCTCGAAGGTGCGGCTCTGTGCGTTAGTACGGTAGAGGATGGCAAAATCGCTGTACTGTCCATTCTCCTCCCGCCGTATCCTTCTAATCTCATTGGCCACGATGGCGGCCTCCTCCTTGTCGCTGTATGCCGGCCGGTACTGTAACTTGTCGCCCTTAGCCTCGTCGCTGTAAACATCCTTCTTGATTTGCCGCTGATTATGCTTCATCAGAGAGTTTGCTGCCTCGACAATGTTCTGTGTACTGCGGTAGTTCCTCTCCAACTTAAAGAGCTTGGCACCGGGGAACTTGTCCTGGAAATCGAGAATATTGTCGATGTTTGCCCCGCGGAACGAGTAGATGCTCTGGTAGTCGTCGCCGACGGCACAGACACAGTTGCTGTCTCCGGAAAGCTGTGAGATGATAGCCTGCTGTGCTGAGTTGGTGTCCTGATACTCGTCTATCAATATATAGTTGAAGCGGTGGGAGTACTTCAGGCGAATGTCATTGTTCTCATTGAACAGCTTATACGTGTTAAGCAACAGGTCGTCGAAGTCCATAGCGTTGGCCTGCCTGAGATGGTTCTGATACGACATGAATATCGAAGGCATAGCACTCATGTCGGCATTATTGTCGCGCTCAGCGAAGCCGGCGTCATCACCATAGTCCTCGGCGGTGTATAGGCCGTTCTTGGCCCGGGAGATGATGCTCTGTACCGTCGAAGGCTTATATTTCTTGTCGTCGAGTCCCTGCGCCTTGATGATATTCTTAATAAGTGTGCGACTGTCAGTTTGGTCGTAGATGGTGTAGTTCGGCTGATAGCCGATATGCTCTGCCTCGACACGCAGTATACGTGCAAAGATAGAATGGAATGTACCCATATTGAGGCTACGGGCATCCTCCTCACCGACAAGTTTGCCGATGCGCGCTTTCATCTCCCTGGCGGCCTTATTGGTAAAGGTCAGTGCCAGTATGGCCCATGGCTTCATGCCTTTCTCTAAGAGGTATGCTATCTTGTAGGTGAGCACCCTGGTCTTTCCGGAACCTGCTCCGGCAATGACGAGTTGTGATCCGTCGCAGTATTCTACAGCTTTCCGCTGGCTTTCGTTCAAGTCGTTTAAGATATCAGACATCGTGATATGAATAATTACACCAATGGCCCTTACACCGAGCCATCAATTATGATAATAGGAAACAATAGCGTTATGCGATGGCAGGCGCCATCACGACAAAAGCCAATATTCCCTATACTTTGCCGATACAAATGTACGAAAATCTTTTTATCCGGCAAAGCGTACAGAACAATTTTGTCTGTCGGCATTAAAAAGCTATTCCGGGAATGCCGGCATAAACGTCATCTGATGCAGTATCCACGCCTGCCGCTTTCTCATATACGGCCCCGGATGGGCAGAACTGAAATGGCGTGGATTGGGGAGAGTGGCTGCGATGAGCGCACAGTCGGCCCTTGTAAGCTCCGATGCGGAACGGTTGAAATGCTGTTCCGCCACGGCCTCGACGCCATAGATGCCGTCGCCCATCTCAATGGAGTTCAGGTAAACCTCCATAATACGCTGCTTGGACCAGAAAAGCTCGATGAGGAACGTGAAATAAGTTTCCAGGCCCTTGCGGACCCATGAGCGTCCCGGCCAGAGAAATACGTTCTTTGCTGTCTGTTGGGAGATGGTACTGCCACCGCGGATGCGTCCTCCCTGCATATTCTCACGGGCAGCACGCTGTATGGCCCCATAGTCGAAACCATGGTGCTTCAGGAAGTTCTGG
The DNA here is from genome assembly GCA_900316565.1 of uncultured Prevotella sp. Lineage (GTDB taxonomy): Bacteria > Bacteroidota > Bacteroidia > Bacteroidales > Bacteroidaceae > Prevotella. The sequence continues at coordinate 11,049 of ONDK01000006.1, read as the reverse complement.
TCCTCACTGGCCATCACCGCCACCGGCATCGACTTAGGCATGTCGTAGAGCGACACCCAGGAGTGATGGAGCTTTATGCTCTCACCGTCGCCTATTTGCTGAAAGCAACGGATGAACATCAGCGGTGTGGCCACTACGGGTACGAACCTGAGCACTATAACCGATACTATGGATGACGCGAAAAGCAACACGAACAACCATTTAACTACTTTGACAACCTTACGCATTTCCTTAAGCTGCCCTGCATAGAGGGGTGTTTTATGTAAATAAATGTAAACAAGTCTCGAAAGCTTCCAACCCTTTGCAGGGTGTAGCAAGCGATTGAATCACTTCAGCAACTTGATTAAATGTATAATATTTCCTCACAAAGGTCCGGATGACGGCAGCAAACCTTTCATCATGGCCTTAGTGAGGAACAATATCGTTTATTCGCCGGCTTTCTTCTTTGCCTCATTAATCATCTTCTCAGAAGCATAGATGTATACTTCTACACGGCGGTTGGCCTCGTCCTTAACGGTGTTCTCATGACCGGCTACAGGGTCTGAGCTTCCCTTTCCCTCGACAACCTTGAACTGGCCGCTGGAAGCGCCGTGCTGCTTAAGGAAATCAACTACCGACTGTGCACGCTTCTGCGACAATGGGATATTGATGGCATCGGTGCCGGTCTTGTCGGTGTGTCCATAGACATTGACAAGGCAGTCAGAGTTCTTCTTCAGAACATTGGCAAACTGCGAAAGATCATTCTTCGACGCGGCATTCAGAGTCGATGAGTTCAGCGGAAAGAGAAGGCCAGAGTCAAAGGAGACCTTCACCATCTTAAGGCCGTTGGCATCAGTAACCTCCTCAACTTTTGCGTTCTGCACCTCGGCAGATACCTCCTGCGCCACCTTGTCCATGTGGTGGCCGATGAGCGCTCCTGTTCCAGAGCCTACAGCCGCTCCGATGGCAGCACCGATGGCTGTAGCCTTGGAGTCCTTTCCGATAATATTTCCGATGATACCGCCGAGAGCGGCTCCGGCACCGGCACCTATAGCGGCACCGTTGCCCTGATAACTTCCACAGCTTACCAAGGTAAGTAGGCAAAGGCCTGCTGTGATAGACTTCATGTGTTTCATAATCGTTATCCTTTATTGATTATTCATTGTACGCATTAAATTAATGCAAAGTTAAAATAAAAATCTCATTTCTTCTACTTTTGCCAACATTATTTTGTACTTTTGCAGTATATTAAATAATAATGTAGAGATTATCAATGGCAAAAGAACTGAAACAGCTGACCAAACGGTCAGAAAACTACTCTCAGTGGTACAATGATTTGGTGATGAAAGCCGACCTGGCAGAGACAGCGCCGGTACGTGGCTGTATGATTATAAAGCCTTATGGCTACGCTATCTGGGAAAAGATACAAGGTGAGCTCGACAAGGAATTCAAGAAGCTCGGCGTGAAAAACGCCTACTTCCCCCTGCTCATACCGAAAAGTTTCTTCGCCCGTGAAGCCGAGCACGTCAAAGGCTTCGCAAAAGAGAGCGCCGTCGTCACCCATTATCGCCTGAAGGCCAGCGACGATGGCAAGGACATCATCGTAGACCCAGAGGCCAAGCTCGACGAGGAGCTTATCATCCGTCCTACATCAGAGACAATGATATGGCACACATATAAGAACTGGATACACTCCTATCGTGACCTGCCACTGCTTTGCAACCAGTGGTGCAACGTCATGCGCTGGGAGATGCGCACACGACCTTTCCTCCGCACATCGGAGTTCCTATGGCAGGAGGGACATACTGCACATTCCACGGCAGAGGAAGCTGAAGACTTCGCAAAGAAGATGCTAAAGGTCTATGCCGACTTCGTGGAGGGATGGCTGGCTGTACCGGTCATCCGTGGCGTGAAAAGTCCTACGGAGCGTTTTGCCGGCGCACTGAACACCTACACCATAGAGGCTATGATGCAGGACGGGAAGGCCCTGCAGAGCGGCACAAGCCATTTCCTCGGTCAGAATTTCGCCAAGAGCTTCGACGTCACCTTCCTCAACAAAGAGAACAAACCGGAATATGTCTGGGCTACATCATGGGGTGTCTCTACCCGTCTAATGGGTGCGCTTATCATGGCACACTCCGACGACAACGGTCTTGTACTTCCTCCGAAGCTCGCTCCGATACAGGTTGTCATAGTACCTATCTATAAGAAACAGGACCAGCTCGATGCCATTACCGCAAAGGTGCAGCCGGTGATTAAGGAACTGGAGGCCGCAGGTATCAGCGTGAAATATGATGACGACGACACCAAGCGTCCGGGCTTTAAGTTTGCCGACTATGAGCTTAAGGGTGTTCCCGTACGTCTTGTCATTGGAGCACGAGACCTGGAGAACGGTACTGTCGAAGTGATGCGCCGCGACACCCTTGAAAAGGAAAGCGTTCCGTTCGACGGCATTGCAAAACGTGTGGAAGATCTTCTCGACGATATCCAGAAGGGCGTCTTCGAGAAAGCACGCAAGTTCCGCGAAGAACACACCTACGAATGCGACAACTATGACGAGTTCAAGGAGCGCATCAAGGACGGTGGTTTCTTCCTCTGCCCTTGGGACGGCACCGCCGAGACCGAGGCAAAGATTAAGGAGGACACACAAGCCACTATCCGGTGCATACCGTTGAGCGTCGACCAGTCTGATGTTTCCGGTACCGACATGGTAAGCGGCAAGCCGGCGAAGTTTAAGGTTATCATTGCAAGAGCATACTAATAATAATATGTATACCCACCAAGTCTCACAAAGGTGAAGACCTGGTGGGCTTTTTTTATTTTTTTATATTTATGAAGAAGACCATTCTATCACTTGCACTGCTAGTCATAGCTATGACAGCAAGTGCTCAGACAATCAAGACAGCCTTCAAGAAAGGAGATGTCCGCAAGTATGAAACCACACTGGACTTCAATGTCGGTGTGCCTATGCAGGGAGAGACAAAAGGCTCGGCAACGGTGCTCTCCACTTACACAGTAAAAGATGCTGGCAACGGATGGACGGTAGAGATGAAGGTGGACTCGTTCGCTACTACCGGCAACGAAGAAATCGTCAGCCAGTTTGCCCAAGAGAGCAACTTTAAAGCTTTGCAGAAGACACCGGCCATACTGAAGCTCGATGCCAAGGGCTATGTTACTGATGTGGCGAATGCCGACAATGTGCTGGCGGCTACTGCTGAGGTTGCCATAAACAGCATCAACGAAATGTACAGTAAGCATCCAGAGATAGAGAAGGTGGTGCCTAAGAGCAAAGCCATGCTCAAGGTAAACGATGAACTAACTAAGGACAACCTGCTGAAGTTCATCCGTGAGTCGTCGGTACTGTCGCTCAATGGTAAGGACATAAAGCCGGGAGAGCCTTTCGATGAGATGCTTTTGGACGATATGCTAAAGGCAAAGAGCACTTTCTCTGTCTCAAAGGATGCCAACGGTCTGACCGTTGTCGACAAGAAGTCGGAGAGCAATATGTCGGAAGATGAGGTCAAAGCCCTTGTCAAGAAGCAGATAACAAAGATGGGCGGTAATGTCGATGCGTCGCAGATTGACCAAATGTGGGGACAACTGAAGATGATGGGCATGACAAACCTGGAGTTCGGCAGCAACACCTCATCCACATTCAGCCCGGACGGATGGCTTAAGTCGGAGGCTTCCTCATCCTCTACCACTGTCGTTGGTGCCAAGATAAAGTTCACTTCGACAACAACCTTGAAATAAACGAAAGTAACATCCTGCTATAGTAATGCTCTGAACTTATAACGGCATTACCTATAGAAAAAAGATTATTGAAGTTTAAGATATCACAAAAATCCCAGCCAGATTATGATATCCGACTGGGATTTTCTTTTTGTTACAGTTCTAGGGGATTAATGAAATCGGATAATTCATATGTCGGCATCTGAGGACACCGATAAATATTGAAAACGAATAAAAAATAAATTCTTTCTGTAAATATATTTCAGACTGCCGCATCTTTAAATTTAGCGCTGTAATATGTTGATAACCAACACATTGCAAATGTAGTCCTTTTACGTTGTATTTTCCGTACACTTACCTTGTAAAAGTGCCCCTTTTACACGGTATTTTCCGTACACTTACAATGCAAGTGTACTACTGTTGGAAGAATGTCATGATTTTTGATGTTTTCAATAGTCTACAGTCTTCTTGCAAGCTGGCTCATCATCACTGCAGAGAGGCCGGCTGTCTCCGTACGCAGACGGCTCGTTCCAAGAGACACCGACTCATACCCTCTGTCCAAAGCCATACGCACCTCGTCGATGGAGAAATCGCCCTCCGGCCCAACAAGCACGGTTATATCGTCGGAGCCGTCATTGTCTAACGTGCCATCTTCTGATGGACCATCGGGAAAGTTGTCAGAAATTTCACTAAAAAAATCCCTCTTTGCTATCTCATTATAACAGTGGCAGATAAATTTACGCCCCGGCAGATTTTTATTAACGAAATCCTCAAAAGGTGTCATGTCGTTGACCGTCGGCAACCATCCTTTACGGCTCTGCTTGAAGGCGGAGACAATAATTTTTTCTATCCGGTCGGTACGCACTTTCTTCCGCTCTGAGAACTTGCAGTCGAGGAACGTTATCTCATCGAAGCCCACCTCCGTGGCCTTCTCCGCCATCCATTCCATGCGCTCCATCATCTTTGTTGGAGCAATGGCAAGATGTATATGACCACGCCACATACGTTTTTGAGCAATGGTCTCATCAATGGTATAATAACAATGTTTGTTATTTGCAAGGGACACGGTGGCGTGATAGAACGTTCCAGAGCCGTCCTGAAGAAACATCTCATCGCCTTCACGGAGACGGAGCACACGGATGGCGTGCTTGGCTTCCTCCTCAGGCAGTTCCAATTGGTTGGCGGCATCAGGGACATAGAAAAAACGCTCTTCCTTCATTTCTTTTCTTCTGTTTCGGGAGTGCTGTTGCCAGTCTTGTCGTCAGCAGCTCTTTTCCTTTTATTTATTTCATCACGCAGATAAGATGCCAACTCATAGTTTTCATCTTTGATGGCCTTGTCGAGCGAGTTCTGCAACATGTCGTTGTTAAGGGAGTTGATGGGAATGGCCATTCCATTAGGGCTGGCGCTATAACGGACGCTCTGCCGCATCATGAGATTATACTCCATGTATATTGGTGAGTTACTGATGACGGCAAACAGGATAGCATCGCTGGCACGCATGGGCAACGACTCAAAAGTGGTCTCGTTGACAAGCATGCAACGGTATTCTCCATCGATGACATCGCTTATGAGCACCTCAAAGCGCATACCGGCCTGTTGTTTGACTACGGTGGTCAAAACCTCCGGCAACAGACGCTCGGTATGAACCTGACCTTTGTTCATACGCAGTCCGAACTGGTACTCCATGTGTTTATCGCACACTATGGTAACCTGCCTTTCCTTCATCTGGTCGGTCAGGACGATAATCCCCAGTTCGGGGCCTTCTACAATCTCGGAGACGCCTTGGAATATTAGCTGTATCTTTCTCAATATATTTACCTTTTCTTAATATAACGGCATGGTCTCTGATTTATTGCATCAAGCCTTTATACTATTTTGGCCGGGCTTAAAGACTAAGGCAAAGGCAACGAGAACGACAAGGGCATAAGCGGCAAAGATAAACCAGCATGTCTGCCAGTCGCCCATAAGGAATCCGTTCTCCATTTTACAGAAATGATTTACTATAGCTCCGGCAGAGAGCGTGCCCACAGTGGCTCCGATGCCGTTGGTCATAAGCATGAACAATCCCTGAGCCGATGCCTTAATGCTTGGGTCGCATTCCTGATCGACAAAGATACCGCCGGAGACATTGAAGAAGTCGAAGGCCACACCATAGACGATGCAGGAAAGTACAAAGAAGATGACACCCGGTGCGGTAGGACTGCCTATGCCGAAGAAGCCGAACCGCAGAACCCATGCCGCCATGGCTATGAGCATCACGATCTTTATGCCGTAGCGTTTCATGAAGAATGGTATCATGAGAATGCACAGGGCCTCACTGACCTGCGAGATAGAGGTGAGGAGCGTGGCATTATTGGCAGCGAAGGAGTTGGCCACCTCTGTTATCGTACTGCCTTTGAAGCTGGTGATGAACGGACCTGCATAGCCGTTGGTAACCTGAAGCGACATGCCAAGGAGGGCGGAGAAGATAAAGAACAGGGCCATTCGACGGGTCTTGAAGAGCTTGAAGGCGTCAAGACCAAACTGCTGGGATAGTGATTTGCTCTCGTTCTTCACAATTCTGCACTCCGGGAGCGTAAGTGAGTAAAGGAAAAGGACAATGCTCAGCAGACCGGAGACGAAGAACTGCATATAGGTGTACTGGAACTTAAAGTCGTTCTGCGCAAAGGTGAAGGTGAAGCCGTTGCCGTCGAGGGCGGCACAGTTGACAAACCACATCGTGGCTATAAAGCCTACCGTGCCGAAGACCCTGATGGGAGGGAAGTCGGTAACGGTGCTCATACCATTGTTCTTAAGGATTGTAAAAGCTGTAGTATTCGCCAAGGCCAACGTCGGCATGTAAAAGGCGACACTTAGCGTGTAAAGGGCGATAAACAGGCCTTTATTCGGTATCTCATTGCCAAAGCCAACGGAATAACCCACAAAGCAAAGTGAGAACATGAATATACCTGCCAACAGATGACAGAGGCCCAGCAACCGCTGAGGCTGTATATATTTGTCGGCAATTATTCCTATGAGTGTCGGCATGAAGATAGAGACTATACCCTGGATGGCATAGAACCACGATATATCTTCGGCCATACCTGACTTCACCAGATAGTTGCCCATACACGTGAGATAGGCTCCCCAGACCGCAAACTCCAGGAAGTTCATTATGATAAGACGTACTTTTAGATTCATGTTCTTTCTTTGTTTGTGAAGGTTTGTTTTTGTTTTTTTATCGTGATGCAAAGATACTGACTTTAACGTGAAACACAAAGAAAAATCAGAGAAAAACATGATACTAAAGAATTGGAAATGGATAGGTTGCCTGTATCGTAGAGTATCAAGCGAGATGAAAACCTATACTTTCATGATAGATGATAGGTTCACAAAAGGACAAAAAAAAATTGGTTATCTCACGACAACCAATCCTTTCATTAACCTTAATAATCTAATACCATGAAAAACACGTTGCAAAATTATACATTATCTATTAACCTTGCAAATGTTTTCCCAACTATTTTCTCTTGATTAACATCAATTAAATCTTTCACCATCCCAATTAAACTTTCTTTGCGAAATAAGTCCCTTTAATGTCTTCTCTTTATCACGGGGGACATCGGGGAGTGAGACGGAGAATGTCAGTGACTGTTCCTTTGGCGACAGATGGATATTGACCAGAAGAGGGTCGAACATACCGCAAAGATTCTGGAAGTCATCGGTAGAAAGGGTGTCGGGCCTTTGAAGCAATGACATTCCTGAGACGCTGCCGACAAACTGCTCTTTCAACAGAGGCTTCCATGCTAATGTGTAGAAGTCAACAGTGCTCTCCTCCGCAGGTCCTTTGTAGGTGTTGACAACGCAGACAATGGTGTCGCCTTCCTGTTTCCTTGGCAGCAGTTTTATCTCCATGTCGCGCGACTTATTGCATCTCAGCAGGATATAGTCTGAGCTGTAAGTGACAACCCGGGTGGTGTCGCCGATAATGTTTACAACTACCGCGGTCTTCTTTGTCCTCATATCGCCGGCCAGTTCCGAGCGCAGGCCTGCATCTAGATAGGAAAGCATGGTGTCGGGAATGGCCGTAAAGACATCAAACAGCTTCTGTGCTCTGACCACAGAACTGCTTAACAGTAAAAGAAACAAAATGATTGTCTTATTCATCATATCACGTTAAACTCATTCATCATATTATATGAACTAAAAAGGGCGGACACCGATACACTGCTGCACCAGTATCCGCCACTTTCTATATAGATGATAATAAGTTGTTCAATACTTATTCTTCTCTACCGCTTACTCTTCAACGGCAGCCTGAGCAGCAGCCAGACGTGCGATTGGCACACGGAATGGAGAGCAGCTTACGTAGTCGAGGCCTGCACGGTGGCAGAACTTGACTGATGAAGGCTCACCGCCGTGCTCACCGCAGATACCGCACTTGATGTCAGGACGTGTCTGGTGTCCCTTCTCAACGGCCATCTTAACAAGCTGACCTACACCCTCCTGGTCGAGGACCTGGAACGGGTCAACGTCGAGGATCTTGTTCTGCAGATAGTTCGGCAGGAAGCTGTTGATATCATCACGGCTGTAACCGAAGGTCATCTGAGTAAGGTCGTTGGTACCGAAGCTGAAGTACTCAGCATACTGAGCAATCTTATCGGCAGTGAGGGCTGCACGAGGTATCTCAATCATTGTTCCGACCTTGAACTGAATCTCAAGACCTTCCTCAGCGAATACTTCCTTGGCTGCCTTGTTGATGACTTCCTTCTGCGCTTTCAGCTCCTTGTATGTACCTACCAGCGGAACCATAATCTCTGGCTTCGGATCGAGGCCCTGCTTCTTCAGCTCAATAGCTGCGCCGAGGATAGCCTTTGTCTGCATCTTGGTGATCTCTGGGAACTTGTTTCCAAGACGGCAACCACGAAGACCAAGCATTGGGTTGTGCTCCTCAAGGCTGGCTACACGCTGCTTAACCTTATCGAGGCTTACACCCATCTCTTCTGCCATAATCTTCTGGCCCTTCTCATCGTGAGGTACGAACTCGTGGAGAGGTGGGTCAAGGAGACGGATGTTCACTGGCATGCCATCCATGCACTTCAGGATGCCAACGAAGTCCTTCTTCTGCAGAGGCAGGAGCTTAGCAAGAGCCTTCTCACGCTCCTCTGTAGTATCAGCGAGGATCATCTCGCGCATAGGCTTAATCTTCTCGTTGTCGAAGAACATGTGCTCTGTACGGCAGAGACCTACGCCTACAGCTCCGAAGCTCTTTGCAACCTCAGCATCGTGAGGAGTGTCAGCGTTAGTGCGGACAACCAGCTTGGTGTACTTGTCGCAAAGTTTCATCAGCTCAGCGAAGTAACCGGTAACCTCTGCAGGACGAGTCTCTACCTCACCCTCATAGACCTGACCGGTAGAACCGTTGATGGAGATATAGTCACCCTCGTGGAATACCTGTCCGTGGATCTCTACCTCGCGCTTCTTATAGTCGACGTGGATGTTACCAGCACCGCTGACGCAGCACTTACCCATACCACGTGCAACAACGGCAGCGTGAGAAGTCATTCCGCCACGTGCTGTGAGGATACCCTCTGCAGCAGACATACCTGCGAGATCCTCAGGAGAAGTCTCTATACGGACCATGACAACCTTGTGGCCTTCAGCGTGCCATTTAGCAGCGTCGTCAGCGAAGAACACGATCTGACCGGTAGCGGCACCTGGAGATGCTGGCAGTCCGTGAGTCAGTGTATGTGTATGTTTGAGTGCTTCCTTGTCGAATACCGGGTGAAGGAGCTCGTCAAGCTTGTTAGGCTCGCAGCGCTCGATGGCAGTCTTCTCGTCAATCTGACCCTCGTGGAGGAGGTCCATAGCGATCTTGACCATAGCAGTACCGGTGCGCTTACCGTTACGTGTCTGAAGGAACCAGAGCTTGCCCTCCTGAACGGTGAACTCCATATCCTGCATATCGTGATAGTGGTCCTCAAGCTTCTGCTGAATCTCATTCAACTGCTTGTACACCTCAGGCATCTCCTCCTCAAGAGAAGGATACTTGCTTGCGCGCTCCTCCTCGCTTACGCCCTGGAGCTGTGCCCAACGACGTGAGCCCTCAAGAGTAATCTGCTGCGGAGTACGCACACCTGATACAACATCCTCACCCTGAGCGTTCTTAAGCCACTCACCGTTGAAGATGTTCTCACCTGTTGCTGCATCACGGCTGAAGCAAACACCTGTTGCAGAAGTCTCGCCCATGTTACCATAGACCATAGCCATGACAGAAACAGCTGTCCCCCAGTCGTCAGGAATTCCGTTAAGCTTACGATAAAGGATAGCACGCTTGTTCATCCAGCTGCCGAAGACAGCGCAGATAGCGCCCCAGAGCTGCTCCTCAGGGTCTGTTGGGAAGTCAGAACCGGTCTGCTTCTTGATAGCCTCCTTGAAGAGCTTGACAAGCTGCTTGAGCTCATCGACATTCAGTTCATAATCAAGTTTGATGCCGCGCTGGCTCTTCACCTGCTCGATGATTGCCTCGAACGGGTCTACGTCGTCCTTGTTGACAGGCTTCATGCCCAAAACGACATCACCGTACATCTGCACGAAACGGCGATAGCTGTCCCATGCAAAGTGTGGATTGTTGGTCTTCTTAGCCAGACCCTCTACGACCTCGTCGTTAAGACCGAGGTTCAGGATGGTGTCCATCATACCTGGCATGGATGCGCGTGCACCAGAGCGAACAGAGACGAGCAGTGGGTTGCTGGGATCACCGAACTTCTTACCGATAGTGTCCTCGATAAGCTTCATGGAACGCTCAACATCGCCCTTCAGAAGTGCTACAACATCGTCCTTTCCTTTCTCATAGTACTCTGTACATACATCCGTGGTAATAGTGAAGCCTGGAGGTACTGGAACTCCAACAAGGTTCATTTCTGCCAGATTGGCACCCTTACCACCGAGCAGATTACGCATGTCTGCTCTACCTTCGGCTTTACCGTTTCCGAAGGTGTAAACTCTCTTTTCACTCATAGTTGATATTTGAAAAAATGCAAAATTTAAAATGCTTTTATTGAATGTCCTTATAAAATCAGTGCAAATTTACTACAATTTGCGCAATGCCCCAAGGTTTGTGCATTATTTTTTTTCTCATTAAACTCTTTTTATATATGTGAGCGCAAACAAATGATTTTAATCAAGAAATTAGTTATACTTTTTACATATTTTTATATTATTGGACCTTTGAGATAGGCGTGCATATAAATAATTTCCGTACCTTTGCAGCAAACTTTTAGAGGTCTTTAAAACAAAGGCACGATATAACTGGGGGATGCGTTCTTCGAACGCATTTGAAAAAGCGCTCAAACA
>ONDK01000087.1 GCA_900316565.1 uncultured Prevotella sp. | reverse complement strand
GCGGATGAAATCACCGTCGAGGCGTACCTTCTTGCGGCCGGAAACTTTCGACCAGTTGATGAATCCGTCGAAGGCATTCTCAGAGTTTGGCCATCCACCGCGCAAGGTGCCACGGTTGTTCTCAGAGAAACGGTACCACGAGCCTTCCAGTGCATCGGCATCAATACGGAACATATTGCCACAGTACTTCTCTATGATGGCATCATTCTTCAGGTGTGGCATGACGAGGGAGACATAGATACCGTACTTCTTGGCATACTTGTTGATCCACTGCATGCCCTTGACATAACGCTCACGGCCATAGCCCTTGTCAATCTGATCGTTATAGTTCATGCCATCCTCGTACCATGACAGGAAGTCCATGCGGATGAACTTTACGCCCATGTCAGCATAATGCTTGAAGAACCCTTCGAAGTACTGCTCGGCACCCGGATGACTGGTAACGACCCACCAGAAATTCTCATTCTTGTTAGGATGGAGCACGTCCTTGTCGACAGCGGCATTATAGCGCAGGCTGCTCACCTTGATGGTATCCGTCCCAGGGATGATGGCGTCGGGGTTTGTATAGTGAAGCCAGAACGGACTGTCGTAAACGCCGAGCTTCAGACCCTTGGCCTTCAGCATGGCGACGACATCCTTGAGCTCCACCTCAGGAGAGCTCTCGTCTTTCCGTACATGGCTGTAGCGTGTCATGTAACCGTCATCACCACTCATTGACGCGAAGCCATCGGTAACGAGCATGTCATAGCCGTAGGGCTTGAGGTACTTCACCACGTAATCGCTGGCTTTCTCCCAGTCGTCCATGGTAAAGATGTTCGGGAAAGAGCCTTCCTTCTCCTGCTGGCGCAATGATCCGTAGACACTCCAGCAGAGCGGTGCATAATCCATGCCGTCGGACTCTGCCAGCGGTGTTAGCCCTGCCGTGGGGTCTGTGGCGTCGACAGAAAGATCGCTGGTAACGTCCCACTCGTTGTTGTTGCAACTTGACAGCATCACTGAAAACGCTAAAGCTGCCAGAAAATATTTCTTCATAATATAGATGTTCTTAGTGATTGTTATTTATCCAAGTACTCAGCCTTTATAGTGTGAGCTTTCATGTCGACCGTAATCCTGTATTTACCAGCCTTCGTTATTTTCCACTGGTTGTCAGCAGCTGTACCTGTGCCATACACGACACCGTCTGCAGCCGCGCCATTCTCGTTGATAACGGTTTCATTGGCAGGTGCATAGAACCAGTCCTTGTCGTCGGTGCCGAAGCCTCCTTCGTTGGTGGACATCAGTTTAAACGTCCCTTCCTTCAGAGATCCCTCATAAACGAATTTCTGCTCCGCCTGCTTCGTGAAGGCATAGGCAGCACCGATAGACCATCCGTTGGCTGCAGAGCCAAGCATGTAGAGTGTCTCCGTGGCCCAGGGATCCTTAGCCGGCGCTACGGGGTCAGGAGTACATGAGACGACCGTTACAGTAAGATTCGTAAGGTCAAAGAGCAGCTTGTATGTACCCGCCTCAGTAACATTCCATTTATTGTCGGCACCGCCAATGATCATGCCCTTCTTCGACACACCCTCATGGCTGACGGTAACGCCATCCTCCGGGGCCTGGATATAATTGCTCCAGCCAGAGATATTCGTCTGGTCGTAAGCCAACTTGAACTCGCCCACATTCAGATGACCTTCGTAAGTGAACTGCAACGGGTTGTCGGAAGTCTTCGTGAACAAGTCATTGCCCGCCTTGACGGCAGATTCAAGCTCACCGGCATCCCATCCCCACGGTGTAGCACTGCCAATAAAGGTAAGCCAAGCCGTGGCTATAGGCGTAGGAGGCTCCTCGCCCTCGTAGACAGCAGAGATAGTGTAGTCCTTCAGGTTCAGCGTGATGGTATAGATACCGGCCTTCGTGACCTTCCATTTGTTGTCATCGCCGCCTTTGCGCACATCAATCTTATCACTGGCCACTCCCTGTTCGTTGATCTCCGTACCTGCCGAGGGAGCGTAGATGAATGTACCGCCCCAGTCGCCCGTTGACAACGGGAACTTCAGCTCACCGGCACTCAGTTTGCCGTGATAAGTGTATATAAACTTGTCGGACGGGTCCTTCGTCAGCTCCGTAGGACTGTCAATGTTCCACCCCGTGGGTGTAGCGTCGCCCACCATATAGAGGTGGGATACTATTAGCGGAAGATCCTCCGTGATGAGTACGATGTCGTTGGCATCGCTGCACGACTGGAACGCCAATGGCGCAAGGAGCGCCATCAAGGCGTACAGTCCGTATCTCAATATCTTTTTCATAAAAATATAATTCAAATAAAGTTAGATATATTAATAACCCGGGTTCTGCTTCAGATGCTTGTTTGCGCCCAGGATATCAGGATGGAACGGGAATATGAGTGTATGGTCATCGGCGTCGGCCTCCTTGTCCCACCAGGCATCCAGGAATTTTCCGAATCGTATGAGATCGATACGACGGCGGCCTTCAGCGAAGAACTCTCTGCCCCACTCGTTGAGCATCTCCTTCATATCGAGTTTTGCGGAACCTTCCGGAGCATACAGCACCGTTTTCCAGTCGGAGGAAGGATAGTTGCGCTTACGGACTGAGTTGAGGAGTCGCGCAGCCTCCTCGGTATTACCATCTCGCAGCTTGCACTCAGCAAGACTGTATATAACTTCCGGGAGACGAATCTCACAATAGTCGGCCTCAAGTTGTCCCTTGTCGCCATCGGCATAGAGCGGATACTTCACGAACTGCCATCCGGAGTTGTCGTCGCCATCCTCCAGCCGGCTTTCCGATGTAGCCAGCCACTTGTCGCCGTCGGTACCACCAAACTTCCCCACGGCATCGCGCAGGTCAAGGGTGTACTTGCCGTTGTGGTCTTTCAGGTACTTCGTCTTGTTGTCATTCTCATCGGTATATGCAATCTTTCCATAGATAAACATACCCTCACGCTTGCTGTCGCCAAGATTCTTGTAGAACTTCAGCCGTACATCCGACGGATAATCCTTGAAGCGGGAGACGGGCATGCCAAGTTCAAAGTTGTACTTTGTACCATCTGGCCTGTAGCTCGGTGAGCAGGAATATTTGAGGTTATGGTCGCCCTCCTTATTCTTTTTGTCGTGAAGCCACTCGCTGGCCTTGGAAGGCACTGACCACCAGTAGGTATCGCCTTTATAGTGCCAGTGGGAATAGCCGGCAGCACCCGGGAAGGCAAAGATGACCTCATCGCAGGTCTCATTGTTCCAATCGAAAGCAGCATCCCAGCGGTCCGCAACCTTGTAGGTTCCGTACTTTCCGTCGAGGATATCCTGAGCCACCTTCTCACAGTCGGCGAAATGGTCCTCGCCAATATACACCTTAGCGTTCAGATACAGACGCACCAGCAGTGCGGCGGCACCGGCCTGCGTCCACTGTCCTTCCAGGTTCTGGTTACCACCGAGGGCAGTCTTCTTTGTCAGCATTGGCAGAGACTCCTTGAGCTCCGACTCGATGAAGTCGTAAATCTTACGTGGTTCCACCTGCTCCAGCGTATTCTTCGACTGGTCATAGTAGCTGACCGTGAAAGGAATATTGCGGAACTCGTCGAGCAGCGTGAGATAGAACCAGGCCCTTAGCACACGGTTTTGTGCCTTGAGGTTGTTGAACTCACTTTCTGTAAACCCAAATTTCGAAGCCTGCAGCTTGTCGAGGTCTTCGATGACGAGGTTGGTCTGTCCGATACCCTGGAAGCCTAGGTTATACTGGCTCTGCGCCTCACCATTGGTAGTAATCCATTTGTGTCGGTGGAGTCTTGCCCAACGGCCACCATCGTCCCACCAGTCTTCACGAGTAGGCGTGATGAGCTGGTCTGCCGTTTCCTCATTTAGCACCTGACGGCTCTGAATGGTATAATAAGCATGCTCGAACGGGCGGAACACCGCACGCACTACATCCGATTTTGTATTATAATAGTTCTGCGAAGCCACCTGATCGTAGAGGTTCTCATCGAGATCAGTACAACCAGCAGCCGTGAGCAGTGCCGCCGGCATCATCAGCATGGCGGCAAATTTATATATCTTTTTCATTGTTTCTTAATCCTCAAAAATTATATTTAGGACCCGTTATTTAGAAATCTACCTGCATGCCAATCATAAACTGGCGTGTCGACGGATA
>ONDK01000081.1 GCA_900316565.1 uncultured Prevotella sp. | reverse complement strand
ATGGGGAGAGATAGACCAGGATGAGAAAGGAAACTATAAGACTACTAATGGCGAGTATGATGCGCATGGCATCTATCCAAAGCTCTCCAAATACTATAAGAACAGTTTCAAGCTCACCCTTCTGCCGTTGGGCAAGGATAAGTACATGAACTACGCCGACGACAAGAACGAGGAGAGCACGGAGAATATGAACCGTATCTCAGCCGACCCGTTGGGCAACACCACCAAGGACTATATAGACATCGGCGTGTACGAGTACCAGCACTCGCAGCTCACCGTCGCCGACGGCGACAGCATTGACGTGATGTGGGTGTCGGACGTGGAGAAAACGGGTGCGAAAACCGCCGACGGACGTTCCTGGGATACCCCGACCAGTGACCTGCAGCGTGCCATCGAGACGCTGCTCCTGAGCCGTAATGACAAGCCGAAGGTGGTGAAGATCATGGGAGGAACCTACTCGCCGACATACACCCTCGACGAGAGCAACAACGGTTTCCAAATCCACACCGGCGCCAACGACGGGATGGTGGCGCTGAAGAAGAAGATTATCTCCGGACATGACTATCAGGCGAAGAGTCTGACCATCGAGGGCGGTTACAGTAAGGAAATCGTCGGGGCACGCGACATCGAACAGAACCCCACCATCTTGGAGATGGCGAATAAGTCGACATCGACAGCAGACAATATGGCGCACCTCTTCTTTATCTCCGATGCCGAACAGTGGGAGACACAGGGAAACAGATCCGGTAGTAGCACACCGGAAGAGGAGATAGACGTTACTCAGAGCTCTATCAATAAATCCTCCAAATCCACCGGCAAGGCGATGCCTATCACCTTCGATGGTCTGACCTTTGTCAACAACTATGCCACTGATACCCATACGGAAAGCAAGGGCACGGGTACCGATAAGATCACGGGCGGTGCCGCTATCTACTATAAGGAGCAATTTAAGACCACGGAAGCCGGCACGGGTGCCACGGGCAAGAAATCAACCACAGATCACCTCGACGCCATTGGCGGCGTGCCGAAGCTGACCATCAAGAACTGTATCTTCCAGCAGAACGGAGCCAAAGACGCCACGACGGTGCCTGCCGTGCGCGTGGAGCAGGGCGGCGGCCGCACGCTCATCTACAATAGCGTGTTCCACTCCGGTTCGGGCAATCCGTTGGAGAGTACCGACACCGTGAGCATCGTCAACTGTACTTTCGCTATGAACGGTGGACATATCAAGCTCTCGGATAAGGCGACAGGAACCTCGACGCTCTACAACTCCATCATCTGGAAAGACGACCAGAACAATGGCATGAAAACGCAGTACGAGGGTATTGCACCGGGCGAATCCATGCAGTATAATGCCATCACGGGCATCGACAACGCCGATGAGAATGCCAACAATCACAACGTGGGTCTCGACGACCGCAACTACAACGCTATGGAGGGTCCTAACTTCGTCAATGGCGATGGCGCGGACATCAGTCAGCGCGACTACCACATTAATCCGGGTGTGCGCACGCTGACACGCGCCAACTACCTGTTCTATGCCAGCAAGGTGCTCGGTTGGGTTTCAGGAATGACCATCAAGACTAAGTGGGGCAACGACACGACGCTGACAGACAAAATCATCCCAAAACTGCTTGCCGACACTGCCTACACCAATGATCTGGCGAACAAGGTGCGTCTCTACGACGGCAGCATGGAGCGGGGAGCCTACGAGTGCTCGTCGGCGATGCAGCGTGTGCTTTTCGTCGACCCCGTGAAGATCAATACGAACAAGACCACGGGACTGTCGTGGGAGAATGCCTATGGCAGTGGATCCATCCAGCGCGCCATCGACGCCGCGGCGGTTTATACCTATTTTATGGATAAGGCCTCCGAATCCCAGCAGGCAAAGTCGTACGTGTTTGTCAAAGGCGCCAACAACGACAATGCCACTCCGGAGGCCATCACGCTGCGCAATGGTGTGAGCGTCTATGGCAGTATCGCCTCGGGATACACCGATGAGCCGAAAGGCACGAAGGATAAGGAAACCGGGAACGTGCTCTATAATAATGGTGCGCGGACCTTTGAGAATACTGCGATAGATGAGTATATCCAGAAGGTCAAGGCGTCCCGTCCGGGTCTGGCTGCGAAGACAACGCACCGCACGCGCGTGGCGTCCATCTCTACCATGGAGATGGCGACTGGGTATGGCTTTGGCGCCCTCGTCGATGGCGTGGAGGTGCGTGGCGACAAGACAAAGACGATCACGGATCCCGTCATCAACATCAAAGACGAGATCGACAACCTCGTACTGCGCAATATGATCATCGACGGCAATACGGTGAGTGAGAACAACGGCATCGGTGCGCCCGTGGTCAACCTCCAGTACGGTCTGCTCTACAACGCGCTGCTCTACGGCAACACCGTCGCTACCGGTCAGCCCATTGTCAGCGTGGATAAGGACGCTACGATGCTCAATTGCACTGTGGTGGCTGATGCGGCAGGACAAAAGACGGTCGACAATGCGGGAAAGGTTATCAACTGCATCGACTTCAACAGAATTGACAATGCGGCTGACGAGGAGAACACCTCGGGCACTGGAACATATACCAGCTGCTATGCCTTTACGGGTAATCCCTTCGCACCGTATCTGAACACGGGCAATACCTATACGTTGCCTGCGTTCCTCACCGGGCATGCACCGTATTATTATCAGTTGCATGAGAAAAGTAAGGCCATCAATGCCGGCACGACGAACTTAGCGCTGAATAAGAGCGTCAATGATTTTGTCGATTTGTCTAACGATCGCGACATCCTTGGCAATCCGCGCACCCTCGGTGACGCCGTCGATATGGGCTGCTTCGAGACTTGGAGTATCGCCGAAGGCCAAGCCCGCTACGCCACTGCCGAGAACAACCATTATCCCCATGAGGGTTCGGTGGTGTATATCGGCAAGAACGCATCGCTGTCGCTCGGTGCTGATGCATCGACAAAGATATTCACTGGTGAGAACGCCTTCATGCCGGGCTATCTGCTGCTGAAAGCCGGGGCGTCGCTCTATGGCAACGGCAACATCATCCGTGCTGCCTATGTCGCCGCTGAGCGTTCGTTCCCTAAAGGTACACAGTATTCGCTTATGTCGATGCCGTTCCCATACGACTACGCCAATGCACTGACTACGGCAACGGACGGTAATGGTAATATCTCGGAGGCGAAGTATTCTATCCCGAAGGGAAAGACCTACGACGGAGAGAAACGCTCTGCCTGGGACTATGATTTCCATACTTCCGACTCGCCATGCTGGAAGCCGATGACCTCCACGCAGGTGAACGCCTGCGACGGGTGGCTGCTGAACCTCGGCTCACCACTCACAGCGGATACTGATATCCGCTTCACCGGCTTCGGCAGTACCGATGGCGATTACGTCTATAGTGAGGATGGCTCGGCGAAGACCGTGACGCTGACACAGTACAACACGACACCTACCGACGGCACCGCCCACTTCACGAAGTT
Organism: uncultured Prevotella sp.; assembly: GCA_900316565.1. Taxonomy (GTDB): domain Bacteria; phylum Bacteroidota; class Bacteroidia; order Bacteroidales; family Bacteroidaceae; genus Prevotella. The sequence continues at coordinate 2,815 of ONDK01000081.1, read as the reverse complement.
GGAGAATATGGGTTGGAACCTCAAGGGTATGCCGTGGCTCGTCAGTGGATACAACACTGCTTATTCTGCTGACGGTAAGAGTTGCGCCATGAACGCACCGCATGTGTTCTATACCGTTACCCCCGACGGCAACAATTTCACCACCAAGCAGAGCTGGACCACCGACGGGTCGCTCGACTTCGGCTCCGCCTTCTTCACGCAGACGGCAGTCATTGGCGATAAGAACACCGAGACGGTGACCTTCGCCCTACCGCCGTTGCCAAGCAAGACACCGACCCTTGCCGCCAAGCCCTTCGTGGCGCTTGCCGACGAGGACGGAGCAACCGACGATGTAGTCGTGAGGACCTCCGAGGATAGCAAAGCCCTCGCCTTCAACCTCGGTTCCGATGGAGTGAAGTGGCAGAGCTTTAACGACAGCGTGCCGCAGCTCTACCTCCTCGACGACAATGGCGTGGCTCTCTCGCTGGCCGGCAACGCACCTGTCGGCGTGGAGATGGCTATGGGCTACCGTGCTGCCAAGGACGGACGGCTCACCGTCTCACTGCCTGATGCCGAGGCCTTCGACGGACTGAGCGTATGGCTGAAGGATAAAGCGACGGGAGATGTCGTGGACCTGACGCAGGACTCTTACTCGCTGAACACCGCCAAGGGCTATACCGACAATCGGCTGACGCTCACCATTGGTGGCATTCGTCCTGATGGTACAAAGAGCCACGGCTCTGATGGCAACAGCTCGTGGACAGTCCGTGGTGTCAACGGCTGCCTTGTTGTAAGCGGTCTCACTGCCGGCGATAAGGTGTCGGTCTATTATGTTGATGGCGCTATGGTAGAGCATGGCATCGCCGACACGGAAACTTACACCACCGGAAACCTCGACCAGGGCGTTTACATCGTCCGTGTCAACGGCAGCAGTAAGAAGATTTCCCTTCGCCTGAGGTGATACCACTTCATATATGAACTGTCTTCCGGCTCCGCATAGTTTGTAAAGTTAACGTATTTAAAACTCATCGCGTCTTCCGCACTGAAAGGTTAATACATTTAAAATAAAACTCTACAATCCTTGCGGAACCGGAAAAGAATTATAACTTTGCAATAATTACAAATAACAGTAACGCTTATGAAGCGCATATTAACAATAGCCATGTTGCTTATGATAACAATCGTCGGCATGGCGCAAAACAATGATAAGGATATGAAGACAGTTTATGATTTCAGTCTCAACGACAAGAGTGGTAATGAGGTAAGTCTCTCACAGTATAAGGGCAAAGTCCTGCTCATCGTGAACACGGCAACGGGATGTGGCTTCACACCACAGTACGAGGACCTGGAGGCAATGTATCACAGTCTTAAGGATAAGGGCTTGGAGATTCTCGACATCCCTTGTAATCAGTTTGGTCATCAGGCTCCGGGCAGTGATGCGGAGATAAAGGAGTTCTGCACACTGAAGTTCGGTGCCGACTTCCCACAGTTCAAGAAGAGCGATGTCAACGGTGCCAACGAGCTCCCTCTCTACACATGGCTGAAGAGCCAGAAGCCGTGCCAGGGCGGTTATGAACCCAAGCTCGCCGCAGTAATGGAGAAGCTCTATAACGAGGCAAATCCTGAGCCACGCAAGAAAGACGACATCCAGTGGAACTTCACCAAGTTCCTCATCGACCGCAATGGCGAGGTGATAGCTCGCTTCGAGCCTACCGTTGACATGAAGGAGGTCCGCAAGCAGGTTGAGGCTGCACTATAAGAATAGTTCATTATTTGATATATCTACAGGAGCACTGACGCGTTAGCCTTCATCGGCACGCATCGGTGCTCCTTTTTTTGTTGCTAAAAGTTTCAAAAGCGAAGTCTTATTTGTATTCTAATAGCTATTCTTGCATTGAGAAAAATGTTCTCGCATTAAAAATATAACTGTTACTATTTCAAAAGTATGGCTTTTCTCTTTCCAAATGTATCTTTTTGTCATTTTCCTCATATAAGCAGGTTTTTCTTTATGTTTTTGGAATCACTAGTGTCTCTTAATTTATGTAAAATAAACCTTGTCGCACTTTTGAAATCGTTACCTTTGTGGAGCGTATAAAGATGCGAATAAATATGAATAACGGCAGATATGTATTTAGTCAGATGGTAGATGGCCAATGTTCGACTTTATGTATAATTGACATATTTTTGGAATATAATTCAAATTTTAAGAGACACTAGTGTTTTGGAATAAATAAAAAAACCGCTTCTTTTTAACGATATTAAATAATATTTATTAATTTTGCACAACGATACGACCAAACTTATATTTTATGAGACAACTTAGTATATTATTTTTTCTGTTACTAATACCTATATCTTTTATGGGACAGAACAAAATGTCTGTTTCAAGTTTTGATATGGATATTAATGATCCTACAGCAAACCTGCAAGGTACTATAGTGCGCGACCAAAACGGGGACAAATGTGCGCTAATCAAAGTAAAAACAACCGAGAAAGGCTTTAGTTTTGATACAGGCTCTTTGGGCGTGATGAAGGTTGATGAGGACCACACGGCTGAAGTATGGGTCTACATTCCTCATGGGGCAAGAAAACTTACGATTTCCCATAAATATTTGGGGCAGATGACCTATGAGTTCCCAGTATCCATCAAAAGTGGGCGTACATACGACATGACTCTCACTACAGATCAGGTCTTTACGGCTACTTTCGACGATAAGCACAGTCAGCGGCTTATTATCTAAAGTTTCCCACCCCTAAAAAGGTGGCTTAAAATGACAGTTTCTCAGAAAATTGTTGTATATTTGTAATCGCCAAACAACAAATAACCAGCAATTTA
>ONDK01000080.1 GCA_900316565.1 uncultured Prevotella sp. | reverse complement strand
TTTCTGTACGTCGGGGCAGATGTTTGCCGCTGACTTCTTTCAGATTCCAACTCGCGATGGACACCCTTGTCTCTCTGGCTGGACAGTTCCCACTACTGGAGCCTGTTAGGGACTTACACCCGTTAGCCGATATACATGCCAGTCAAAATATAAAACGGATAAACGGTCCTAGACCATTTATCCGCAGTCTGCTTCACGTCATAGCATTTATCACTAACCCTCAGAAAGAATACTGAAATCCTATGGACGCATACTCCTTAAACTGCCAATAGCCATGATGATCATCACGGTTAACGCCATCATCAAAACGGGGATACATAAAGAGCTGCGCACTTATCCACTTATTGAACCGGAAGCTAAGCGTGTTCTCCCATTCCATCTCAGTACGTTCATAACTCGTATAGCCATAGAGACGCGTCTTCCACTTCAGCATGTCCATGAGCTGCCATGTCAGGTCAACAGTGAACTCCGAACCGAAATCGTTCAGGAAGTGATGGTTTTTCTCCATTCCAAGTCGCTCGGACAGTTCCAGCTTACGTGTGTACTTCATATTGTACGCGAAAGGAGCCAGATGTACAGAGCCCTTAAGCTTATGTCCCAGCCAGTCGACATTGTAATCCATACCGACAGAGATGTTCATGTTGAGCGGAGCAAGAAAGTCTGAATAGAGCGTCGGCTTGTTGCTCTTGTAGCCATGGGTAAACTGCGAGTAGGCCAGCACCTGCAGAGTATAGTACCACCGTTTGGAAGCCTGCAGTCCAAGTTTCGATGTAACACGGAAAAGGTCCTCGGTGGTCTTGAAGCGATGAAGGGTATCGGAGCGTGAGCTCTGCAGGCCGAAGCGCATCTCCAGTTTGTTATCCCATCTCACCTTCTGTTTGTTGTTGTAGTTGGCCTCCATCGTCACTGAGGTAAGAGCCGAATAGTTGCTCTCACCTCCCTTATACCAGTTGCCGGAGACATAGTTCTGCATAAACTGCAGGGAATAGTCGCCTCGATAGTTCCAGAAGTTCGGACGTCTGAGGACCACCGTGAGTGGGGACGTCTTCGGTTCCACGTATTCCGTCCGCGATTTCTCAACAAGGTCCTCACGCCTGTGCAAAGGCTTTTCCGGTTCATATACCGGCGCTCCCGCATTCTCTATCTCCGTCTGTGAACTTTCCACCAGTTCCGGATGCATGATATATGTCCGGAGCAACAGCCGGTCGGTTAGCGACAGTGTATCGCCCACATTGAAAGCCCTGCCCACCACATCATGGTAGAAGGTCAGCGGCATGAAGATACGCGGCTCATCGGCGGCTGCGTCCGCTTTCTTATTTGCCGGAGCGTTGAAGATACGGTTGTTCAACGCCATAAGCGAGTCGCCATACTGTTTTACAAAGCTTGCCGACTTCTGCGCTTTCTCCTTATGGACAAACGGGAAACGGTAATGCCATTGGGCATCGGAGCACAATGGTATCATCAGAAGGAGCAGTAATATGGACAAATAATGTTTCATCTTTCTCTGTGCAAAGGTAAACCTATTTTGCAGAAAAAACAAATAAAATAAAAAGTAATGAACTCTTTGTTTTTGTATTGTGGGCAAATTGCCGTATCTTTGCACTCATATCATACATCAATCCGCATGAAGAAAGTTATTCTGTCAATACTTGTGCTTATGCTGCCCGTCATGGGCCTTCAGGCACAGATTATCAACAAGAGGAACAAGGACAAAATCAGTCAGGACATTAAGAACGGCTTTAAAACGGCCATGGATGCCATCAAGCAAGACACCAAGCCCAGCGGTGAGCATAACCAGTGGGACGGATATGTCGCACCAAGGGTAGGTATTGGCGTAGCCTCGCTTCCTGGGGCCGGAGGCAGACCGGAAGCCGCTTATCTCTTCGGTACATACATAGAAGCCTTCGTCACCACGAACCTCGGCATCTCCTTCGGAATGGACTACCAGCATCAGGGTGCCAACAGCGTGAGAAGCTCGGTGGAAGTGCCTGTCACCGATGCCAATGGCAAGGTCACCGGAACGACAGTCGCTTCAGGGAAGTACGACTATAACCTCAACTATGTCAACACCAGCTATCTCATACACTGGTATCCTTGGCCCTACCGCGCCGTGAGTTTCTATACCGGACTGCAGATATCGCGGCTCATGACGGCAAAAGCTAAGCTTCATGGCGGCTCAAAGGCCGAGATCAATGACGAGATTCACGAAGGCGAGGTTAACTTTCCCATCGGTGCATCCTACGAGTGGAAACAATGGGAGTTCGATGTCCGCTACTTCATTTCACCGAGAGAGTTAGCATCGTCGCACAAGGCAAAGAACATCCTTGGCAACGCCCGCAATATGATGCTGTCAGTTTCCGTGGCCTACAGGATAAAGATATTCTAAATGAAACGCTCAGCCGTACTTCTTATTACTTTCCTCACACTTGTCTGTCAAGCCAAAGCCACAGTAATGCCGTCCGACAGTATCTTGAGTATCATTTCCTCAGACAACGGTGGCAGCAAGACACCAAAGGACATCTCCCAGCGGTGGGGCTATATGGTTATGGCGGTACCCGGTAAGGTACTCGCACTGGACCAGTGGGCACGCGACGAGGTGGTAACAAACGGCACATGGGCCTTGGCTGGTGAGCTCCGCTATACGCCACAGCCCGGCGATGACGACAGCTTTGCCGAAGACTACGGTTACCCTACCTTCTCGGTGGGTTTCAGATACTCCTTCAACCACGGCACGAAACTGACACGCGTAGAGAAGGACTACTACTCCGTCCTCGGCAATGTAGCGACTGTCTATGGCAAGTTTTCTCGGCCGATATTGAGGACACACGGTTTCGAACTGGCATACTATATCGGCACGGGAGTAGGATACAGCCACCATAAGTACAACACTACCGATGAGGTGAACAATGAGTTTATTGGCAGCAAATGGAACATATTCTTCACGGGAGGACTGTCGGCGACCTACAAGATTGGACAAGAATGGGCGGTAATAGCAGCAATAGACTACAGTCATCACAGCAACGGCGCCTTAAGACGCCCTAACAAAGGATCCAACTATCTGGGTCCGCTAATTGGAGTAGCATACAGTCCGCAGAACAGAAAGCAACGAAAGATAAGCGACAGACTGTCATCACCGGCAGAGCTCAGTCCAAGGGAGCATCTTTACCTGGAGCTCTCGGCTGGTCTCGGTGCGAAAACGCTACTTGAGGACTGGTTCAACACCCAGCAACATTCAAACAGCCCAAAGTACAGAACATCAAAATTCTCTACCTATGGAGCCTTCAGCATGCAGACAGCACTGATGTACCGCTATGCCAGACGATGGGCGTCGGGCGTCGGCTTCGATGTCTTCTACAGCGATTATGCCGACAAGATAGAACGGCTTGACAATATCAACGGACACAGCAACGAGAAGCACAGCCCATGGTCAGTGGGATTAGCACTAAAGCACGAGGTCTTCTATGGCCGTTTCTCTGCACGTATGGGCATAGGAGCCTATCTTTACCGGCATATGGGCTATGTGGCTCATGAATATGAGGGACCAAAATGGCTCTATGAGCGTATAGGGCTGTTCTACACCATCCCCTCCCTTGGCCATGCCAGCATCGGATTCAGCGTGAACGCACATGTTGCCAAGGCCGACTTCACCGAACTGGTCATAAGCTATCCTATAAAACTATAGAACGCTATCACCCCTATATATAAATAATGTATTATGAAGAACGCTATTAACAAACTCGTCGATTCAGTATCAAAGGTCTTCGCCGCCAAGTCAGGAAGCAAGGATATCCGCATCATACACCTTGACTCCGTCGACAGCACGAACAGCTATCTCATGGCATACAAGCCCGGAGATGGCGAAAAGATTACCGTGGTCATTGCCGATGAGCAAACGGCAGGGCGTGGACAGGGCTCCAACCACTGGGAGAGCGAACCAGGGAAGAACCTAACATTCTCAATACTCGTCCATCCGTCAATGGTTCCCCTGGCAAGGCAGTTCCTGCTCTCAGAGACGGGAGCACTGGCAATATATGATGTCTTGGGCGATATTCTCGGCAAAGACGATGTAAGGATGAAATGGCCGAACGACATCTACTGGAAAGACAAGAAGCTCAGCGGCACACTCATTGAGACACGCGTCGGCGGAAGCCATGTCAAGGACTGCGTCTTCGGCGTCGGCATTAACGTCAACCAAAGGAAGTTCCTGAGCGATGCTCCCAACCCAGTGTCGATGTATCAGATTCTTGGTCATGAGACCGACCTCAACCAACTGCTCACAAAGCTTTTGGAATCATTCAAGAAATACTATTCCGCACTTGAGGACGGCGAGTATACGGCAATATCGGAGCTATACCATGCCGGACTCTACCACGCCCACGGCTTTCACAAATATCTCGACGTAAAGGAGAATAAGATATTCGAAGCCGCACTTGTCGAGGTCGAGGACAGCGGAAGACTTATCTTAAGGGATAAGGAAGGAACTATCTCATCATATTACTTCAAGGAGATTGTCTTCTCACCAAGCCTGCAAAAAGACCGACAATGAGCCATAAGCTACAAACAAGCTGTCTGCATTCAGCTGCAAGCCAGCCGTCAGCAGGCAAAATTTACACACGAATATTAAACAAGCAATATAAAAACATTTTTTAATCAAAGACACCAAGCCCTTGTTACTTTAATGGCATATCGAATCTAAGGATGCAAACGATAATCCATTTCGGGTGGCAGGTCATCCTCCCTCTGCGGAGGCAAAGTGAAGAAAGATTATGGCACGATTTAAAAGAATTCTCTTGAAGCTGTCGGGCGAGAGTCTGATGGGCAAGCAAGGCTTCGGCATCGATCCGGAGCGTCTGAGCGACTACGCTCGGCAAATTAAGGAAGTACATGACATGGGTGTACAGATAGGCATCGTCATTGGTGGCGGCAATATCTTCCGTGGATTGAGCGGAAGCCAGAAAGGCTTCGACCGCGTCAAGGGCGATCAGATGGGCATGTGTGCCACCGTCATCAACTCGTTAGCGCTCAGCTCTGCCCTGGGAGCCATCGGTGTGAAGACCAAGGTGATGACAGCCATACGCATGGAACCCATCGGTGAGTTCTACAACAAGTGGAAAGCCGTAGAGGCTCTTGAACAAGGCTACATCTGCATCTTCTCTGCCGGAACAGGAAATCCCTACTTCACCACCGACACTGGCTCAAGCCTTCGCGGCATAGAGATTGAGGCCGACGTGATGCTGAAGGGAACCCGCGTTGACGGAGTCTACACTGCCGACCCGGAAAAGGACCCTGCAGCTAAGAAGTTCAAGGAGATTACTTACAAGGAGGTGCTGGAACGTGGGCTGAAGGTCATGGATCTCACTGCCATCTGCATGTGTCAGGACAACAATCTGCCAATTTATGTGTTCGATATGGACACAGTAGGTAACCTAAAAAAGGTCTTGGCAGGCGAAGAAATCGGCACTCTGGTACACAATTAGTAAATGGTTTAAAATCAACTATATAAAGAGTACCTTGCAAAAGGTATACATTTATAATGCAAAAGAGGGTGTGTCAAAATAGGCACATCCTCTTTTTTCTTTTTTGCATTGAGGCCTTTCGATAGAGATTTCGTTATGCGGCAATTTTCATGATTTCTGTCTTGTAACGCCTCTGTAAGTCCCCAATAAGCATATACGAGTGCACAGAAGACACATTATGCCCTCCCTTTATAGGCATATCGCCCTGTTTTCTGGCTTTAGCGGCCATTTTCTTGATATTAAAGGCAATGGCGAAGAAGG
>ONDK01000067.1 GCA_900316565.1 uncultured Prevotella sp. | reverse complement strand
TTATCTTAACAATCCTATAGCGGAACTTAAATTCAACAACACTTTCGATACGAAATGGGCGATGTTCTCCGTTATGATGACTTACATCACAAAGGGATATGAGGAGAACCATTATATCTACAAACCGATGTTCGACACCGACTTGTCTATATACAAAAGCTTCCTAAAAGACTGCTTGACTTTCCAACTTTATGTCAACGACGTGTTTGGTACGAACGACAGTCACATCATAGGTAAATACGGCAAACTGAAGGAAACCATCTTCGATGAGTTCTCAACAAGTAAAATCTCATTGACAATCCGTTATAAGTTCAATGTCACTCGAAGCAAGTATAAGGGTACAGGAGCTGGTCAAAGCCAGAAGAACAGAATGTAATTCTACGGTGTTCTTAAAATGAGGAAAATGGCTCACCTGCAAAAACGTGTGTCTAGGCAAAGAGCTTTGTTAGTCAGAAAAGGTTGAACTTGACATCAGTGACACCTCCAAGCTGGGGCATAACAGTATCCCAATCCATTGTAAAAGACACCTTTAATCGCAGGATGCCGGTTAGCGGTCGCAGCATAGTCGGTACCGCCGTCAAGAACAGCTTTTTCCTACCAGTATATCACCGTTCACTTTTTGCACTTCAGCGTGATAACGCTGATTTCCGGCCATGCACCGAAGCGGAAAGGCACCGTTCCTCCTATTCCCGTCGACACGTAAAGCATAGAATTTCCCTCCATATACTTTCCGCCCCACTCGTTGTAAGCCCACTTCGACGGCGAGAACTTTCCAATCTTCAGCTGACCGGCATGGGTGTGGCCGCTGAGAGTAAGGGCTATATCGGTCTTATGGAGCACTCCACGACGCCAGTGCGACGGGTCGTGGCTCAAAAGGACCTTGAACATACCTGACGGAAGGTCGCCGATGGCCTTCTCCAAGTCGCCATAGTCGGGGAAAGGAGGCTTGGAGATGTTCTCCACACCAATCACAGCTATCGACTCACTGATGTTCTGTCCACCCTCCTGGCGCAGCCGTCCTATCGTAACATGTCCGTTGTCAAGAAGGCGCCAGCCCATCTTTCCCTCAAGATAATGAAGGATGGTCTGGTTGCGTTTCATATATCTCTCAGAATGGTCCTGGCCATATTCACAGTAATCGTGGTTGCCCATGATACTGAGGACTCCATCCTTCTGTTTCATCTTCGACAAATCCGACATGAACGGACGCACCTCATCGGCACGGACGTTCACCAGGTCGCCTGTAAAGACTATAAGGTCGGCATCCTGCTCATTGACAAGCCGGACGAGTTTCCTGATGAATCCGGGATTACCTCTGAACGTTCCTATATGCAAATCAGACAGTTGCAGGATACGGTAACCGTCGAACGACTTCGGAAGCAACGCCGACTCACACGTGGCACTCTTCACTATTATCCGCCGCCATCCGAAGAAGAAGCCGTAGACGAACAACAGTATCACCACACCGGCTACAATCAGCGCCAGCAGCGGGCTGAAGACAAACTGCAGCAGTGTGAAGAGCAGCTTTGGGAAAGCCACACACAACACAAGGCCGATGAACAGCCGCATCGAAGTGTTATGCCATATCTCGCGGTTGGCCAGCACAAAGCAAAGAAGCATAAGGAACGTGGGAACCCACCATACAATATCCAACCACAACAATCCACAGGGAAAGATGTAGTTTGTGGCAATGTATAAGTCAGGAGTCAACAACAGGACAATGAAAATTGCCGTAAAAAGTATCATGTTCTTTGCCATACTAGGTAAGGTTTTAGACTTTCGCACTACAAAAGTAACAAAAAATTAGGATAATCCTTTTCAAACATCATTTTTTTTAGTATCTTCGCCACATAAACAAGAACCATCCGTTATCAAAACCGGATCTATCATGAATAAAACCAGCATACTCCTGCTTGCCATGACCACCATGGCACTGTCAGCGTCAGCACAGAACAGAGGCCGGCTGCCATTGACATCAATGACAACCGACACTATCTCAGCACCCATCCGCAGCGGTTCTGCCGACATTATCGGCCAGGGCAGAATGAACAAAGGCCTTGTCATCAACTCCTTGGACGCCATCAGCGGACAAGCTGCCGGCGTTGCAGTCACCACCGGCGAGAACAGGATGGCAATGATAAACAGTATCCGTGTGCGAGGTACCACCTCCCTTACCGGCGGAAACGACCCGCTGGTCATCATTGACGGTGTCTACAGCGACCTGGCGACGCTCTCCACCATCTACCCTGCCGACATCGAGAGTTTCGCCATACTGAAGAATGCCGCGGAGACAGCTCCGTACGGAAGCCGCGGAGCCTCCGGTGTCATACAGGTGACGACGAAGAGAGGCCATGCCGGACGATTCAGCATATCATACGACGGGAACATAGGATTCGAGTCGACATACAAGAGCATAGAAATGCTCAACAGAAACGGATACCTCTCTACTGCAAAGGAGTTGGGACTATATGCCAATGACGGTGGATTCGACACCGACTTCAACGATGCCATCACCCGTACAGGGTTCGTTACAAACCACCACATCGCATTCATTGGCGGCACCGACGAGCAGAACTACCGTGCATCAATAGGCGTCATGGACCACGATGCAGTCGTCAGAAACAATTCCTACGCCAACTTTGCTGCCAAGGTCGACCTGATGCAGAAAGCATTCGACAATCATCTCACCATTGACCTCGGCGTCTTCGGTTCCTCACAAAGCAACAAATACATCTTCGACACACAGAAGCTTTTCTATTCGGCAGCCGCACAAAATCCAACGTTCCCAGAGGGAATGAACGCTTCGGGAGGATGGGACAAGAATTCGACTGCCTCGCAGATAAATCCGCCGACAGCACTGCTCAACGAGAAAAATGACGAACGAAACCAGAACTTCGGCTCACACCTCAAGCTGACTGCCGACTTAGGAGCCGGGTTCACTGCACAGGCTTTCGGGGCATACACATACAACAGTAACGAGAACGCAAAGTTCGCACCGACATGGCTATGGGCGCAAGGACAGGCATGGCGTGGAGAGACCAAGCAGGAGACATGGCTCGGAAACATCTCACTGAACTACCGCCACGACTGGAACGGACGCCACAAGATATCTCTGACGGCACTCACGGAATATGAATCAACAAAGCAGAGAGGATTCTGGACCTCAGCAAAAGGGTTCACAACAAATGCGCTAGGCTACGAAAACCTCAGTGGAGCGTCAACTGTTCCTTATGGACTGACTGGCTCCAACTACAACAATCCGGAGCTCCTCTCGTTCATGTTCGGAGCTGAGTACACATTGCTCAACCGGTACACGATAAATGCCAATGCACGCGCCGACGGCTCATCAATGGTAGGCAAGGACAACAGGTGGGGCTTCTTCCCTTCTCTATCGCTGTCATGGAACGTAATGAACGAGAGGTTCATGCACAGGCAGAATGTATTCTCACGGCTGACGCTGAGAACAGGCTACGGACTTACCGGCAACCTGGGAGCCATTTCATCATATAACTCCATGAACCTGCTCCGCCCGGAAGGCAACATTCCATGGAACGGAACGTCCGCCGTCGCATACTCCACAAGCCGCAACATAAACCCCAATCTCAAATGGGAGACACGCGGAACTTTTAATATCGGAGCTGACATGGGATTCTGGCACGACCGGCTTATCATCACTGCTGAATACTACTACTCCAAGACATGGGACATGCTGTACAATTATGATGTTCCCGTGCCGCCGTTCACCTTCGACAAGCTTCTTGCCAACCTCGGAAAGATGTCGAACCAGGGATTTGAGCTCGGAGCGAGCATCACGCCTATACAGCGCCGCGACATGGAACTGAACATTAGCATGAACATGTCATTCCAAAAGAACAAACTGCTGTCGCTAAGCGGCAACTACGAAGGAACACAACTCACCGCTGCCGACATCACGCCAATCGGTTCACTCACCGGAGCAGGCTTCCACGGAGGAAACAACAACATCGTTTACCAAATTGTAGGACAGTCGCTGGGGGTCTTCTACCTGCCACACTGCACAGGACTCACAAAGAACGCTGACGGAACGTACAGCTACGCAATTGCCGACCTTGACGGAAACGGACGCATAAACATTGAAGATGGAGGAGACCGATACATCGCAGGACAGGCCACGCCAAAGATGTTTCTCGGTACGAACATAAGCTTCAGATACAAAGACTTCGACATAACCCTGCAAATGAACGGGGCTTTTGGACACAAAATTTACAATGGGACATCGCTTACATATATGAACATGGCATCCTTTCCTGACTACAATGTCATGAAAGATGCACCGAAGGCAAGGATTTACGACCAGACGGCTACCGACTACTGGCTGGAAAGAGGCGACTACCTCAACTTCGACTATCTGACCATCGGATGGAACGTACCGCTCAGTAAGAAAGCAAGGTATATATCATCGCTCCGCATCAGCGCATCTGTCAACAACCTGTTCACCATCACCTCCTACGATGGTCTCACACCGCTCATCAACAGCAGTGTTGTCGACAGTACCATCGGCATCGACGATAAGAACTCCTACCCGCCATACCACACATTCAGCCTTGGCGTAAGCATCGGATTTTAACAGGACGGCAAGTTCCTCAGTCCCAGCAAAAGGATGGGATGCAAAAAAGGAATCTCATCTAAAAAAAACTCTATAACATATATATAAGTCTATAACAATGGAAAAAATCCATCATACAGTTCTCACCAAACTGGCAAACATCATATTGCTTCTAGCATCAACCCTTACGCTGGCAAGCTGCCTCAACGAGACTCCAAAAGACCAAATCGACGAGGACGAGGCATACGGAACAGCCTCGAAGCTGCTCCTCAACGCCGTAGGCTCGCTATACAACTACATAGGCGGAAATGCTGACAGTCAAGGGCTGCAAGGCACATACCGTGGGGTCTACGACTACAACACATTCACTACCGACGAAGCCATGATTCCTACCCGCGGCGGAGACTGGTACGACGGTGGTTTCTGGCAGGCACTCTACAAACACCAGTGGACACCTTCCGACAACGAGCTCTACAACACCTGGAACTACCTGTACAAGGTCGTAGCAAAGTGCAATCAGTCGCTGGAGATAATAGAGCAGCACCGCTCACTTCTTACAGACTCACAATACGCGGAAGCCGTGGCAGAAATCCGCGGCCTGAGAGCCATGTACTATTTCTATATAATGGACATGTACGGCAACGTGCCGCTGGTTACAACAACAAAACTGACAGTCGATGATGTGGTGCAGAGTCCCAGAAGCAGTACATTCAAATACGTTTACAAAGAACTGGAGGAAGCAGCACCGTATCTGCCCGACATACACAGCAACCTTCAGAACGACTATTACGGCAGGTTCACACGTCCGGCAGCCTACTTCCTCCTCGCCAAACTAGCGCTCAACGCAGAGGTCTATGACGATGACGACTGGACAGACGGCTCACGGCCTGACGGAAGGACGATACAACTCGACGTTGATGGACAGGCGATGAACGCATGGAAGGCATGTGAGGCTTGGTGCGACAAGATTACAGCCGAAGGCTATACCCTCTCGGCGGACTATGCGTCCAACTTTGCGGTACACAATGAGACCAGCAATGAGAATATATTTATCATTCCAATGGACAAATACCTGTATGCCAACCAGTTTCAATATCTCTTCCGAAGCCGCCACTACAACCATGGTGCCGCCATCGGCATGGATGCGGAAAACGGCAGTTGCGCCACACAGTCCACAGTGCTCACCTACGGCTACGGTACTCCTAATGTCGACAAGCGATATGCCATCAACTTCTACAGCGACACCCTTCGCGTTGACGGGAAGGTGGTGCTCCTTGACGACGGCTCTCCGCTCGTCTACAAGCCTTTGGCAGTGAAACTAGACCTCAGTGGCGATAAATACGAAAAGACAGCGGGCGCGCGAATGTCGAAATATGCCATAGACCGCCAGGCCTATTCCGACGGAAAGCTGCAGAGCAACGACATCGTGCTGTACCGCTACGCCGACGTCATACTAATGAAAGCTGAGGCAAAGGTGCGCAACGGCGAAGACGGCTCGGCAGAACTCAACGCTATACGCTCACGCGTAGGCATGCCCCAACGGCAGGCTACGTTAAAGAATATCCTTGACGAACGGCTAATGGAACTTATGTGGGAAGGATGGCGCCGTAACGACCTCATACGGTTTGGCATCTTCAACAAAGCCTACGACCAGCGCACACCTACTGACGGGGAGGCATCGGGATACTCAACGGTATTCCCAATCCCTACAAACGCCATCGAGCACAACAAGAACCTCAAGCAAAACAAAGGATACAAATAATCACTACTGAAGCCAGGAAGACAACAGACTGCCCAGCAAGGGCACAATAACGTTCTTGTCAAAGAACCAGTTTGTCACAGGCAATTATCATGGCTATTATACAATGAGACAGAATAACGAAAAAGTCAGAAAGCTAGAAGAAACCATTCTTGTCATAGTAATTATATGTGTCGCTATGTCATTATTGATTTTCGGGCATCCGCTAATCGCCAATGACACCGATTCATACATCGAAGCTTGGAACGCTTTTGCCTCCGGACAGCTCAGCGCTAAGCGCACACCCGTCTACCCGCTTGTAATAGGTCTGGCAAGTGCCATTAGCGGAAAGGCACACATGGGGTTTGTAATAATACTTATTCAGAACTTTGCAGCAAGCATAGCCGTATGGATATTTTACAAGATTGCACGCCGCGCAACAAACTCGCAGAATGTCTCATTCTTTTCAGCATTGTTCTTTGCGTGCTTTAGTATCTATCTGTTATTCAGGAACTGGATATTAACAGAGTCACTGGCACTGTCGGGATTGTTGTTTCTCATTTACTGCACAATAAACATTTATGACGGAAAGTCGAAGTGGAACATTCTCGGACTTACCTTCTGGCTGCTGTTCCTTACATTCCTGCGACCATCTTTCCTGTATTTGCCACCCGTACTGGCCGTTGCCTTCATAATAATGATTTTCAAGAAAAAAAGGCAACGGAAGCAGGCACTATGCAGTTTGGCGTCAGTAGCTTTCGTAACGGTCTGCCTTCTGTTATACATGGCAACATTCAAGAGCATCTATGGAGTGTTCACCACGACAAACATAGGAATGGTAAACGACGCCGACATGATGCTACAGACTAAAGACCTCAATCCCAACTATTCGAAGGACGAGAAACTGAAGAAATATATAAAGGAGATGTACGAAGGCAAAGACGTATATTACGAAATGTTCAATTACATCTTCGCAATGCCTGATTATTCCGACCTGGAGCAAACCATCCACAAATCGAAAACACTACAGAACCAGCTAAGCAATATCGGCTATCGGCTGCGAACCTGTCCCAGCGAGTCATTAAGGGAGTATCCTGGCAGATCCGAAATTCTGAATTTCATAAACTTTGCCTTCTTCTGCGGCTTCCTTACAATAATAATATATGGCCTGGCCCTGATGGTGTATATAGTGAAGAACCGAAGTTTACCGTGGCTGCCACTCCTGCTGCTGATGCTCGGAGCCAGCAACATCATTGTCGTCATCATCGGAGCACAGGCAGAATGGCAGCGGCTGGTCTATCCATCAAAGGCAATCTACCTCATAATGATAGTCCAGCTGCTGCTGGGTGCCTGGAGACTGTTTAGTCGTCCTCCAAAAACAGCGGATCCTCAGGCATAACCATGACCGGTTTCTGCTGCTCGGCCTTAAGGATATTCTCAGGGATATACTTCTTATTGACCACCAGACGGAACATATACTCATCGAACCACCGGTTTGTCATAATAAGATAACCGTTGGCACCGTATGACGGACCCCAGGAGTTCTCCACCTCCCACTTCACAGGATTACCGTTGTCGTCGAGGTCCACGGCAGTCAGCGTCATGGCATGCGTAGACCCACTGTCGAAGGTACGTATACGGTCGGCCTTGTCCATCGGAAACGTCGTACCGAAGAGCATGCCATAGTCATAGTTCTCCGTATCGAGGTATCCGCGCTTACGGTCCAGCTGCTTCGCCACGTCATAGCTGGAGTACATCTTCGTACTGTCCTTAAGCGAGGCGATGGCTATCCTGGCTATATCCTCCATTGGAAGGTTTATATATTTCCAGTTATGACCGTCATAGGTGTGGCGGTCATACTCCACCTCATAGGTCTTATAGTACTCACGCCGCGGGTCGTTCATCGCCATGATAAACGTACCGTTAAGCTTGTGTCCTACCGTAGCATCATAGAACTCCTTCGGCGTATAGGTCTTAGGAAGGCCCACCTGCTTCCCGTTCTTATCCTTGAAAGCATACTGGAACGTCTTCACAGGCTCGCCAATCGTCAGCGCAAGCATCCGGTAAATTGTTCCGAGCATCTCCGTCTTACGCTTTTGCAGTTTCGAAGCCGATGCCTTTGCAGCAACCATACGGCGGAGTTCCAGGCCATACTCACGAAGCTTAGACGATATAAGGCGTGCCATACGCGAGGTGTTTTCCGCAGAATAGGTCTCAGGCATCACCTCCATCGGTACCAGACCGTACTTCTCACTCAAGTCGGCGACACCACAGAACGTTCCACCGTCGCCGATGGGGTTCTTGAAGAAGAACTGCACGCGCTCGTCGTCCATCGGCTTTGACGCACAGTCGATGACCCCCTGTAGGAAGAGGTTGCTCTTCTCCAGCTGGTCATAGAAGAAGACGTAGGCTTGCGAGAACTCTACACGCAAAGTGTCCTTATGCTGGCGCGCAAAGTCGGAACGCAGAACGTTAAGACCGGAAAAAAGCCAGCAGCGTCCGCTTGATTTCTGATCGTGAATGTTCTGTTTGGGTGTCTGCACACTGAAATAGGTGTCGACGGGACCGGAGTGTCTGAAGTTCTTAGCCAGATTGTCGATGGAGTTCTGGGCTATGGCATTGGCAAGGGCATAGTCGCCAGCCGACTTCATCTGTCCTTTCTCAATAATCTGTAGCATTTCGGTACTGATACCGCCGCCCTTCGTCCTCTGGGCTGAGGCCTCCGACGGACAGAGACTAGCTATAAGGCATGCCGAGATGCCAAGCAGAATAGTTCTTCGTGTGTTCATATCGTGTATATATTTAGCATAAAATTGCTGTAAAGTTACTGTAAAAGTACGAGATGACAAAGAAAAGACGCAGATAATGACACTGTGAGAAGAAAAATAGACTTTCTAAGGAATGCCCTAATGACCACTCTAACTTCCCCAAGGACATCTCTGCCTCCCCTAAAAGGGGGAGAAAAAAGACATACAAACGAGGCCCGCCAAGGGGTATCCCCTGCCTAACATCCGGCAAAGACCGCCAGACATTCAATGGATGTCCGCCAATGTGGGGTCGGGGTTTGTTTTGCGGAAACTTTGCGTTCTCTGTGCTTTGTGAGAATAAATTAAATTAGTGTCGCAAACAGCCTGTCGGTGCTGCTATGAATGGAATATAAGCAATGAATATATTTAATTGGTGGGATGCACAGCCTCAAGAGGCTGACTCCTCAGTAACACCAAGCGAGCGAAGCGAGTGCAGCCTGGGCTAGACAGGAAGGTGCCCACCTCGTGCCTCGGAGAGGTACACTCTCAGTAACCCCAGACTAAGCGAGCGAAGCGAGCGCAGTCTGGGGGTGTGACGATAGCAGAGAAATCACTCAGTGCCTCGGAGAGGCACACTCTCAGTAACCCCAGACTAAGTGAGCGGTTCAGACACGTAGTGTGTACATACATAAAGCTATCACCATTAGTCCTATAAGCCAACCATTAGGATATAATGATGAACACTACGTGTCTGTACCTCTTCGAGGCACTGAGCGGTCTTGTTAGTATCTTCTCACCCCAGACTGCGCTCGCGTCGCTCGCTTAGTCTGGGGTTACTGAAAAGTCAGCCTCTTCGAGGCTGTAAATCACTGTTGCCCTTGGAGGATGGGGATAAACCCCACCCCTACATTGGGTTCCGCAGCACTGTTTACATTGGGTTCCGCAGAGCAATCTTTGAGGATAACTTTCTATAGGTATTCATTTTTACTGTCGGAATCGAATCATAGGCGAACAGATAGAAACAGTAAATATGGTTAGGACATTACACTAGTAATTTGTTCAAATGTAAAGTAAACTGACAATTTAACCCCTTCATTTTTCGATTATTCTGAACGACGACCTATAACGCTGTCAAATACGACAAAAATGACCTATTTGCATCATATTGATTATCAATACGTTATTGCAAGCCTAATTTTTAAGGTCCAAAAAATGGCCATTTTTGCCTCAAAAGTAAGGCTTACTTGCGTTGTAAGTGTAGTACATTTACGAGGTAAAACATATGCTTTTACCTTGTAAAACCTATGCTTTTACAAATCGTCCCGATTTTTCCTCCCCAATCACCGTTATTTTCTTGCCGTTTAAGAGATTTCAACTTCTAGATTGGTTGATTTTTATAACATGATTTTGTAATAAAAAGTCAAAGATAGCTTGTCGAAGCTCGGCACGATACCGACAAGAACACATCAAATTTATGGCGGACGGCCCCTAACCCTACCTAGCCGCGCCCTGCACACGCCAGGGCTGCTTGATGATTATTTCTTCTGTTTGCCATAAACGATATGGGTATGTCGCACATCCACTGTCAAACGCACAAGCAACCGTTTGGATTACCGACGACTGCAGGGTGCGGCCCTTGTGGCCGTCCGCCAACAATGATATTCAGAATTCAGAACAATTGACCAACAAGAACACATAGGATTTATAGCGGACGGACACAATGATATACTGAATTTATAACAATCGACCGACAAAAACACATCGGATTTATAGCGGACGGCAACAAGAGAATATTGAATTTATGGGAATATGGATCACGAAGGCAAAACGCAGGGCAATGAGGGAATATATTACATGTGCTGCACCTATCCACTTGCAGGGGCGGCCCTTGTGGCCGTCCGGTCGGTCGATAGACCGAATCTCTGAAATTTCGGCGCACCGGATATTTCCCATAGGCCGATATGTTTAATCTTCTCTGGTTAATGACCTACAATTGGTTAGAGAGGTCCATAATTCAAGGAAAATAGTCATAGTCAGGCTTAAGCTCCCAATGGAGCTATGGTGTGTAAGTGACGGGGGCAAAGCCAGCCTATGACGAAAATTGCCAAGCCATAAAATTGCGCATAAGCGCATAAAATAGATTGCCAACCTTTGCGACATTGGCGGAATGGCGAGAGAGAAATATATCGTATAATGGTACGGGAAACCGCAGCATTTGGTTCTCTTTGCAAGGTAAAATTGCAGCATGCTGCAAAAATATCTTGTAAATAGTATGATAACCCGCAGCATTTTATTATCTTTGCAAGGTAAAATTGCAGCATGCTGCAAAAATATCTTATAGAATATGGAAATTAAAAGGGACATTCATCTCAATAGACTCATTGCCAGCCAGCACGATGGTATGGTGAAGGTGGTCACCGGTGTAAGGCGGTGTGGCAAGTCGTATTTGCTTTTCAAGCTGTTCTGCGACTATCTTCGTCGTCATGGTGTTGATGACGGACATATCATTAAGGTTGCCCTTGACGACCGAATGAATAAACAACTGCGTGATCCCGATGCTCTGCTCCAATATGTGCGTAATCTCATCGTAGACAAGAAGATGTATTACATTCTGCTCGACGAGGTACAGCTTGTGAGCGAATTTGAGGATGTGCTCAACAGCTTTCTGCATATCGACAATGCCGATGTGTTTGTTACGGGCAGTAATGCAAGGTTTCTATCAAAGGATATTGTCACTGAGTTTCGAGGCAGGGGGCATGAGATACGTATCGCTCCACTGAACTTTCGCGAGTTTAGGTCGGTATATCAGGGACCGTCGGAGTCAGAAGCCCTCAGGGAGTACATGCTGTATGGTGGACTGCCGCAAGTGGTGACTACGCAGGACGTTCAGACTAAGGTGAACTATCTGACAAATGTCTTCAACAATACCTATCTCGTGGATATCCTTGACCGCTATTGCATCAAGAATGACGCAGAACTGGATGACCTGATAAACATCATGGCATCCTCTATCGGGGGGCTCACCAATCCAACGAAACTGGCTAACACTTTCCGTACCGTTAAGCACAGCAACATCACCCCAACCACCATCAAGGCCTATCTCTCTTATCTGGAGGATGCTTTTCTTATAGAAAAATCGATGCGCTACGACATCAAGGGAAAACGATATATCGAATCGCCAGCCAAATACTATTTTGTCGACCTTGGATTGCGCAACGCCCGACTACAGTTCCGCCAGACAGAAGAGACACATCTGATGGAAAACCTGATATATAACGAGCTTCGCATCAGAGGACTGTCTGTTGATGTTGGCTCCGTCACCAGGACAGAGAGAAACGAGAACGGCAACAGCGTAAGGAGACAGACCGAAGTCGACTTCGTCTGCAATCAAGGGTATAAGCGATGGTATATCCAGTCGGCTTTTGCTCTGCCGACACAGGAAAAAGTGGACCAGGAGGTCGCTTCTCTGCACAGTATCAGCGACAGTTTCAGAAAGATAGTCATCACCGGCGGACTGGCTCCTACCTATCAGAACGAGGACGGAATCATCTTCCTTAACATCCTTGACTTCCTTAATGACGAGAACAGCCTGAACATTTAAAAGGCCTGAAATCGGGAAGTGGTGTGGTCTATTAGACAACTGACATGAAGCGATGGGCGTGTGCAGGGTGCGGCTAGGTAGGGTTAGGGGCCGTCCGCCAACAACGAAAATAATAATCTTATGTTGCGGACGGCCACAAGGGCCGCACCCTGCAGATGTCCGTTTGAATGAGGCATAGCAATTCTTTAGAATCCGTTTGAAAAAACATTTTTCTCATTCAATATTAATGATTTGCTGCGCTTTGCCACGCGGACGTGTGCAGGGTGCGGCCCTTGTGGCCGTCCGTTTGAATGAGGCATAGCAATTCGGCACTTTCTTCTTCCCGTTGTTTAAACAATCTTAATTGCCTTGACTTTTCAGCGCGGAAGTTTTGCTGACTAACAGCTTTGTCTTAAATTTGCAAACGATAACTATAAACTTGCATACGGTCTATTAAGAATCATGAGTCAACGGCTTATTTTCATGACAATAGCATTTATGGTGGCACTAACGGCCTTTTCAGAGAAGGGCGTCATCACGAAAGAGGCGAACATGATGTACGACTCCGATGAGATAGTGCTTCAGGGCCTTTGCTATTTTCATGCTGGTGAGCAAGGCACGGGAGTTTTGTGGGATTTCTCGGGCTTGCAGGGAAACGA
>ONDK01000079.1 GCA_900316565.1 uncultured Prevotella sp. | reverse complement strand
AAAACAATGTTCGACCTATTTCTTTCGCGTTTGTGTCATTTGTAATAATTCTTTAATTCTCTAATTCTTGATATTTTTCAGCGGTTGGGACATTTTTTGTGGAAGGGCATAAAGCCCTTCCCTGCACTGGGTATGCGTCATCCTATATATGTTCGTGACGTATAAAACATATGTTCGTGCCGGCTTCCATATATTTTCATGCTGTTTACTCATGTGGAAGTCTGATTTCCTTATATGCTATCCGCAGCCGGCGCCATGTGTAGGTGATGTGCAGATTACCGTCGGAGCCTTGTATCACAGCAGGATAAGAGTACTGGTCTACGGGGCTGTCCTCCAAGGTAACGAAATTCCGGAAATGCTCTCCGTCGTCGCTGATAGCCACACAGAGCGGGGTCCGCGGCCCTTTCTTCTCACCGGGAATGGTGGCGAAGTCGTTGTAGACAAGGATATGACGGCCGTCGCGAAGAGTGACGGCGTCAGTGCCGCTCTGATTGTTCGGAATGTCGGTAAGGGAAACCTTCGTCCATGTGTCGCCACCGTCGTAACTGTATGATGTGGCCAGACGGCCGTTGTGCGTACGCATAAGAACTTTCAATCGCCCGTCGGCCAGTCGTAGGATGCTGGGTTGTATGCATTTTATTGGATGCATCTTACAGTCGTCGGTGAGCATGGCACTGTCGGCCTCCACGGGCCCAACGTATTTCCATGTTTTTGTCTTCAAATCATAGATTTCAACGTGGAATGTCCACCATTTGCCCTCTGTGCTTGACGGACAGATGAGTCGGCCGTTAATCAGTTCTGGCTTGTTCTTCACCGGACCGATAAAACCTTTCGGCAACATCTCCCTTTTGCTCCATGTGCGGCCGCCGTCACGCGACCTTACAAAGCATCCCTGCCAGTCGGCAACGGTCGTTCCTATCTTATAGAATAATAATATCTCGCCGTCGGGCATGGTGAACAGCACCGGGTTCCAGCACGCCTTGCGTTTGAGCTTTTTGTTCGTGAGGAGCTCTTTTGCCGTCATCCCGACGGCTGGGCCTGCTGAGGCTGCCGTCGTCGAGTCGTTGATGCCCGACAGTCCGGCCAATGCCGCATCATGACTGCTCAACGCGAAGACACCGTCGGCGGCAAGTCGTGGTGCCTCCCAGTGGTCAGAGCCCTTTGCCTTACGGCTCACCCAGATGCAGACGTCAGGGTTCCGCTCCCATGTTCCACCGAAATACGCGGCGAGCATATCTCCGTCTTTTGTCTCCGTGATTGTCGAGGCGTGTGCGGAATAGAACGGCGCGTAGTCATAGAGGAACTCATCTTTGACGATGTCGGCGTCCTTGTGTGGTATAACGCAGTCGAAGGTGTACTCTCCACTGCCTATCTCCTTTGTCTTCCCGTCAGGGAGGTATAGCGTGGCGGTGGTGTTGGCGGGTATCCGCACCTCCCAGTGCAGCCGCTCGAGGGTCTTCGCCCAGTTGCTCACGATGTCTCCGTAAGGCGATGAAAACGTACATTTTATGTTGAAGCAGTCCTCTATCCCGAATTCCGGTTTCAGTATTATATGCTTGTATGCTACGCTTCCCGTGTCCTGTTTGATGCCCCCTAAATATTGGAAGCACCATGTCAGCAGGTCGCCGAGCAACATCACGTGGTTGCCGGAGTTCATCGAAGGGTTGGCCTTGTCGCCGTTCCACAGCTCCCATATCGTTGTTGCGTCGTTTTCTGTCATGTATCCCCATGAGGGATAAGTCCTTTGCGTTGCCAGCATGTAGGCTACATCGGCGAAACCATTGTCGCTCAGCGCGCGCAACAGCCAGCTTATGCCTATCACACCACAGGTAACATGACCCTTGCCTACCTCAATGATATTCTTGACGATATTCCTCAAAACGTCCGATTTCACCGAGTCAGGGACCATTCCGAACGCTAATGGCAGGAGGTTAGCCGTTGCTGTGTTGTTGCCATAGAACACGCTGTCGGGGTAGAGCACATGTCCTGGCCGTGGTGATGTGCCGCGTCTTACGGTCAGGAACCGTCTGTTGAAGGCATCGGTGAGCTCCTGGCGTTTTTCCTTCCATCCCTTTGCCTCAGTGTCCATCCCTTGCAAGCGCGCGAACTTCTCCATCAGTTGCAGGATGCGCACACCATAAGCCGTCGATATCAGTGTGCCGTCGGTCTGACGTGCAGGGTCGTTGGAGTGGGTGATGGTCAGCTTCTCCGGCGGCACGCACCAGTCGCCGTATTTGTCCTTGGTGATTATTCCGTCATGGCAGTATTCCTTCAGCATGTGGTCGAGCCATTTCTTTATGTAAGGATAGCTGTCGATGATGGGCTGTCTGTTGCCGTATTGCTCATAGAGCATGTCGCAGGCGAAGGGGAATACCGCCGGCCATGTCATATTGTCCTCATAGTAATTCCAGAAAGCCGGTGTGACGTTGGAGATGGCACCGTCGGAGCGTACACCCTCGCAGAGGTCGCGCATCCATTTCGTGTAGAGCCGTTCGTTGTTGAAGAGAAACGACTCGCCAAGGCAGCCCACGGTACGGTCGCCAAGCCATGGCTGCCGTTCGTTTCTTTGTGGGCAGTCGACGGGCATCCCCTTGTAGTTGTCGCGTATTCCCCACCACGCGTTTCTTATTACCTTATTCAGTATGGTATCGGCGGTTTCTATCCTTCCGGTCGATGCCATCGGGTCAGCAACGACCAACGGTACGAAGTCATTGATTTCGGCATCCTTCAGTCCCGTAACGTAGATGTACCTGAAACCGTGATAGACAAAAGATGGAAACCATTCCCTTGCCTTTCCATTACATATATATATGTCCTCTGCCTCGGCGTTGCGCAGGTTTGCGGTGTACAACCCTCCGGTGGAATCGAGCTTTTCTGCATATTTTATTCTGATCGTATCGCCGTCGTTGCCGTGAACTGATGTAAGGACATAGCCGGAGAGGTTCTGTCCCAGGTCTACTATCACGCCTTTGCCCCATTTCTTCATCGTTATCCTGTCAATGGGACCGTAACCCACAACCATGTTCGGAGTCATCTGCGCCCGCAGGGTGCCTTCGGGAATGGCGGCGCGCTGTGCCTGTTGCCATTTGGTGTCGTCATATCCTGGGAGCGTCCATCCGTCAAGCTCCTTCCGAGAGTCATACATCTCACCGTCATATTCGTTGGCATAACGCACGGGGCCGTCGGTTGTCAGCCTCCAGGTCTCGTCAGTCGCCCATGTCTCCTTACGTCCGTTGGCATATTCCACGATGACATTCACGCGGCACTTCGGCAGACCGAAGTATGGTGTCTTGTACGGCTTCTCCTGACGTGGCGGAAAGACGCGTCCTGCTTCCAGACAGATGCCAAGGGCATTCGTCTCGCCGGAGGTAAGAAACTCCGTGATGTCGTACGTATTATAATATATCGTTTTGCGGAAATCTGACGGCACGGGACGCAGCACCTCTCTGTTGCCGATGATGTTTCCGTTGACATAGAACTCATACAGTCCGAAACCAGCCACGAAAGCCGTCGCGCGGACGATGGAATCGGCACTTTTAAACTCTTTCCGCAGGTATCGTGCCACCAGCTTTGTGTGCATTCCTTGCTCATCGCCGTCGGCGAGCCTCTCCAGGCCTATCCACCGTCCGCGCCAGTGTGTCTCACCAAGCAGGCCGATGGAGAACTGCTGTGGCATGCTCCAGTCCGACCGTCCTTTGTTTGTCGTTACCCTGACTTTCCAAAAGGCGTGCTGGTTGTCGGTCAAAGCCTTTCCGGAGTAAGGAACCCACAGCTGCTCATCGGAACTTATCATCCCGCTGTTCCATAAATCGCCGTCGTCTTTGGCTAGCTTCTCCTCCGATGACGCCACGATAATCTCGTAGCCGGTTTGCCTGACATCTTTTTTGTCCGATGAAATCTTCCATGAGAAGCGTGGCGTGGTAATGTCGATGCCCATCGGATTGACCATTCCTTCTGTCGTGAGGTGGTCCACCTTTACTGCCGATGCGAATAGCTGAAATGGCAGAAGGGCAGCAAGGAGAAATAATAAGTACTGTTTCATCGTCGATGCTATTCGTTAAGGTTTCGTGGAGCCACCCATGGCTTCGTGGTGAGTATTGTCGTCTGCTGTTTGGAGATATACTCCTTTGTCGCGTCGATGGCTATGAGGACGCCGTCGCCGGGCTGCTCCGAGGCGTTCTTAGGCAGACGGATGTCATGTACTCCGTTGTCGACGGTGCCCATGAAGGTCAGCGTGCCGGTCGCGGCATCCATCCACCAGAGATTTTTTTTCTTCCCCGTTATCTTCCGTAGGTCTATCTTCATCCTGTCGCTTCTGTAGCTGTAAACCATGAGGTAGTCGTTGCCGCGAGTGGCCGAAAGTCTGTCGTAGCGCAGTCCGTTGCCGATGACGATGCTCTGGTCGGGAATGCGCGTGAAATATGGCATTGCCAGCATCAGTGCCTTAAGGTATTTCATCTCGTTGTAGCCGGAGTCTTCCATGGCTACATACCATGGCTTTTCCGCGCCGTCGGTGCCGTAGCCCGTCGCTATGCCGGGACGGAGCATCTGCATTATGGAGTTATGGCCGTAGGTGTGGCCGCAGGAACCGGCGAAGACACTCCAATAGGCATAGCGCCGTACGTCGGCAGCCTTCCATCGTCCCTCGCTGGGGTCGTGGAGTCCTATGGGAATGTTCTCGTAGCTGGGCTCTCCGTCGATGACAGGCTTTATTGGCTTGTGCGACCATGTGGAGTCTACATACATCCAGTTGTCCTCCTCCGTGCTGTCGGGGATGGGATAGAAGGCGTTGCCCATGCGCTGGCCGTAGCGACGGTGTCCGCTTTGGAACATGTGGAAGTCTATCCATGGAGCCTTGCTCCACCACCGTGCCGACGTGTAGCGTCCACGGGGGTGATAGGTCATGAGGTGGTTGTGGTCAATGGCTTTGATGGTAGTTGCCAGCGCGTTCCATACTTCCGGATGGATATCGCCTTCTATGTCGCCACCCATTATCCATACGATGTTCGGCTTGTCCTTGTAACGGTTCGCAAGGAACTGCCCGTAGGTCTTTGCTTGAGCCTCGTTGATGTGTCCGTTCTTTATTTGTGAGCCCCATATAGCCACCATGCCGATATAGATGCCGTAGTTGGCGGCAGCATCTATTATATAGTCCAGGTGGTCCCAGTAGGAATAGGTGCCGTCCGGGTCCGCTTTCGAGAGGTCCCAACCCGATGGATTCGACATCTTTCCATATATATTGAATGACGGGACATCATTCAGCACTTGCACCTGCACAACGTTGAAGCCGGCCTCGTGGCAGTGCTTGAGGTAGTAGCCGGCCTCGTCGCGGTTCAACCGTTCTGGCAGCAGCCATCCGGTGTCGCCGAGCCAGAAGAAGGGCTGGCCGTTCTCAAACTGCAGGAAGCGGCCGTTTGCCGAAACCATAAGGTTCCCGTTGTCCCACGGCAGGGGCATACGTGGTGCTGCTTTGCCGAGGACTTCCGTCGGACTGGCAGCATGCAATCCCAGGATTATACCCAGTGCAAGAAGTAGTCTTTTAGTCTTTGTCATGATAGTGTTAGTTTTTAAGATGTTCTTTTTATGAAGTACAAGGATGATGATGTGCGGTATTCTGCCGCTAACATCATTCTCTTTTATATATGACGTACACATCTGTGGATTGTCACCGCCTTCGGGCGTTTGTGCCTACCGTCACATTCATTTAAACGGATTACATTGTGACATATTGTCTTCTATGTCGAGTTAAATGAAAGAGCCTCCATTGACCATTGACCACGGAGGATGGAACACAACTGATCCTCAACGTGCTCTATAAGATTGCGCCGTCGCCCTTTTGCTCCCAAATGCCATTAGCAACAGACCTGACTTCATCACATCTTTGGTTGGATGAAGTGTCATCATTGATTATCAGTTAGTTATAAGC
>ONDK01000078.1 GCA_900316565.1 uncultured Prevotella sp. | reverse complement strand
ATTGTTTCTTAATCCTCAAAAATTATATTTAGGACCCGTTATTTAGAAATCTACCTGCATGCCAATCATAAACTGGCGTGTCGACGGATAATAAGAGCGTGAGCCCGTGGCGCCCGGATTCAGACCATTGACCTGATACGTCGACGGATCAACACCAGAGAACTGTGTCCAGGTGAAGAGGTTGCTGCCGGTGAGAGAGAGCCGTATGGCATCGATGTACTTGCTCTTAAGGTTCAGCGTGTAGCCGAGGTTCACGGAAGACAGTTTCAGATAGTCTCCCGGCTCAAGGAAATAGTCGCAGACGATAGGATTCTCTGAGATAATCTTGTTCTTGCTGTAAGCCTTGTCCATGACGTTGCCCTGGAAGTTCTTAGTGCCATAGTAGAAATCATGGATATTGAAGATGTCGAAGCCCAGAGCGGTCTGGAAGAATAGCGAGAGGTCGAGGTTCTTGTAACGGAACGTGTGTGTCATGGAACCGGTGAACTTAGGCATGCCGTTGCCCACGAACTGACGGTCGTCGTCGGTTGCATTGTCTGCCAGGATTTTCTCGCCATCCCTGTTGTAGACAACCCAACGGCCCTGAGAGTCCACACCGGCATATTTGAGCATGTAGAAGCTGCCAATACGTCTGCCCTTCTCAATGCGCTGAAGGGTGTGGTAAGGATACGGGTCCTCAGGGCTTACCACATCGTAATAGTCCTGACCGACGAACTCGTTGTTGCTGAAGTTCACAAACTTGTTGTTCATCGTCGCACCAATAATATTAAATGTGTAGCTGAAGTCTTTCGTCTGTACTGCTTTCCACGTGATATCAAACTCGAATCCGCTGTTGCGCATAGTACCGACATTGACGAAGGTAGTCGTGAAAAGATATGGAGGCACGGACACATTATAGTCGCCCAGGAGGTCCTGCTGCTTACGGTTGTAATAGTTGAACGAACCGAAGAGGCGATTGTCGAAGAGTGCCCAGTCGAGACCGATGTTCCAGTTCTTACCCATCTCCCATTTCAGGTTTGGGTTTACATTCTTTGCCGGTCCCCATACCTGGTAGTACTTACCATTATACATATAGTACCCGAAGCCGGTCATGGTGTTGAGCGACTTGTAGCTGTCGAAGTTCTGGTTGCCGGTTACACCGTAGTCGGCACGGAACTTCAGATCAGAGAGCCAGCCCTTGGTACCCTCCATAAACGGCTCGTCGGAGATACGCCATCCTACAGACACGGCAGGGAAGTTACCCCACTTGTGGTTGGCACCGAACTTGGATGATCCCTCATGTCTGAGCGAGGCCGTCAGCATGTAGCGTCCTTTCCAGTCATAGCTCACACGCCCGAAGAAGGCTATGAGTTTCGAATCGTTCATGTAAGAGCCCATATCGACCTCACCGTCATCCTTGGCATAGGTACCGGTGCCGAGGTTGTTGTCCTCAAGGGCATCGTTGGGGAAGTCCTTGTTGTTAGCATTAAGCCCGGAGTACTTGTTGTATTCGTATGAGTAGCCAAGCATCAGCTTTACGTTGTGGTCGCCGAAGGAATTGCTGTAGTTGGTAATCCACTCCAGGCTCTGCATCGAAGACTTGGAATAATCCTGCGAGGCCTCGCCGGAGCGGCCGGCGTTGATGCACAGCGTGCTTGTGGAAGGACGGAAGAACTGGTTGTAGTTGTCGTACTGATGGTCAGCATACGTAAGCTCGGTAGTGAGCAGCTGCCTTCCGGGATTCTTGAGCAGCAACGGGAAGAGGTTCAGCTTCACGGTACCGTCCCAGTCTAGGAGCTTCGTTGTGCCGGTATTCTTGTCGAGTTTCTCCAGCTCTACCGGGTTGTAGCCAGCCTCCTGACCCTTGAAGTTGTAATATTGTGATGGATTCTGCGGGTCCATAATGGGTGTCGTAGGGTTAGCCTCGATAGCATTGCGGAATACATCCCATGATGCATTCTTACGGTAGGCGATACGCGGAGCGATGTTCAGGCTGAAGGTGAACAGACCGCTCTTTGTCGTGTGGTTGATTGATGCACGGCCGCCATACTCCCGACGGTTGGAATATTTGTCGATGCCCTGGGCATTGCGGTAGTCGACGGAAGCACGGTAGTTGGAACGGGCATTGCCGCCACTGAGCGTCAGGGTATGCTGCATGCGCACACCGACACGGCTCACCTCGTCGAGCCAGTCGGTAGAGCCGCCAAGGTCGTAGCCCGTGCCGGAAGCAATGCGGTTGGCGCGATACTCGTCGGCAGAGAGCATGTCGAGCTCCTTCTTGATGACATCCAGAGAAAGAGACACATTATACGTAGTATGGAGCTCGCCGTCGCGCGATCCTTTCTTCGTTGTGACGAGGACAACGCCATTGGAACCCCGAGTACCATAAATAGCAGAGGCCGCTCCGTCCTTCAGAATATCGAAAGACTCAATGTCGTTAGGGTTGATATTCGTCAGATTGCCGCCGGGGACACCGTCGATGACAATCAGCGGACCTGTACCGGCAGCACGCGAGGACACACCACGAATCTGGATGCTCGCCTGATTGTTTGGGTCGCCGGCACCAGTGTTGGTGATGCTCACGCCAGGCACCTTGCCCTGGATCATCATCGAAGGGTCTACACTCGCCACACGTGTGAATTCCTTTGAGGAAACATGAGAGATGGCGGAGGTCAGCTCCTTCTTGTCCATAGTACCATAACCGATAACGACGACCTCATCGAGCTCGTCGCTCTTCTCCTTCATCTTGACATTGATTGTGGTGCGGCCGCCGACAGCCTCTGTAACATCCTCGTAGCCCACATAGGAGAAGACGAGCGAGGAAGAGGAAGGAACACTCAGCGAGTACTTGCCATCTATATCGGTAACAGCACCCGTGGTGGTCTTGCCGGATTTCACGACTTTAATGGTAGCGCCAATCAATGCCTCACCTTTCGAATCGGTCACCAAACCCGACACATTTACCGTCTGGGCGGAGACTGCCAATCCGAAAAACAACAGAACGGCTATAAACATTAGCCGGCTCTTAAAATCTTTTCGTTCAATTGGTTTCATGTAAATAATTATTGGTTGATATTTTTAGATAACTGTTTCAAATAACTGTTTGCGATAACAGTAAGACTGTTGCGAAATTGCTGCTGAATCTGTGTTTTTTAGATTTATTCGCAAAGTTAGCAATCTAAACGACAAGTTGACGTTAAAAGTACATTGCAAGTACATTCAGCGATTTCATTTATTTTCATAAATATTTGATAATCAAGGATATAGACCATATATGAAAAATATGCTTAAGTACATTAATAATTTTAGCAATATTTTACGTACCTTTGCAACATCAAGGTTTAAGACGATAAATGATGAAAAAAATCATAGGTTTGATTCTGCTTTGCATGACTGTGCTCTCAGCGAGTGCCGACAACCAGGCACTCTACGAGCGGCTCGACAGCGTAGTGGCCAACAGAACATCATACACGAAAAAGAAAGAGCTCTACATTGCTAAAATGAAAAAGGCTATTCAAGGGACAACAGTTGTCAGCGAACGGCTCCGAATCTATGACGACATCTTCAACGAATATCATTTTCTGCGTTTCGACTCCGCAATGATATACGTCCGGAAAGGATTGGAGACGGCAGAGGCTGCACACAACAACTATTACACCCAGCTGTTCATCATTCATAAGGCAGCACTACTGTCATCGGCAGGATTGTACAGTGAGGCTTACAACTTACTGGACAAGCTCGATGACCGGCCCATTCTCCCCGAACTGGAATACGAATACAACCTAACACTATACTGGCTCTACACTTACTGGAGCGACTACACGAATGACAGCGAATACCGGGACATCTATTGGACAAAGAAACTTGAATATCTGCGCCGTACCGTCAGACTCGCCAAAAACCGGCCCAACGACTACAACTATCTCATGGGCGAATACGAGATGTACGTTGAGGGAAGTCACGGCAAGGCATTGCAGTACTATCTGAAGGTGCTGGCAGCAGAGCCCAACGACACTCGCCTGTACTCCACAGCCTGCTTCGCGACGGCTTGCTGCTACAAGTTTTTCAAGCAGTACGACAAATACGAGTCATACCTTATACAGACGGCTATAACCGACATCATCGCCCCAGTGAAAGAAAACCTCTCGCTATACACTATCGCCGGATGGCTGTTCAGCACCGACGGCGACATAAAGCGCGCAGAGAACTATGTCTCTGTGTCTATCGAAGACGCAAAGTTCTATAACAACCGCCTCCGTATCATCAGCAGTACAAACAAGCTGCCGGAAATAGTGGCCAGATTCAAGGACAAGCTCAATGCAAAGAACGAGAAACTGCGCTGGGCACTAGGCACGGGCGTCTTCCTCTTTCTGGCACTCATCATAGCCGGAGGACTGATAGTCAGGCAAAACGGAATGCTAAACAAACGGAGAAAGCAAATTGCCAAGCAGAACAATATGCTGGTAGGACTCAACGGAGAACTGTCAGTACTGAACAGACAACTCAGACAACGCAACGAAAACCTTGTCGACGTAAACCATCACCGCGAGAATTTGGCTAAACTGTATATAGACCTCTGCTCAAAATATATAGACCGGCTGAACAGCTACCAGAAATTTGTCGTCCGCAAAATCAAGGTCAACCAGATAAACGACCTCCTGAGCACAGCCTCATCGTCGCGCCTGACGGAAGCGGATGCAGAGGCGTTCCTCAACGGATTCGACAAGGCGTTCCTGGACCTCTACCCTACTTTCATTGAGGAGCTCAACGAACTGCTCCTGCCTG
Source organism: uncultured Prevotella sp. (assembly GCA_900316565.1). GTDB lineage: Bacteria > Bacteroidota > Bacteroidia > Bacteroidales > Bacteroidaceae > Prevotella. The sequence continues at coordinate 1,255 of ONDK01000078.1, read as the reverse complement.
GCAATAGCGTCAGACTCAAAGATGGAAAGATGTCTACCGAACTGCGCATATTCGCACTTATACGGCTCGGAGTGAAGGACAGCAGCGAAATAGCCAATCTGCTTTTCTGCACGCCACGGACCATCTACAACTATCGCTCAGCACTGAAAGTCAAGGCCAAAAACCGTGAGAATTTCGAGGATGACGTCAGAGGACTGTGCACAGTGTAAATGGGTTCCAAAACGGGTATCGGCAGAAAGAATTTTGGTAAAAAATCACAACACTTTTACAACACACGTACAGTTGCGTTGCAAAAGGTATGCTTTTGCGATGCAACACCTATGCTTTTAGGTCGCAAAAGGATAGGAGTTGCAACGCAAGTGTAGTACATTTACAAAACATTGACTGTCAACACGTTACAAAGGCATTTTTGGGAAACGGAAATTCCGAAAAATAATTACAAAAAGTCTACAACCTATAACAAGAAATACGTTTCCTTACCGACAAGAAAAGAGAGAATTAGAGGAATTATTCCCGGACGGTTATTCCTCAAAGATATTATCAAGAATTAGAGAATTTGAGAATTTGTCCGCCAGCAGGGAAGGGCTTCATGCCCTTCCTAAAACAATGTTCGACCTATTTCTCTCTCTAAGCGGTTGGGGCATTTGTAATAATTCTTTTAATTCTCTAATTCTTGATATTATTTAGCGGTTGTGTCATTTTTTAGGAAGGGCATGAAGCCCTTCCCTGCTGGAGATGCGTCACCCTATATCACCTAAATTTCCTTGCAAGTCATTGATTATCAATGGCGCTATTTTGCCTCAACAAAAAGTGAAGTCGGGACATTGTAATTTGCGTCACCTGCAATTTTAAAATGTTGATTTTGCTGCGTGGCAAATGATTGTTCGCTGCGTAGATTTTAATCATTCCCTGCGTAGCGAACGATCGTTTTCTATAGCGTTACAACATTGGGAACATAGCTTCGACCCCACAAGAACATAGCTTCAACCCCGCAAGAATATAGCTTCGGCCCCGCAAGAATGCAGCTTCAACCCCACTCAATCAATAACTTCGTCGCACGCCTCGCTTTCTCTCCATTCTCTACTTGTCTCATAGACGGCATCCGTTATCCAACTGACGGACCACACCTGTCAGTGAGGCCGATGTGCTCGTCGACGATAATGCCACATACCACAAGCACAGACATCCCCTGACTTCGTCAATGCGTCACCCTGAATCGAGAATAAGTTTTTGGAAAATAGTCACGTACAGACTT
>ONDK01000077.1 GCA_900316565.1 uncultured Prevotella sp. | reverse complement strand
TATATCACCTAATTATCCTTGCAATGCCATTAGCAACAGACTATGATGGCGAGGGCTGCCACGGCTCTGTATTCACGTTATACCCATAAAATAAAGTTTAGATTTAAATGAAAGAGCCCTCATAGTGGCGTTATCCTGGGCTGTAATATAATCCATCTGTGTCATATTGTCCATTCCTTCATCAACGTGAGTCCTATAATATCTTTTTGGTATCACACGACTGCAGGGCGCGGCCCTTGTGGCCGTCCGCAAAAAAGTACATAATAATTTTATGTTATGGACGACTACATGGGCGCACCCTGCATTGAATAAGATTGGATGGAATATGTTATAGGTATCTGCTTTATAAAAAACAATCATATCAATTTTTGTGGTGGTTGAGACGATAATTATCTCCCAGTTATGCAAAAGAATGTCGTGGAGAATAATTTTCCGTCGTCTTATGCGACATTAGCAGAAGAAAAAATGGTAACTTTGCACCTCGTTAGACTTCTGTTGCCGTTGCGCTGAGGCTTATGGGCAAAGGAGGAACTTTAAATACAGCATATCTATGGAATACATGTCACAAGAGGGCTTCGACAAGATTAACGACGAGCTCAACGAACTGATAAAAGACAAATTGCCAAAAGCAATACAAGCTATACAGGAAGCGCGCGATAAAGGCGACCTCAGTGAGAACTTTGAGTACCATGCCGCAAAGCGTGAGCATGGGCACATACTGTGGCGCATACACTTTCTTCAGAAGATACTGGCAAACGCCCGTGTCATGCCTGCCTCACAGATGGAGACGGACACTGTACAATTGCTCACGAAGGTGGAACTTCTGAACGTTGCCAACAACAAAACCATGACTTATACCATTGTGAGTCCGCATGAGGCAAACACCAGGGAAAGGAAGATTTCCATAAAGTCACCTATCGCCAAGGCGTTGCTGAATAAGAAGAAGGGGGATGTTGTGGAGGTCCACGTACCTATCGGAACCATAAAGCTCAGGATAGAGAACATCAGCAGATAGACTGGCTTGATGAAGTTACAAACTGCCTTACAAATGATTGTTCGCTGCGTAGATTTTAATCATTCCCTGCGTAGCGAACGATCTTTTTCTATAGCGTTACAACATTGGGAACATAGCTTCGACCCCACAAGAACATAGCTTCGACCCCCTAAAGAAATGATGCAACCGCTGAAACCTTTCAAGGATATTTATGTGATATATGTTGCAGCATATCCGGTGCAGGGGAGGGCTTCATGCCCTTCCTAAAAAATGTCCCAACCTCTGAAAAATATCAAGAATTAGAGAATTAAAGATTTATTACAAATGACCCAAACGCTTTAAGAAAGATGTCGAACATTGTTTTAGGAAGGGCATGAAGCCCTTCCCTGCACTGCCCCGACTTCGGCATTTTTTTGTAGAGAGCAAATACTTCCTGTGATTATAAGACTTTTAATGTAGGTTGTAGCATAGCAAGGCTTTTATGTTTTTTTGTCTGAATAGACGGCACAGATGATAAAATAGGCTTACGTATTGACGAAGTCAAAAAAATCGTAACTAGCGAATGCTGGCAGAAAAACAGGATGACAGTTACGAGCGGAGAAGTTAGCGGTGAGGATATTGATGTCACCCAAAGGGGCGGGGTTTATCCCCGCCCTATTGTTGTCATACGTTGAATTTATAAAATATCAATGATTTTTCATTTGCGGGGTGAGGGCGGGGATAACCCCCGCCCCTACTAGAGACCGATCATCCGTGAGTGAAATCCGTGAGAGATGACGCTTATCACATTCTATTCTGACTTAATAAAACAGGGATCAGTAGACATACTTCTTCCCGTTATGGATATAGATGCCATGCTTAGTCGGCTTGCTTATGCGCACGCCGGAAACAGTGTACCAGACATTAGAGTCAACAGCTTCTGATTTAGACACACCATTTATTCCGGTGGGATCTTTTACCTTTGTAATGGTCCTGGTGAAAGCTCCGTCAACATAGTATCCCCGGTTGTGGAAAGACAGATTGCCCGTTTGATTGCCATTTCCATCATTGAAAATAATCCCAGCCTTGCTCGTGCTTTCAGTCTCAGAAGGCATGTCTGCCATCTGGTTGGCAGAGAAGGTGTATTTGTAGACAGGAACTCCAGCTGACGTCTCACCCACCTTTGTCATCTGCGCTCCCGGCCACGCACCTACGATAGCGGTATTGGCAGCAATGAAGGCGTAGATGTACGATTTAGTACTGCTTTCCAGGAATACACAGTTCTCGTCGGCACTCTCCAATTCCGGCTCAAAAGAGTTGTCATTACCCGGACGATTGTCCGTTACCGATGCAGTCCCGTCACTGACCTTATAATACACATCGGAAGTAACGTCTTTAATGTTAGCTGTAAGCTTGTCAGCGTCGCTGGCACCCGCTTTCGTCGTAAGAATGAAATTAATCGACGACACTCCTTCCGGAGCAGTGTAAACATACCATCCGCTCGTATATGAAGACATTTCCTTCATGGTTGCCCACGACCCATTAGGTTCTACAACCTTGTTGCTGGCATCTGTATACCATACATATATGTAAGGCGCAGTGGATGACTGGACGTAAACGCTGATAACCGCATTTGGATCGCGCTTGGTAAACGTTACCGCGCCTGTCTTCTCCTTGCCCTCACTGTTCGTGGCTCCCCATGAGAGGGTGATATCCGTGCCGTAGTCGACGCCTGCGCCGATGGTTACCGTAGAAGCGGTGTTGGCAGAAACCGTTGTTTTCGAGCCGTCGCCGACCTGGTACCAATAAGAAGTGGTATTGGCGTTTGGAGTCAGCGTAACGTCCTTGGTATCAGTGGTGAACACTCCTCCCTCAGGAGAAACCGTAATCCCCGCATCATTGGACGGAGCCCCATAGAGTACTGCAATACCCGAAGCGTCGGTTGTTCCGCTGATGTTAGTCGTTGTTATAGTCCATGTGTTGCCCGACACGCGATCAGTATATGTTCCCGGAGTGGCGTATCCGCCGCCATTGGCGATAGAGACATTTCCTGCTCCGGCAAAGTTAACGACAATGGCACCACCATCCTTACGGGTTATCGACGCTACGGATCCGTTGGCAGTATAATAGTCAGCCTTACCGTCCATGGCATTATGGAAGAGATTTACCTCTGCCACCGCTTTTGCTGTAAAGTGCGTCGACCCCTTCTGTGGGACCTTTGCTGACGGACCGTCGGTAGTACTGTTGTCATCCGGACGCGAGAAGTAAAGAGCCGGTATATCGTTATGGCTCGCTGCCACGGCATAGGCTCTGTCGACGACCTGCTGCGAGACACCGTTAGAGGCACTACCGTTATTACAATAGGTGTCATGGCTCTCGCCCCAATAGACAACTTTGTTGGTTTTATATGACATTGCATAGTTTCCATAGCCATAAGGAGTAGCCTGTCCATTCTTTGCCGAGCCCAGAACGTTGTTGGTACCGTATGGGCTATCGGTAACGCTCATATACTGCATATACTCCGGGATGAGCTTGGAGTCATCACCGCCGGTGTTGTCCAGTATCTCCCCATAGTTGAACATATCCTTGTCTATGACCACCTTCCAGAAATTATCGCCCTCAGAAGGCAGTCCGATATGTTTTGCGGCATCCCAGCGTATGCCATCAACGCCAACAGCCTTCAAGGCCTGGACGTATGTCTTGAACTTCTCCTGAATGCGTGGATCCTCCGTCTTCAGGTCCTTCATTCCTATTTCGCCGTGGATGACTTGGTTTCGGTCATTCCAATTCGACACAGAGCCTAACGTATGGTACAGATCGGTATTTTTCCAGTAGTCAGCCACCCAGTTCAGACTGCCGTCGGTGTGATTGGCGATAACATCGACGATGACCTTTATGCCCATGGCATGAGCGGCGTTACATAAAGCCTGCAGTTCTGCCTTTGTACCGATGGAGTTAGGCCCTATTTCCGTATCACGCGGACGGTACAGGGTGCTCCATGCTGTAGAACCCGTATAGTTCGACTGTGCCGGCGATGTCTGCACGGCGGTGAAGCCTGCATCCTTGATGCTTTGCAGCGATGCCTGGATGTCAGTGTACTTCCAATCGAAGCAGTGGAGGATTGTTCCTTGCTGGATGGTCTCCATCTGGGCGAACGATGCTCCTTGCCAAGCGAGCATGAAGGCGAAGAGAAGACCGAGTTTTCTGAAAATTTTCTTCATATTAGTTAGTTTTCTTTATATTGTTTGTGGAGAGGAGGGCTGCAATGCTATTGCAGTCTGCCAAGCGAGTATTGCACCCTGCCGGAGGATGGATGCAGCCTTCTGAGCGAGGGTGCATCCTGCCGGACGAGGGGGAAATGGTGCGCTTATCTGATGACGTATTTTTTGCCGTTGATGATGTAAACACCCGACTTCAGGATGAATGACGCGGCCTCAAGGCTGCCCACGCGAGCGGCGACACGGCCGTTGAGGTCGTAGACGGTCAGCACTCCCGTGGTCGGTGACGTTACGTTGCTGATGCCGGTGGCTATGCCCGTCTTAGTGTAGTAGCCTCCGTTGGTGAAGGCGAATGTAGATGTCTGATTCTCACCATTGCCATTGTTATTCCAAATGATGTTGGCAGGCATGTCAGTGAGCGTTCCGGTGTATGTCCACTCCCAGATGTCATAGCCGTCAGAAGACTTCACGTTCAGCTTCGTGGCCTTGTCGCCAGGCCATTTCGTAGTGTTGTAGCTTACCTTGTCTGACCATACCCATGCGTGAACATCGCTCCATCCGCAGTTGTTCACGAAGTAGGCGTGGATCAGCTGGTTGTCAGATTTCGTATAGGTGGCGGTCTTCACGTCTGATACTTTGCCGTCCTTCAACGCTCCAACCTTCAGAGTCGTTGTCTCGGTGAAGGTGAAGTCCTTGGAACCGGCGAAGGTGTTGCTGTTAGCGTTAGGCTCTGAGCCGTCGGTTGTGTACACTCCCGTGGCATTCTTTACGGTCGCGGTAACGGATATGTTGTCCTTGAATGTTGTTGAGCCCTGGGAAAGTGTTACGCTGATGGCGTTCGGGTCGGCAGAGACCTCATGATCCCAGGTGCCGTCAATATAGTATCCGTGGTTCTTGTAGTCGAGGTTTGCGCTCTGAGAACCGCCTGCCGGGATGAAGATAACCTTTGTAGGCATAGAAGTCTCTGAGCCGTCATAAGTCCATTTATATATTTTCCTACCATTGGCGTTCACTCCCATGTAGTCCATGTTGGGTTTGTTGTCCCAAACACCGCCGGTGAAGTTCTTGCTGTCGTTCCATACCCAGATGGCAACAGACGAGGCGTCGGTCTCATAGAAGACGCTTCTCTCATCAGAGGTGACGGAAGGAGTGTAAGCTCCTACCTTCCTGTAGGTCTGGCTTCCTGTCTTCTCCGCAGAGCCATCCTTAGGAGTGGCACCCCAGGTAACGGTGTATGTGGTGCCGGTGTCGTCGCCCTTGCCGATGGTGAATGATGTGTCGCCGGTGATGTTGACCTTCTCTCCACCGTTGATGCTGTACCATCCTTTGGAGCAGTTGACTAATGAGAGGTTGACGGTGAGGCTCTCGGTGGTGAACGAGCTGCCTGCCGGTGAGAAGCTGATGCCCGCTGTGCCTACAGCGTCTTTCGGGCCAATCCACTCAGAAGCGCCATCGTCGGTAGCAAGGTCAGAGTTGTCTGCGCTTCCTGCTGTTGAGGCATAGAGGAAAGGACCATCCTCACCAATCTTGCCCGGACCGTTGAGTACATACACGCGGGCATTGCCCTGGTTTGTAGGGCAGTTGACGGAGAGTGTGCCGTTGCTGACGGTCTTTGTATCGCCTGTCACGCAGTCGGTATATGTGCCGTTAGGGATGCCGGTGAAAGTGACGTCACCCGTCTGTTGTGCCACGCATACAAAACTGTTCTCGCCATTTGCGTTGTAAGCCTTCTTCCATGCCCAGCCACTGCTTGTCGATTGCTTGGCATACTGTCCCTTACGCAGTGCCGGCACAGCCTGGCGGATGCGGTTCAGACGCTCCAGGTGCTTGGCGAGAGGGTGGTTAAGGGTCTTCTCTACCTGTCCGCTGGCGGTGAACACCCCGAAGTCGGAAGCTGTCACTGAGCCTTTGAGGTTCTGACCGAAGTAGGCGCGGCCGGTATCAGAGAGGGGTCCGTTAGGACCGTTGTCAATCTTCTTGCCTTTCTGGAACTCCACCTCAGAGCCGTAGTACAGACAAGGAATGCCGCGGAAGAGGAACATCCATGTGAGGTTTTCTGCCCACTGGTTGGTGCCTCCGCTGAAGCGCACACCGTCGTTAGGACCCGGGCAGTAGTCGTGAGAGTCGACATAGACCACATTCCATGTGGCATCGTTGTACTTGTTGTCCTGGTCTGTCATGCCATAGACAGAACGCACATCGTTGAACGTGTAGTGAATAGGAAAGTCGATTACATTAAAACCTGAAGATTTGGAATAGTCTGGCTTATGATATGCGCCATTTTCCAGCCAAGCGTTGTTGCTTGTGCCCTTGTCTGCGTCGTCGTTGAGACATGTCACCATGTTTCCTAGAGCGTCGGCGCCTTCTTTAACGGTTTGCTGAGCCCACCAGTCGGCGGTATAGCTCTTCCAGTCGGCAATCTTTGTAGGGTCTGAAGCCCATGTGTAGTAATAGCAGGAGAGGATAGGCTGGTTGCGGTATGTCACGTCGTTCATACGTGTGCACACCTCGCCATACATATAGAATGGGGTAGGTGTGGTCTGACCTGTGAGGAGGCGTTTTGAGGCATATTCCTCGCCAAGAGCCTTAAACTGCGGAATGAATGCAGAGTTGAATGTCAGCGGAGCGATGTGTCCTGATGTATCGATGCGGAAGCCGTCGACACCCATCTTGATGAACTGCCCGTAGCACTTCACGAGATAGTCGTCTACGGCAGGGTTCTCGGTGTTGAGGTCCACGCAGTCGCCTGCTATCTGTCCCCACCAGCGTGTAGGGAAGTCCCAGTTCCAGTTGTTGGCAACGTGGTGCCAGTAGTTCTTTGAGTCGTGGTTCTGCCCGTCGGTGTTTTTCATCAATGCAAGGCGAGTTTGATACTGGGTGCTGCCTGCCTCTCCGAGATAGTCGGAGGGAAGGACATCATAATTGGGCTGCATGCATACATCGATGGCGGCCTGGTTGCGTATGTCGGTGTCACGGGTGAACTCCGGCAGCAGACCTGCCTCACCGAAGTTGCCGGTGTGGTTGAGCACGATGTCGAGGATAATCTTGAGACCTTTCTTATGGGCAGCGTCGATGAGTTCCTGGAACATCACGTCGCCCGACTTGCCGGCATCCTCGCCGGTAACGCCCTGGTAGCGGCAGTCCACCTTTGAGAAGTCCATGGCGTGATAGCCATGATAGTCATATCCAGATCCGTTCTGTACCACAGGCGTTATCCATATAGCAGTGAATCCGAGGGCCTTTATATAGTCGAGCTGGTCGATAAGTCCGCGGAAGTCACCACGCCAGCACGGGTCCTTGGTTGTAATTTGCGATGCCTGGTTGTCCCAGCAAAGGACATTGTTACCCTCATCGCCGTCATAAAAGCGGGTGGTGATGACGAAATAGATACTCTCGTCGCGGAAGTCAGTGCGGTTCTGACTGAAGTTGCCGTTGTCGGCACTCACGTTCAGCGATGTGAGC
>ONDK01000076.1:3656-9767 GCA_900316565.1 uncultured Prevotella sp. | reverse complement strand
CCAAAAACAATGTTCGACCTATTTCTCTCGCGTTTGTGTCATTTGTAATAATTCTTTAATTCTCTAATTCTTGATATTTTTCAGCGGTTGGGACATTTTCAGCGGTTGGGACATTTTTGAGGAAGGGCATGAAGCCCTTCCCTGCACTGGATATGCGTCACCCTATATCACCTAAATATCCTTGCAAGTGATTGTCTTGATATTTGTATTACTTCGTGAAGTGTATCCAGTCGACATCGAAGAACGGGGCATCGTTCTTCACGCCGGGACGCATGCAGTAGAAGCCGAGCTTGGCACCAATCCACTTGCCCTCCTTCACCTCGAACGGTGTGCCGAGGTCCGTGAACTTCTTGCCGTCCATGCTGTAGGAGAACTGCGCAAAGGCACGGATGCTGTTGCCGATGCCCTCGCTGTGAACCTTAGTGCGGACATATATCCATGGTGTCGACTCCCGTGGCTGTGGGATGTCGTCGACGGCATATTTCTGTGTGTACGGCTTCTTCATCGGCGACAGCTTTATGCTCTTCTCGCTTTCGACGGTCTCCGCGCTGCCTTTGTAAACGTTCTTACAGGTAACGTAGCGCATGACGCAGCCCTCCTTTGTCGACACCAGTTTTATGCCGGCATAGTCCTGGCCCATGATGATGAAGCCACCCTCCTCACCTTTTGGCTTGAAGTCGGGGTTGGGGACGAAACGCACACGCGCCGTAGCCGTGAAGTTCTCCGTCGGGAACTTCTGTAGCAGCGCGTTCTGAAGGTCGGAGAGGTTCTTATAGCCTTCCGGAGCCTGCGGTCCATAGAGGCGCAGCATGCTCTTCTTGGCGTTGCAGTAATACCAGTAATGGCTGTACGGACCCTCAAACTGCCACTGCGGGCCGAGCTCCGTACTGTTGAAGTCGTCGTCCTCCGCTGGCTGCATGACCTTGCTCTGTGGCAGGTTCGGCTTCTTCCATGTCGCCACGGCATCGCCGCATCCGTCTTTGTCGGTGTCGTCGCCGATGACCAGCCAGTCGTTGACCCATTTGGCCGGCTGGAGGTGTACCACACGTCCGTAGGCATGCTTGTCCTGGAAGTGCAGGAACCAGTCCTCGCCGTTCTGTGTGTCGACCCAGGCGCCCTGGTGAGGGCCGTTGACTTTAGACTTGCCCTGTGCCAGTCCGACATATTCGTCGTATGGTCCGAAGGGGTTCTTCGACCGCAGCTCCACCTGCCAGCCGTATTTCACGCCACCGGCCGGTGACATTATATAATAGTATCCGTTGCGTTTATAGAACTTCGTGCCCTCTATCGTCGGCTGGTCCTCATGACCGTCGTAGACGATGCGCGACGGCCCCGTTACATGTGTGCCGTCGGGCGACATCGGGGCGACGAACAGCACCGACTTCACGCCGGCCCGGGAGCCCGCGCAGCCGTGAGAGAGATATGCCTTCCCGTCGTCGTCCCACAGCGGACAGCAGTCTATCATGCCCTTGCCTTCCTTCACCAGCACGGGAGTCTCCCATGTGCCGCGCGGGTCCTGGGTCTTTGTCATGAACAGTCCCTGGTCCGGGTCGCCCCAATAGATGTAGAACCACCCGTCATGATAGCGGATGGACGGAGCCCAGACATAGTTGCCGTGTTCTATGCGCTTATGGAAGTCGAGGTCGGTACCTTTGTACTGTGGCAGCACGGGGTAGTCGTCTTTCAGCGCGGCGCCTATAATCTCCCAGTTGACGAGGTCGGTGGAGTGGAGGATCTGCAGGCCGGGGAAGCAGGCGAACGACGAGGCGGTCATATAGTAGTCGTTGCCGACACGGCAGACATCAGGGTCGCTGTAGTCGGCGTCGATTACCGGGTTACGGTACTTTCCTCCGGGGAGGTTCGGGTTCCACGTGTGTGATGGTGCTTGTGCCATCACAGGTCCTGTGGCCATTGCCGTCAGCATGGCGGCAATGGCAATTCTCTTTAGCTTCATTTGCATTAGTAGTTGTAGTTTGTTGTTAAGTATCGTTTCTATTTCACCCTCATGGCAATCTTGCCGTCTCTCTGCACGCGTGTCTCGATGACATACGAGGAGGTGGCGTCAGGGATGCCGACGGTGGCGTCGAGATAAACGTTTGACGCGTCGGCGCGGTCGAACTCCATGTCGCGGAGCATCGACTTTGCGATGAGCTCCTTAGGCAGGTAGCGCTCGAACTCTCCCTTGACGAAGTCGTGCTGGTAGACGACGACACCGTCGAAGAGTATCGTTACGTTTGCCGTGTTGTCGAGGTAGAGGTTGTTGACCTCCAGGCCGACGTCGTTATAGTCGGTCTTCATGACCTTCTCGGATGTCGGCGCGACCCTTATCTTCACCTGCCACCGGCTGCCGTCGGCATGAAGGAGCGTGTCGGTGCTGAGGGTTTTTAAGATGTTCATGGCGTAAGGGCGGTAGACGTTGAACTGTCCGCGCAGCGTCATGCCGTCGTCCTTGACCAGCTTCACCTCGTCGCCCATCTCATTGATGAACTTGAAGAGGTGGTCGGCCTGCTTGGTTATCTTGTAATGGCTTATCTCACTGTTCTGAAGGTACAGGCTGTCGCCGCGTATCCAGAACTTTGCCGGTTGACTTGACGAGTCGGGGTAGAAGATGCTGTCGCCTTTTGCCCAGAAGACAGCATTCTCGTTCTCGTCGTCCATCCATATTCCTTGCAGCATCTTCTTTGCGCTGCGGTCCTCGTTGGCCGACGGGTCGTTGTTGTTCCGGCAGCCGGCGACGACCAGTGCCAGGACAAGAGACAGTAGATAATAAGTGGTGTTTCTCATAATCATTCAAAAACTTCTGCATCAGCGAGCGACACTCCGCGCGTCATGTCCTTCTCGGAGCGTACCACATCCTTCGGGTCTATAGGCCACTTGATGTCTATCGTAGGGTCGTCCCAGCGGATGCTCGCCTCGCTCTGCGGAGCATATACGTTGTCGACCTTGTATGTGAAGATGGCCTCGGGGCTGAGCACGAGGAAACCGTGGGCGAAGCCGCGTGGGATGAAGAACTGCCGTTTGTTCTCACCCGACAGCTCCACCATGACGTACTTGCCGAAGGTGGGACTTGACTTTCGGATGTCTACGGCCACGTCGACGACTTTTCCGCTGATGACGCGCACGAGCTTGGCTTGTGAGAACTCACCTTTCTGGTAGTGGAGGCCACGCAGCACACCGTATGAGCTCTTCGACTCGTTGTCCTGAATGAACTCCACATGGCGGCCGATATGCTCATCGAAGTCGCTCTGGCGGAACGACTCAAAGAAATAACCGCGGTTGTCGTTGAACACTTTGGGCTCCAGCACCCACACTCCTTCAATATCAGTCTTCTTGTATTCCATTTATTAATGTACTTTATATTTTCTGCAAAGGTAATATTTTTAATTTATGGTGCAAAGCGATAGCTGGACTAAAAAATTAATTTTCGTAAAAATCGGACCTTTTGTTGCTAATCTCGGAATATTGTCTTAATTTTGCAAATTGAAATAAAACCGAAAAATCAAAAGTGATACGACTTGCACGACATATTGAGATATTGCTTTTAGGCAATGAGTGTGTTCAAGTGCCCAATCTCGGCGGTTTCGTGGCCCATAGGGTAGAGGCCCGTTACGACGAGCAGGAGCAGTTGTTTCTGCCCCCATTGCGCACGTTGGGTTTCAACTCCCATCTGAAGATGAACGACTCACTGCTGGCGCAGTCGTATATGGAGGCCTATGACCTCAGCTATCCTGAGGCTATGGACGCCATAGAGGATGAGGTGATGGAGCTGCTGCGTATCATGGGCAACTCCGGGAGCTATGAGCTCAACAGTCTTGGCCGCCTCTACTACGACAAGGAAGGCCGTATGAACTTCGAGCCTTGTGAGTCGGGGATACTGACACCGGAGTTCTATGCCCTGAGCTCCTTCGAGATGCCGATGACCACGCATAAGGTGGAGGCCGTGCCGGAAGGCGATGCCGCTGTGGAGGCCGCTCCCGTCGATGATGGCAAGAAGCACCCGCGTATCGTTTATATCGGTGATGAGCGTGGCCATAAGACTCTGAACATCAGCCTTAAGGCCATCCGCAATATCTCTGTTGCCGCTGTCGTCGCCGCCACGGTGTTTCTCGTGTCGTTCCCGGCGTCGAAGAACTTCCTCGCTTTGGGGACAGGGAATGTCGAAAGCGGGTTCTACGAGATGCTTGTGCCGAAGAGCGAGCATCAGCAGTCGAAGACCATTATGCCCGTGGCACGGACGAAAGCCCCTGCGGCACCGAAGACGACTGCGGTGGTAAGCAATGATAAGACTAAGCAGGCGATGGACGCTGCCGCTGCCGACGATGGCTCTGACGCTGAGCAGGCCGGCAATAAAGCTGCCGCACCGGGCTGGAGCATCGTCATCTGCTCTCATGTTCCGAAGGCCAACGCGGAGGCTCTGACGGAGAAGCTCCATGAGAACGGCCTCTCCGACGCATATATGAGTACGGAGGGGGCTACGAAGGTCCTCTACGGCCATTATGCCACAAAGGAGGAGGCACGAAAGAAGCTCAACGCACTGAGTAATAACGATGTCTTCAAGGACTCCTGGATACTGGAGGTTAAGCAATGAAACGAGTGAAATGCCCGCAATGCGGTAGTCAGATAATGTTCGATGAGTCCAAGTTTGTCGCCGGACAGAAGGTGCTGTTCGTCTGCGAGGACTGCGGACGGAAGTTCGGAATACGTTTCGGACTGTCGAAGCTTAAGGACAACCCCACCGATGAGGAAGAGGAGACACGCGCCGGTAACGCGCCGTACGGGCGCATCACCGCCATAGAAGGTAAGTTCTCGTTCCGTCAGGAGATACCACTGGTGTTGGGCGATAACGTCATTGGCCGTAAGATGCGCGGCAACAAGGCCAACTGTCAGATTGACTCCGGCGACCTCACGATGGATTTGAGCCATTGTGTGATAAATGTCAGTAAAGACAAGAACGGAAAGATAAAGTATGTGCTGCGCGACGGACCGAGCAACAACGGCACCTTTCTTGCCGGTGAGCGCATAGACCCTCAGGAGCGGCGGAACATCGAGCCGGGAGCGCTGCTCAACATCGGCGCCACGACGATAATGCTGGAGGCGTAGGACGGTCGCAACGGCCGCACGCCGCACTGTGGAACTCAGGATAACAAAAGCAAACAAACGATGCGTATGAAGGCTCTTTTTCTATTTTTATTGTCTATATTACCGGCTGTGACAGCCATGGCACAGAAGAAGGGTCTTATCGTGAATATGACTGACGGCGTTCCTGTCAGGGATGTGAAGATATACACCAACACGAACACCGTTACCACTACCAACTGGAAGGGTGAGTACTCTATCGACAAGTATTTTACCAGCGTTACCATCACCCATCCGGACTATCTCAGTCTGACGCTCAATCTCTATGAGATGACTGATACGATAGAGCTTATACCGAAATACCATACCCTCGATGAGGTCGTCGTCTATGGAAAACGGCCGATGACCTTCGACGCGAAGAAGGCCACGCAGGATGCCAAGGACTATTACACTCCTCATGTCGGCGGCTTCACCTTCGACTTCTTCAGCCTCTTCAAGAAGAGAGGCCTGAACAGCAAGGAACGTGAGAAGCATGACCAGATAATCAAGACGTATTAGGTGCGTCGTTGCCTTTTTGTATTGAGTAAACTACGTGGAAAGAAACCGCTCAGTGCCTCGTGGCTTCGGGAAATAATACGTGTGAACAAATCCTCCGTGCTTCGGAGTATCGGGTAATAATACGTGTGAACAAATCCTCCGTGCTTCGGAGTATCGGGTAATGATACGTGTGAACAAATCCTCCGTGCTTCGGAGTATCGGGTAATAATACGTGTGTACAAACCCTCCGTGCCTCGGAGTATCTGGTAATAATACGTGTGTACAAACCCTCCGTGCTTCGGAGTGGTAACCCTATACTACACTTGCTTCGCTTTCTTAATCTATGGGCTTCGGGGTTGATTTCCGCTTGCAGGGTGCGGCCCTTGTGGCCGTCCGCAAAGTCCGTCTGCAAAGTCTCTCCGCAAAGTCCGTCCGCAAACAAATGCTTATAAAATTTTTGTCGGACAGCCCCTAACCCTACCTAGTCGCACCCTGCAG
>ONDK01000076.1:0-3651 GCA_900316565.1 uncultured Prevotella sp. | reverse complement strand
CGCACCCTGCAGTCGTCAGACAACATACCCATGTTTGCGGACAGCCCCTAACCCTACCTAGTCGCACCCAGCATCCGCGCGACACAAAATACTGAAAGATTACACTTCTACTGTTTAATCCCTAGCTGCGCTCGTTCCACATAAGCCAATGGAACCCAATGGGGTGGGGTTTATCCCCATACTCCAAGGGAAAGGCCCCGCTATCTCTCCTAATGGGAAGAAAGAAATAACCTTTAAACCCTTGGAGGATGGGGATAAACCCCACCCCTACATTGGCTCGTGCAGCGCGATTAAAAAAAAACGGAAGGACCCTGCTCAGAGGCACCAAATGATACGTCAATATGTATTTTTCAGACTGATACGTTCATGTACCTTTTACCCTTCTGCATAATTTATGATTTTCTGGCGCGATGTTACGATATTATGGTGTTTAGCATTTATTAAGTATGCGGGTAGCTACAGGGAATATATTTTTTGTAATTTTGCCGGCATGAAAAGAGTGTTGGGCATATTCTCCGTTATCATCCTCTCGTTGGTGTTTATAGCAACGGGAGCAGGCGTCAGCGTTGCCACATGCTCCCATACCGGACGCATGGAGGTGGCGCAGATGGCTGAGGCCCAAGGCGCCCATGGCTGCTACGGCATGAAGAGCTGCATGGTGGTGAAGACGGTGAGACTCGCTCCGGGGACCATCGCCGAGCACAGTTTCTTCAATTTCACACAGCCCCTGACAGCCATTCTGCCGGTCATCATCACGGCGGGCATTCCATATTTTCCGCTTCCTGCGCATACTTCAAAAGAGTATGTGGCATTATCATTCTCGCCGCCGAGGGAATACCTCCGGCGCCTTCGTGTGCTGAGACTTTGATTTCCATCTGGTAGAACGGACGGCAGCTAACCCTACCTAGCCGCACCCTGCAGCCGTCGGTCAACATACCCATGTTTGCGGACGGCCCCTAACCCTACCTAGCCGCACCCTGCAGCCGTCGGTAACATACCCATGTTTGCGGACGGTCCCTAACCCTACCTAGCCGCACCCTGCACTGGATTAATTTGGATATTATAAAATCAAAGTAGACAACACAAAAATGAACAAACATATTTTTCTTGTCGGCATCCTTGGGATGCTGACACATACATCATTAGCCCAGCGGGCACCGAAGGAGCTCTCCGACACCACAAGTTCTAACCACACCGACAGTACCACCCTCCTGCCGGACCAGTCGCTAAAGGAGGTGCAGGTGGTAACCCGTATGCCGGGCACACGCCGCGTGAAAGGCGCTCTCAACGCCAGTCTGCTGACACAGAGCGAGCTCTTCAAGGCCGCCTGCTGCAACCTCGGCGAGAGCTTCACGACGAACCCGTCAGTCGACGTCAGCTATAACGACGCGGCAACGGGCGCCAAAGAGATTAAACTGCTCGGACTGAGCGGCAAGTACGTACAGATGCTTACCGAAAATATGCCCAACTTCCGTGGCGCCGCCATACCTTATTCCTTAGGTTATGTCCCCGGCACATGGCTCAAGAGCATCCAGGTAAGCAAGGGCAACGCCAGCGTGAAGAACGGCTATGAGGCTATGACGGGACAGATTAACGTGCAGTACCTACAGCCTGAGGACGACCAGGCACTGCACGTCAACCTCTATGGCAACACTATGAGCCGTGTGGAGGCCAACGTCGATGGCAACGTTCATCTCTCGAAAGGGCTCAGCACGGAGGTGTTGGGACATTACGAGGACAACCTCAAGGAACATGACTCCAACAAGGATGGTTTCATCGATGACCCGCAGACACGGCAGTTCAACCTTCAGAACAGATGGTTCGGCAAGACGGGAAACTATATCTTCCACGGCGGTCTCAGCCTCCTCGACGAGAAACGCGAGAGCGGACAGACCAACCACAGTGGCGTCCTCAGCCACCAGGAGGAACCGCTCTACCGTATCAATGTCAACACGCACCGCTATGAGGGCTACATGAAGCACGCCTTCATCCTCGATGCCGACCACGGCACAAACATAGCATGGATGTCGTCGGCGTCGATGCATCTGATGGATGCCGACTATGGCAGGAAAGCATACAGCGTCAACGAGAAGAACGTCTACTCACAGCTGATGTTTGAGACGAACTTCACGCCGGAGCATAACCTCGCCCTCGGCGCGTCGTTCAACCACGACTACCTCGGCCAGACCTATCTCTCGCAGCCGGTGAAGGAAAAAGAGAATGTCGTGGGAGCCTATGCGCAGTACACCTTCAACCTCCACGAGCGTTTCGTTGCCATGGCCGGCCTGCGCGTCGACCACAGCTCTGAGTACGGTACGTTCTTCACTCCGCGCTTCCACGTCAAATGGCAGGTCAACGACATCCTGGGCCTCCGTGCATCGGTGGGAAAGGGCTACCGCACCGTCCATGCCCTTGCCGAGAACAACTACCTCATGGCCAGCGGACGGCAGCTCGTTATCGACAAGCTCGACCAGGAGGATGCATGGAACTACGGACTCAGCGCTGCCCTCAACATCCCAATAGCGCATAAGACGCTCCGTGTCAACGCAGAGTACTATTATACACATTTCGGTCATCAGGCCATCATCGACTATGACAGCGAACCGACGAAGATAACGATAACGAATCTCAACGGGAAGTCATACTCGCACACCTTCCAGGTGGATGCCTCCTACGACCTCTTCCGTGGAATGACGGTGACGGCGGCATACAGATATAATGATGTGAAGACGACCTACGGCGGTGAGCTGCTGCGCAAGCCGTTGACAAGTAAGTACAAAGGACTGCTCACGGCATCATACAAGACCCCGCTGGGACTGTGGCAGTTGGACGCCACCCTGGCCCTCAACGGCGGCGGACGTATGCCGAAGCCTTACACCACCGCCGACGGCACGCCGTCATGGAAGGAGGAGTACCCGGCCTTCGCACAGGTCAACGCGCAGATAACACGGTGGTTCCGTAAGTTCTCTGTCTATGTCGGTGGCGAGAACCTGACGGATTACAAGCAGAAGAATCCTATCATCAACGCCTCCCACCCGTGGAGCGACACCTTCGACCCCACACTGGTCTGGGGACCGATGGAAGGAGCCCGCGCCTATATCGGCATCCGTTATAAACTGTAAACAATGAACTAACAAAAATAAAACGATGAGAAAGTTATTCTTTGTAATGATGCTGGCGGCAATGACTGCCACGGCAAATGCCAAGAGCGAGAGTGATACACTGGTGGTAACGACGACACCGCAGATGCACTGTGCCAACTGTGAGAACAAGATCAAGGACGGCCTGCGCTTCGAGAAGGGTGTGAAGGATATCATTACCAGTGTTGAGGAACAGACGGTAACCATCGTCTTCAATCCTAAGAAGACCGACAAGAACAAGCTCGAAGCCACCTTCCCGAAATTCGGCTATCAGGCCCGCGAGGTGAAGAAGGGCGAGAAGGTCGTCCGCAACATGGACGAGCAGTGCGACAACATGTAGTCGGGGTAAGGAAGAATAAGCAAAGGGGGTGTATCAAAATTCTCCTTCGTCAATGCGTCTTTATTTTGCGCGTGGTGTCTGACGGCTGCAGGGTGCGGCCCTTGTGGCCGTCCGCTATATATCCAACATACCCATGTTTGCGGACGGCCACAAGGGCCGCACCCTGCAGTT
>ONDK01000074.1 GCA_900316565.1 uncultured Prevotella sp. | reverse complement strand
TCAGCGGTTGGGACATTTTTTGTGGAAGGGCATGAAGCCCTTCCCTGCACTGGATATGCGTCACCCTATATCACCTAATTATCCTTGCAATGCCATTAGAAACAGACTATGATGGCGAGGGCTGCCACGGCTCTGTATTCACGTTATACCCATAAAATAAAGTTCGGATTTAAATGAAAGAGCCCTTTTCTTCCGCTTTTATGGGTGGTAAGGCATTATTGAGGATGAACCGGAAACAGGTTGTTTATATTATGCTCATTGCAATCCTGATGTTTGGAATTGTACGGCAGGCCGAAGCAGGAAAAAGGTAATGTTGTTCGTTTAGTTAAAATTATTGATTTACTTGCATTTGTATGGTATTTGTATTAACTTTGTGGGGTTGAAACTAATTACTAAAAACTAAAACAAAAAAGAAATGAAGAAGATTTTGGGACTGTTGCTCTTAGTCCTTGCTCTGCCGGTACTGGCAGATGCGCCTGAGTGGGAGACCGCTTACGGTGAGGTTGAATCGGCGATAAAGGCACCTGCGTTCGCCTCTAAAGACTATGTTATAACAAGGTTCGGCGCAAAAACCGATGCCACTGCCGCCAAGAACCAAAGGGCTATAAACAAGGCTATTGCCTACTGCTCGAAGAATGGCGGCGGACGGGTCGTTGTACCGGCGGGCGAGTGGAAGACTGGAGCCATACGCTTGCAGAGTGGTGTGAATCTGGTTGTGGAGAAGGGGGCGACACTGCTCTTTGTCTTCGATACAAATCTTTATCCTCTGGTACGTACGCGCTGGGAAGGAATGGACTGCTACAACTATTCACCATGCATCTATGGAGAGAATGTGAAAAATGTGGGCATTACTGGAGACGGAACTATCGACGGAGGTGCTTCCAAAGACTGCTGGTGGTTTATGACGGGCGTGGACCGCTTGGGATATAAGGAAGGGCTGGAGAACTGCAAGTACACCGGCTCACGCAACAAACTTTTGAAAATGGTTTCGGAACAAACCCCTCTGAAGGAGCGCGTCTTCGGAAAGGGTTGTGGACTACGGCCGCAGCTTATAAATATTGTAAGCGGGCAGAATATATTGATAGAGGGCGTAACGCTGCTTCGTTCGCCATTCTGGGTTATCCATCCGCTCTTCTGTAAGAATCTGACGGTACGCAATGTGAAAATATGGAACGAGGGACCTAATGGCGATGGCTGCGACCCTGAGAGCTGTGACGGTGTGCTCATCGAGGGCTGCACGTTCCATACCGGCGACGACTGCATAGCCATAAAGAGCGGACGCAACCAGGACGGGCGTGCCGACGGACGGCCGTCGCAGAACATCATAGTACGCAACTGTAATATGGAAGACGGCCACGGGGGAGTGGTCATAGGTTCTGAAATTGCTGTGGGGGTAAGAAATGTCTTTGTGGAGAATTGCTACATGGACTCTGAGAACCTGGACCGTGTCATCAGGATAAAGACGAACCCGTGCCGCGGGGGTGTTACGGAGAATGTCTTCGTGCGTAATGTACAGGTCGGAAGATGCGGAGAGTCGGTGCTGAAGATAAACCTCGACTACGACCATAAGGAACAGTGCTGCCGCGATTATCCGCCGATGGTGCGTAATATATGGCTGGAGCATGTTACCTGTAATCAGAGTAACTTCGGCGTGCTTATCGTCGGAATGCCGGATAAGGATAATGTATATGGTATACATGTGAAAGACTGTAAGTTCTCCGGCATCAGACAGCAGACTGTGAAGGTAACCGGGCTCGCACATGGTCTGGACTTGTTCTGACTGCCGGAATGAATGATTATGGGCCTTTGGCGCATCATCCTTTTGTGGAGGCGCCAAAGGTCATTCTGCTGCGGTTAGAATTTTTTTGCAGGTTGGTGAGGAGCGGAGTCTTGACATGCCGCGGTATATGAGGTTGCGGGCACATGGATTATCGATTTCTAGTTTCTTGCAAATCTCATCATATGTCTTCGGTTTGCATTACCTTTTGATAAGGTAAGCTGCACCTCAACAAAAAAAAATGAATTAATTCATTTTGTTTTGTCTTCGGTTTGCATTACCTTTGCAACAGATATTTTCGAATTAACATCTATTTATACGTATAAGCAATGATTCTTTTCTTCAAAACACAGTCAAAGAGCGTGATAGCAACCGAGGTTGACCATCAGCTTTCTGGCGAGGAAGTCAGCGAACTCAGCTGGCTCTATGGCGACGCATCACTTCTGAAGGACGAGGAACTTAAGGGATTCTTCGTGGGACCGCGCCGTGAGATGATTACCCCGTGGAGTACCAACGCCGTGGAGATAACCCAGAACATGAGTATGAAGGGCATAAGCCGTATAGAGGAATATTTCCCCGTCAGCTCTAAGGACGCGGATTACGACCCTATGCTTCAGCGCATGTACGACGGACTGGACCAGAAGATATTCACCGTGGACCACGAGCCGGAGCCTATCAAACATGTTGACGACATTGAGAAGTATAATGAGGAAGAGGGTCTTGCGCTCTCTGAGGATGAGATAGCGTACCTCCACAAGATTGAGAAAGAGAACGGACGTCCTCTGACCGACTCGGAAATCTTTGGCTTTGCGCAGATTAACTCGGAGCACTGTCGACACAAGATATTTGGCGGACAGTTCATCATCGACGGAAAGCCGATGGAGTCGAGCCTCTTCAGTCTTATAAAGAAAACAACTAAGGAAAATCCTAACAAGATACTGTCGGCTTACGCTGATAACGTGGCATTCGCACAGGGACCTGTCATAGAGCAGTTCGCACCTGCCGACCAGACAACAAGCGACTATTTCCAGGTGAAGGATATAGAGAGCGTCATATCACTGAAGGCTGAGACACACAACTTCCCGACAACAGTGGAGCCTTTCAATGGTGCCGCAACAGGTACCGGCGGTGAGATACGCGACCGTATGGGTGGAGGAACGGGCTCATGGCCTATAGCTGGAACGGCGGTCTATATGACATCCTATCCACGTCTTGACGGCGGACGCGCCTGGGAGGACATCCTTCCGGTACGTCAGTGGCTATATCAGTCGCCGGAGCAGATACTTATCAAGGCTTCCAACGGTGCGAGCGACTTCGGAAACAAGTTCGGCCAGCCGCTTATCACAGGTTCTCTGCTCACCTTCGAGCATCAGGAAAATGGTGAGAAGTATGCTTATGACAAGGTCATCATGCTTGCCGGTGGCGTAGGCTACGGCACAAAGCGCGACTGCTTGAAGAAGGAGCCGCAGAAAGGAAACAAGGTCGTTGTAGTAGGCGGCGATAACTATCGTATCGGTCTTGGCGGTGGCTCCGTGTCTTCGGTGGACACCGGTAGGTATAGCAACGGCATCGAACTTAATGCCGTGCAGCGTGCGAACCCAGAGATGCAGAAACGCGACTACAACCTCGTGCGTGCTCTTACCGAGGAAGATAACAATCCGGTGGTGTCAATCCACGACCATGGCTCGGCAGGTCATCTGAATTGTCTCAGTGAGCTCGTGGGAGAATGCGGAGGCGAGATAGACATGACGAAGCTTCCTATTGGCGACAAGACACTCAGTGCCAAGGAGATAATTGCCAACGAGTCGCAGGAGCGCATGGGTATCCTCATAGATGAAAAATACCTTGAGCGTGTGAAGAAGATCGCTGACCGTGAGCGTGCTCCGATGTATGTTGTCGGTGAGACCACCGGTGATGCACACTTCTCATTCGTACAGGGCGACGGAAAGAAGCCGTTCGACTTGGATGTGGCACAGATGTTCGGACATACACCTAAGACGGTGATGAAGGACGAGACAGTGGAACGGCATTATAAGAATGTGGAATATGATGCCGCTGAACTCGATGAATATCTTAATAACGTGCTGCAGCTTGAGGCCGTTGCCTGCAAGGATTGGCTGACAAATAAGGTCGACCGTTCGGTGACGGGTAAGGTGGCACGCCAGCAGTGTCAGGGACAGATACAGCTCCCGTTGAGCGACTGTGGTGTCGTTGCTCTCGACTACCGTGGCAAGAAGGGCATAGCAACAGCCCTGGGACACGCTCCGCAGGTGGGACTGGCCAATCCGGCAGCAGGCTCTGTGATGTCGGTGGCAGAATCGCTGACAAACATCGTGTGGGCTCCTCTGGCCGATGGAATGAAGAGTCTGTCGCTGTCGGCTAACTGGATGTGGCCTTGCCGCAGTCAGAAGGGGGAGGACGCACGTCTGTATACCGCTGTAAAGGCTCTGTCTGACTTCTGTATCTCCATCGGCGTCAACGTGCCGACGGGTAAGGACTCGCTGTCGTTGAGCCAGCAGTATCCTAACGGCGAGAAGATTATCTCTCCGGGAACGGTTATCGTTACGTCGGGTGGTGAGGTCAGCGACATCAGAAAGGTCGTTTCGCCGGTTCTCGTCAATGATAAGAACTCGTCATTATACCATATAGACTTCAGCTTCGACAGCCAGCGCCTCGGCGGCTCTGCTTTCGCACAGAGTCTTAACCGCGTAGGTGATGATGTGCCGACGGTGAAGAATCCGGATTACTTCGTGGAGTGCTTCAACGCCATACAGGAACTCGTAAAGCGCGGATGGATAATGGCAGGACACGATATCTCTGCAGGTGGACTTATCACAACATTGCTTGAGATGTGCTTCGCAAATACAAAGGGCGGACTTCACATCAACCTCCACGACCTGGAGTCGACAGACATCATAAAGACACTCTTCGCCGAGAACCCGGGTGTGGTGATCCAGGTTAGCGACAAGCATAAGGATGAGCTGAAGGCATTCCTCGATGATGCTGGGGTAGGCTTCGCTAAGATTGGATATCCTGTGCCGGAGAGCCGTGAGATAGAACTTGTGAACTATGGCTATGAGCATACCTTCGACATCGACGCACTGCGGGATGTATGGTACAAGACCTCTTATCTCCTCGATGAGAAGCAGAGCTTCAACGGTATGGCACGCAAGCGCTTCCTGAACTATAAGAAGCAGCCGATAGAGATGAAGTTCAATGCGGACTTCAAGGGCTCATTCAAGAGCTATGGCATCAGTCCTGACCGCAGAAAGGCGACAGGCATCAAGGCGGCTATCATACGTGAGAAAGGTACCAACGGTGAGAGG
Source organism: uncultured Prevotella sp. (assembly GCA_900316565.1). GTDB lineage: Bacteria > Bacteroidota > Bacteroidia > Bacteroidales > Bacteroidaceae > Prevotella. The sequence continues at coordinate 2,588 of ONDK01000074.1, read as the reverse complement.
GAGATGGCTTACAGCCTCTATCTTGCCGGTTTCGATGTGAAGGATGTTATGATGACTGACCTTATCAGTGGACGGGAGACGCTAGAGGATATCAATATGATTGTCTTCTGTGGCGGTTTCTCAAACTCTGATGTGCTCGGTTCTGCAAAGGGATGGGCGGGAGCCTTCCTCTACAATCCTAAGGCTAAGGAAGCCCTGGAGAAGTTCTACAGCCGCGAGGATACGCTGAGTCTGGGTATCTGTAACGGTTGTCAGCTGATGGTGGAACTCAACCTCATCAATCCGGAACATGAGCATCGTGCACATCTGACGCATAACGTCAGTAGAAAGTTCGAGTCGGAGTTCCTCGGCGTGAGCATTCCGCAGAACAACAGTGTGATGTTCGGCTCGCTGAGCGGCGATAAGCTCGGCCTGTGGGTGGCTCACGGAGAAGGACGGTTCTATCTCCCGGAACCTGAGGACCACTATAACGTCATCGCGAAGTACAACTACGCTGAGTACCCGGGTAATCCTAACGGTTCCGACTATAATGTTGCGGGTATCTGCTCTGCCGACGGACGTCATCTGGCTATGATGCCGCATCTGGAGCGTGCGATATTCCCATGGCAGCAGGCTTGGTATCCTGAGGATCACCGTAACGATGATGTCACTCCATGGATAGAGGCATTCGTCAATGCCCGGAAATGGATTGAGAAAACAAAGAAGTGATAAATGACAACGGGGGCATTGAATTGGTGGGAAATAGCCAATCCAATGTCCCTTTTTCTTTTTCCGGGATTGTGTTGGAAGGTTAAGAAACGGAAATAAACATATTTGACAATTCCTTATGAGGCAATATAAACCATCTTCTGCAGGGGATAAGACATCGGTTAATGACGCGTCTTACGGTGGCTTACAGGGCAGCGCATCTGACGACCGGCTGCGGAATATCTCTTTCAGGAGTATGTTCTCCACATTTTTCAAGATAGGAGCCTTCACGCTTGGCGGAGGCTATGCCATGATACCAATTATAGAAGAGGAGGTGGTGAAGAAGAGAAGGTGGATAGACGAGGAGCTGTTTACCGACTTGATAGCCGTGGCACAGACGTGCCCGGGAGTCTTCGCGGCAAATATCAGTATTTTTATCGGTTATAAGCTACGGAAGACAAAGGGTGCGATGGTGACTTGTCTTGGAACGTGCCTGCCGTCGTTCCTGATAATCTTGCTTATAGCGATGTTCTTTCATCAGTTCATGGACATCCCTTGGATTGCGGCTATGTTCCGCGGTATCCGTCCCGCCGTCGTCGCCCTTATAGCCGTCCCGACATTTAATATGGCCTGGCGCACAGGAATAAACCTGCGGACGGTCTGGATACCGGTGGTGTCGGCACTGCTCATCTGGCTATGTGGCGTAAACCCGATATGGATAATCATTGCGGCAGGTATTGGCGGATATGTCTGGGGCAGGGTATGTCCTTCACACGGTCTACGCTAAGATCAGGGTATTGTAGTATTTTACTGAGACAAAAATGTTATTTCTTAAACTCTTTTATACGTTCTTTATCATTGGTCTGTTCGGATTTGGAGGAGGCTACGGAATGCTTTCACTTATCCAGACAGAGACTGTTATGCATCATCACTGGCTGACAACGGCGGAGTTTACCAACATCGTCGCAATAAGTCAGATGACACCGGGACCTGTTGGAATAAATACCGCGACATATTGTGGATATGTGGCGGTACATAACGGTGGTTATGGTGGTTATGTGTCGATACTCGGAAGTGCTATGGCGACATTCGCGCTGGTGCTGCCATCACTTATCCTGATGATACTGATAAGCAAGATGTTCATGAAGTATATGAATACGCCACTTGTGAAATCGGTTTTCAGTGGGTTGCGCCCTGCCGTCGTGGGACTCCTCGCTGCTGCCACGCTTCTGCTCTGTAATGGTGAGAACTTCTCAACCCCGGAAATAAACCTTTGGCAGTTTATTATTAGTATATTCCTCTTTGCTGCGACATTTATCGGTACTATGTTTATGAAAATCAATCCGATAAAAATGATATGCTATGCAGCAATAGCTGGGCTGGTGCTGCTTTACTGAATCTCTTTCGCCTATTAAGAAGGTTCTCTTTAGTTTCTCTTATATAATAATGTGAATGCTATAATCGTTTTCTGTTTTTGTAAAGAAAGCAGAAAAATTGCATGAAAAATGAAAATTTATTGCCAAAACATTTGCGAGTATGAAAATAAACCTATACCTTTGCACTCGCTTTTCGGGAAACAATCAAACAAACATTTGATAACGCAACGATAAGCCGGGCAGCAAGGCTTCCGGACAAGGATGCTTCGGCCCGCGATAAGAAAGAGTTCTTTGATAGATTTTCATAAAGACAGAGAAGTAGTACAAGTAGTAAAGAACAAGTCGTTCAATTTCTTGCTCAATAAATTTGTACGGTCCTGAACAGACAGACAATTCTGGATTTCTTATTCTTATATGACTTTTAGTCAGATGAGAGATAAGTTATCCGTAAGACAATATTTTACAATGGAGAGTTTGATCCTGGCTCAGGATGAACGCTAGCTACAGGCTTAACACATGCAAGTC
>ONDK01000084.1:4595-5635 GCA_900316565.1 uncultured Prevotella sp. | reverse complement strand
GGAGAGGTTCAGACACGTAGTGTGTGCATATATAAAGCTATATACCATTAGTCCTATAAGCCAACCATTAGGATATAATGATGAACACTACGTGTATGTACCTCTCCGAGGCACTGAGTAAGGTTCCCGCCACCTACTTACCCCAGGCTGCACTCGCTTCGCTCGTTTAGCCTGGGGTTACTAAAGAGTGTGCCTCTATGAGGCACTAAGTATGTCTTTTTTGAAATCGTGCTGCGGAACCCAATGTAGGGGTGGGGTTTATCCCCATCCTCCAAGCGCAAGCCCCCTCTATCTCCCCCTAAAAGGCACAGGAGGAAAGCAGCCCCGACCCACACTGGTCTAAACGCTCCCTCTAACTCCCCCTAAAAGGGGAGAAGGAAATCACCTTTAAACCCTTGGAGGATGGGGATAAACCCCACCCCTACATTGGGTGACAGAGGTTTCCATGGAGCGAACGCATCCAGATAAGCAGATGGGGGATTACACACGGTGCCTCTCCGAGGCACACTGTGGTATCCATTCAACGATGAAAAGGTCGCATACACCTAAAGAAGTTGATAAACTCCGAGGCACACTGTGGTATCCATTCAACGCGTGGTGTCTGACGGCTGCAGGGTGCGACTAGGTAGGGTTAGGGGTCGTCCGTAATAATTTAAATAAGAAGATGTTTGCGGACGGCCACAAGGGCATATGTTTTTTACGGACGGCCCCTAACCCTACCTAGCCGCACCCTGCAAGCGGATTGCATTCGCTTGTACTTCCTCTCCGAGGCTGTGAGGTATCCATTCAACGCGTGGTGTCGGACGGCTGCAGGGCGCGGCTAGGTAGGGTTAGGGGCCGTCCGCCAAATATTCATTTTTATTTAGCGTTTGGTGTCGGACGGCTGCAGGGCGCGACTAGGTAGGGTTAGGGGCCGTCCGTAAACATCTTCTTATTTAAATTTATTGCTGTCCGCTAAAACTTTTTTGATTGTACAAAATTAGGGCTGACACTTCTCACGAGGTATCAGCCCTTTTAGTTACCTTTGTAATTGCAAAATA
>ONDK01000084.1:0-4584 GCA_900316565.1 uncultured Prevotella sp. | reverse complement strand
GCTTGACAAGGAAGAAATCCTCAAATTTAGCCGCAAATACCACGGAGAACGCTACGTGAAGCACTTTGATGCCTACCAGCATCTGACGGTCATGCTGTATGCTGTCAACCTCCTGAACCGAGTATGTTTGATTAGAGGGGGCTTAAAAATAACGACAATGACGGTAAGGTAAGCAAATACGGACTTGACCTCGACGGCAATAACATAACATTCAGTCTTTACTATAACTTCTAAATCTTAGAAGCAAAGGATATAAAAGCCGGGCAATCACAGTAGTGACTGTTCGGCTTTCTTCTGTCTGCTTATTTTGCCAAATTTGCTATTGGGGTCAGCTTCTCAATTACGTGACAGGAAAACTATCGTTTGTGGCAAAGATGATAAACGTGAGTAATTGTGGTAGTACGATAATCAGGGTCTGCTTTGTAGCTGCCAAGACTTGTTGGAAGCTTATGATAGCTAACGGTATTATTATGTTTAGTCGATTCATTTATTCGTAAAAATATCACATTTTCGTTGTAAGGCTCAGACAATAACACTTTGCAGATAAAGAAATTACGTTGTATATCGTCGCGTGACCGGAGAGCTGCCGGTTACCGTGAATAATCTGTTTCTTCCCTACTGGATAGCAGTTTCGGAAAGACTATTTCCTGCTCACGGCAATTTTCTTTCCTCCGATGATGTAGATGCCAGAACGGAGTCGGGACAGTTAACTCTCTGTGACAGTGCGAGCCACTATCCGACCGCTGAGGTTGTAGGCAGTGACGGTCGGGGATGCCGATGCTGTCAGAGTCATTACTCCGTTCGTCTGCGAACCATCGAATGAGCTCGTGTAGTTGGCCTTATACTCCGTCTCGATAAGCCTTGACGGATCTTTGGTGTAATACGGTTCGTTATGTTAAAGGTAGTTAAGATGGCTTTCGTAATATTGCGGTATGTAGATAAGATTTTGTAATTTTGCATAGCAACCTGTCAAGGCGAGATAACATGTTGTGTATTCAGGATCTTACACGTAAGTCTAGTTATGAACTCCTGCAGGTGCTTTTTATCAGTTCATAACAAAAAACAAATGAGTGTAGTAAACAAGAAGTTGACAGATACCATTCTGTCTATGTCGCTGCTGACCGTCATGGCGGGAGCGGCCATTGCCCCTGCCTTGGGCGTTATCAAGGCCCATTTCTCAGATGCGCCGGAACTGTTAGTGCAGTTCATTGTCAGTATCCCGGCACTGTTCATCATCATCACCAATCTTTTCTTTCTCAACATCAGCCGCCACTTTGGCACCCAGTCAATAGCCCTCTTCGGCCTGGCGCTCTACGTGTTGGCAGGAGCGGGTTGTTTCTTGGCTAATGACATTTATGTTCTGCTAGGCTTGCGTGCCCTGCTCGGTGTCAGCGTGGGTCTCATCATGCCACTGTCCACAGGTCTTCTGGCCTATTACTATCCGCCTGAGAAGCAGGCTCGTCTGATGGGACTGTCGGCAGCTATGAACCAGATGGGTGGCGTCGTGGCCACACTGTTGGCCGGCCTGCTCTCGGCGATCGGATGGCGTTGGGCGTTTCTCGTCTATCTCTTGGGCATCATTGCCATGATCATGGTGTCGCTCTATCTGCCCGACGACCATATTGGCTCAGCCAACAAGCGTGGCATCCCCTTTCAGCCACGACAACTGCTTAAGTTCCATCCGTCGGTCATCGGTATGCTTCTGCTGATGATGATCTTCTTCATCTATCCCACCAACTTCGCCATCACCGCCGAGAAGCAGGCTGGACTTGGCTTGGAGGCCACCACGCTCATCATGGTCGGTTTGGATTTGTTTGCGTTCTTCGTGGGACTGGTCTTCGGTCAACTGATGAACCTCTTCCGCGAGCCTATCAAATATTTTGCTCCAGTGTTGTTCCTCATAGGATATATTCTCTTCGTTTCTGCCCGCTCCTCGTTGCCGCTGTTGGTCGGGGCCGTCTTCACGGGCTTCGCTAACGGAGTGGGCGTGCCTTACCTCAACACCATCGCCTCAATCAAAGGCGGTCACAACTCTGCCACAACTGTCATGCCACTGCTCTCGGCAGCCCTCTATTTAGGACAGTTTCTGTCACCTGTTATTGTAACACCTCTTTCGCGCCTCTGCTTCGGCGACAACGATGTCGCGGGGTGCTACAAAATAGGCATAGGTCTGTGCGTTATCTTCCTCGTGCAGGTATATACCACCCGCCACTATCAGAGTCTGCCGCCGAAGAGTGAGTAAAGTGAATAGCTTGCTCGCATGGAATATATTGTTTAGATAAAAATATTTTTATCAAGACAGAAATCTTAAATTATACAGATAATTTCGTCTGTTCGAATTAAATTTCTTAATTTTGCCAGCAAAGAAAAAAGATTTCTTCAGAATCGGTTATCCTTTCAATGACATGATAGGTTATTGATTAATATATAAAACTCAAACAAGATATGGAAGAAAAGATACATAGCCCGTGGCCGGGTCCCGAAGGTCTTATTCCAGTGACAAGCGGTAAGGCCGATGATGCCAATGTGATTAACCGCAGATACCTTGACAGTCTGCTGGTAGAGATGCGGGTGATAGACTCAGTGAAACCTTGTCTGACGACTCGTATCTTCGGTCGGGAGTATTCGTCACCTATCATGATGCCTGCCTTCTCACATCTTAACAAGTTGGGGAAGAATGGCCGCAAGCCCATGGAGGAGTATGCCCTTGCTGCCAGACAGCAGGGATTGCTCAATTGGGTTGGCATGGAACCTGACGAGGAGTATGCCGATATTGCAGCGGTAGATACACCTACTGTCCGCATCATCAAACCGTTTGCCGATCATGACATCATTCTCGAACAGATTGACTTTGCTGTCAAGCATGGTGCAGTAGCCGTAGGTGTCGACATCGATCATATTGCCAATAAAAATGGCGGATATGATGTTGTGGACGGTCAGCCTCTCGGTCCCGTCACGCTTGCCGATCTCAAGGCATATGCCCAGGCTGCCGGCGTGCCCTTCGTTGCCAAGGGCGTACTGTCGGTCAGCGATGCGTTGAAGGCAAGGAACGCCGGATGTAATGCCGTGCTGGTGTCGCACCATCATGGACGCATACCTTTCGGTATTCCTCCTACCGCCATGCTTCCCCGGATAAAAGAAGCCTTGCAGGGTAGCGGCATGATGATTTTCTGCGATTGTGGCCTCGACACGGGCTACGATGCCTATAAAGCCTTAGCCCTTGGTGCCGATGCCGTAGCCGTAGGTCGCGGAATACTCGCTCCACTACTCAAGGAGGGAACTGAAGGTGTTGTAAGGAAAATCCGTCAGATGAACGAACAACTGTCTGAGCTTATGCTCTATACAGGCATCAAAGATACTGCCTCGTTCGACCCGTCCATCATCCATCCAAGTGTCAGTGTCCAATAATCCTGACGCATCGCTATGATGGAGTAATAAAATTCGGTTCCGTATGTGGCATGGAATGCAGCATGGCAACGAGACACACGAGCATGATGACAACATTGACATCATCAGGGCACTCATCACCAGAACCACTATCATACACATGGCCACCAGCAGCCGCCGCGACACCTTGTCGCCGAGGGGTATTACAAAGAACAAGGTTTTTGAAAACCGTTTTCTGAAAAATAATTACAAATATAAAACTCTTATGCCTCTATCTTCCACTCCGTGATCGTGCGCTCCTGGGAGGAGAAGCGGATGCCGACCTTGACAATCCGGCGGCCGTCCGCCTCGTAGGGGATGGCATAGCCCTTGTCGTCGATCTGCTTGAGCGCTTCCTCCACAGTACCGTCGAGTTTCAGCTCCATGACGTAGATGGTGGTGTCGGTCTTCATCAGGATGTCCATCCTGCCCTTTGCCGTACGCACCTGGGTGTAGACATAAACGTTGAGGAATGAGAACATCACGTAGAGCATGGCGGTGAAATGCCCCTCCGAGGTGGGTGCGTCCTGCAGAGTGCCCTCCTGATAGGGGATTCCGGCAAAGAAAGTACGCGCGGCCTCGAGAGCCTCACCGATGTTATCCTTCCTCAGGGCAAGGTACATCTTACCGGCAGCGGTGCGTGCCTCGACAGGGTCCTTGACGACATAGAATGGCAGCAGCGCGTGCATCAGTCCCACTTTCACCTCCTCATTGGGGTAGCCGAGGGTGTAGTTGGACAGTATGGGGTCATAGGCTTTTATCGTGAGATAACCGCTCTGGTAGAACAGCGGCAGCACGGAGTGCATGTTCTCTGTAGGAGCATCGAAGTCGTCGGCGCCAGCCTCACTGCCGTCCAGCTTTGTAAGGTCGGTATGGAACCGCTTCATCATCTTGACCAGGAACGTCGGCGTGCCGGTGGAGAACCAGTAGTTCGAGAAGTCCCTATTGCTCATCGCCGACAGCAGACTGAATGGATTATAAACCCCTTCGGCGCTGCGGGAGAAACGATACCCGTCGTATTTGAGTTTCAGTTTTGCCAGCACCTCGTCATTGGTCATGTTGTTTGCCTTGCCAAGCTCTGAGATACCCTCCTGGAAATTATCTTTCAGTTCTCGTTCTGTGATGCCGCAGATACCGGAATACTGTGGCAGCATGGAG
>ONDK01000017.1 GCA_900316565.1 uncultured Prevotella sp. | reverse complement strand
CCGGCTCATCGTTGCGTTATCAAATGTTTGTTTGATTGTTTCCCGAAAAGCGAGTGCAAAGGTATAGGTTTATTTTCATACCCGCAAATGTTTTGAGAGATTTTTTTGAAAAAAGAGAGAAAATTGAGGGATTATTGATTTAGGTCAAGGGATAAGGGGGTAAAGAGGGCTATAGAAGCTATAGAAGCCATAGAGGCTATAGAAGCTATAGGAGCTATAGGAAGCTATAGAAACTATAGAAGCTATAGAAGCTATAGAAGCTATAGAGGCTATAGAGGCTATAGAAGCTATAGAAACTATAGGAGGATATAGGGTAGAGATAGGAGAGCAGAAGGGATATAAAGATAGAAAAGAGGCAGAAGCGATAGGGGCCGTAGGAAGTAATGAGCCGAAAAAATTTTATTTTGCGGTAATATTTTCGGAGATTTTGCGTCATAATAGCAATGTAATAATTATCTTTGCAGTTATATTATTAACAATGTTGTGAACATATATAGGATAAATGGTTCCTAAGAACACTAATAAACAAGAATGACGATGGTGAAGAACGTGGAGCTTAGGCAAGCATGGGAATTCGTAGAGAACACCGGCAAGAGTATTTTTCTTACCGGAAAGGCTGGAACGGGCAAGACAACATTCCTTAGAACCCTTAAGGAGCGTAGTCATAAGCGCATGGTTGTCGTCGCTCCTACTGGTGTGGCAGCCATCAATGCCGGTGGTGTAACGATACATTCTTTCTTTCAGTTACCACTTTCCCCGTATCTTCCCAATACACAGATAGACAAGAAGTTCGGCTACAGCAAAGAGAAGCGCAAGATTATGCGCACCCTCGACACGCTAGTCATCGACGAGATATCGATGGTCCGCAGCGACGTTCTCGATGCCATCGACTCCGTCATGCGTCGTTTTCGTGAGCATGACAAGCCTTTCGGCGGAGCCCAGCTGGTAATGATCGGCGACCTTCACCAGCTCACTCCCGTTACTCGTCCCGACGAGGCTCAACTCCTATCCCAATATTACGACACCCCATATTTTTTCAGTTCCAAGGCACTTCAAAGTATTGACTATGTGACCATAGAGCTCCACCACGTCTATCGCCAACAGGAAGACGAGTTTCTTCAGATACTCAATAACATCCGCAACGGCAATGCCACCCCTGGCGACATGGAGAAGTTGAATTCCCGTTACAATCCCACCTTCCGTCCCAATCCCGAAGACGGCTATATTCGTCTGACGACCCACAACCGCATGGCCGACGAATATAATGAGCGTGAGCTATGGGCCCTAAAATCGCAGTCATACACCTTCGACGCCACGATAGAGAAAGACTTCCCGGAATACGACTATCCCACCGACCACCGTCTGACCTTAAAGACCGGTGCACAGGTCATGTTTCTTAAGAACGACTCCAAAGGCCGGTACTACAACGGTCGAATAGGCAAGGTGACATATGTCGATGCCAACCAGATACTCGTGCACTGCCCTGGCGACGAGAAAGCCATCGACGTAGACAAGGAGATCTGGGAAAACACCAAATACAAGCTCAACGAAGAGACCGGCCAGATAGAATCCGAAGTTGTCGGCACCTTCACACAATACCCCTTACGACTTGCCTGGGCCATAACAATCCACAAGAGTCAGGGCCTCACCTTCGAGCACGCCATCATCGATGCCCAGTTGTCCTTTGCCCCCGGCCAAGTCTATGTAGCCCTCAGCCGCTGCAAGACATTAGAAGGCATGGTCCTCGCCTCCCCTATTCCGCCTTCCGCCATAAAGAACGACCCTCGTGTCTCCGAATATATTGAAAATCAGGAGCCAGCAGCCAAATCCAGCATAGAGCGCCTGCCAAAATTGAAGGAAGAATACTACCGCCAGCTTATCAAGGAACTGTTCGGCTTTCTTCCTTTGGTACAGGCAGAGTCCGCCCTTGACCGCGTGATGCAGGAGTTCTTCTACGGTAAAACCGCCCTTGCCACCCTTCACCACACCGCTCTGAACGATTTACAGACGAAAGTTATCCCTGTGGCAGAGAAATGGCTGCAAACCATAAGCCAGATGTCCGACGAGGCGATACATTCCGAATCATTCCTTTGCCGCGTACAGCGCAGCTCTGCCTATTTCGCAGCCCAATTGACCGACATCTTCGACGACCTCCTCCGTCGTACCGGTCTTCTTGAGGTGAACAACAAGATGGTGAAGAAACGTCTGGACCGCACCTACGACGACATGCATGACATTCTGGCAGCGAAGCTCTACCTTCTTCAGGACATCTCACGGAACGGATTCACCCCACAGTCCTATCTCAAATACAAGCAGGAAGCCGTACTGAAAGCCATGGACAATGCCTCTGCCAAAGTCAAGAGTTACAAGACCACAAGGGAGAAATCCTCCATTCCGTCCACCCGTCAGCCAAAGCCCAAGGCTCCAAAGACGGACACCAAGCAGGCCACCTTTGATCTCTACAAACAAGGCAAGACCATCGGTGAGATAGCTCAGGAGCGCAACCTCAAAGCCGACACCATCTTCGGTCATCTTGCCTTCTTTGCCCTTCGTGGTGAGATACCCATGGAGACCATCCTACCCGCCAATCACCGCGAGACCATCGAGCGTCTGCTGAAGAACATCGGTCTGGAGAACGGCACCAAGCCCATCAAGGAGCTCTGCCCGCCCGACATCAGCTATGGCGAGATCAGGCTGACGATGACTCTTCTCGGCCTGAAACAAGGAAAGAAAAAAGAATCGTAACACGAAAAAAGACAGAGGACAAGAGACATGAGACAAACGGTCCTATACATTATTATATATATAGCAGTAATGCTTCCCCTCATTGCCAGTGGACAAAAAGGCGACGGCATGCACCGCTACAACACCCATGAGCTGACCATCGGCGAGACCAATTTCGTCGATACCATTCCGATAGTCTTCGCCGGCAACCAGGTTTACATCCCAGTATACATCAACGGGGAGCGCCACCTCTTCAACCTCGACACCGGTTCCTCGCAGGGAGTCGCCTACATAGGCACGAATACCGGCTACAGTGCACCTTTAGGCAACATCAACTCCCGTGATGCCAACGGTCTCACCGACACCATACCCATCGTAGAATACCCTGAGCTCCGACTCGGAACTCCTTCCGGTCTGTCGCTCCGTGGCTACAAGGCCAGCCTTCTCCCCCGCCACGGTCATCACTTCATCTATGACGGCATCATCGGCTTCGACCTTTTCAACAAAGGACTCCAGGCCAAGATTGACGTGAAACGGAAACGCCTCATCCTCACCGACCGTAAAAACTACTTCAACGACGAGCCCGGCTTCGAGATAAAGTACAAGCTACAACGCTGGACACCGTATATGAGCATCAGGACTTTTCTCACTCACGACGAGCCGACCCTCTTCGACACCGGTGCCACCAACTTCTTTGTCATGAACAAAGCCCATTTCGACATCGAACGGAAGAAAGACCCCCGCGTTCCGGCACTCGTCGAGGAGACCACCTACGGGCAGAACGTCCTTGGCAGCTATGGTGCCGAGAAGCGCGGACTGATATTCTTTCTGAAATTCCCCTCACTACCCTGGGGCAACTTCACCTTCACCAACGTACACTCCTTCACCACCCAGGGCGACTCCAAGTTCGGAGCCTCCATCCTCTCCTACGGCACCTTTGTCATAAACCCCAAGCGCAAGCGTATAAAATTCTGGTCATACACCGGCGGCAACAACTTGGAAGTCAACAACCACGTCGACGATGTCAGCTACATGGAGCAGGACGCTAAGACCGTCGTAGCCTCCATCCGCCACACGAGTGAATACTATAAGGACGGTTTCCGTGAAGGCGACGTCGTCGTCTCCGTAGACAACAAGCCCATAGGGACTCTCGACGAGTTCAATGCCATAAAATTCGAGAAAGGGAAATCATACAAATTCATTCTTCTTGACACCCGCGGTTTCAACAAAGAAATAACCGTCAATATTCCTAAAAATGACTGAATAATTTTTGTATTTTGAATTGTTGGCATTAACTTTGCAATCATAACATAAAAAATAAATCTAAAATTTGAACAATATGGATTACAATGAATTTACAAAAGTAGTCGACGAGAAGGAGCGTGGCTTAGAGCTTCAGGCAGCCTTCCCAGCACTAATGCGCAAAGTATACGGATGGATGGCCCTGGCCCTTGTCATCACCGGTCTGACATCATTCATGGTAGCCTCATCGCCAGCCCTAGTTCAGGCTATCTATGGCAACAGCATCGCCTTCTGGGTGCTGATGATAGCCGAATTCGGCATCGTATGGTATGTCTCCGCCCGCATAGACCGCCTATCGATAATGTCAGCAACCGTCTGGTTCACCATTTATTCCGTCCTCAACGGAGCCGTACTGTCGTTTGTCTTTCTGGCATACACCATGACGAGCATCACACAGGTCTTCTTCATCACCGCCGGCACATTTGGTGCAATGGCATTCATAGGAACAACGACCAAGCGTGACCTCACCAAGTTTGGCGGCATACTTCTCATGGGCCTCATCGGCATTATCATAGCTTCCATTGTCAACCTCTTCGTCGGCAGCAGCATGTTCGATCTCATCCTGAGTTATATCGGTGTACTGCTCTTCGTAGGCCTGACAGCATGGGACGCCCAGCAGATAAAGCGTGCGCTCTACATGGCACCTGATGCCGGTGAGAGTGCACAGAAGATTGCGTTGCTTGGAGCCTTGAACCTCTATCTCGACTTCATCAACCTCTTCCTCTATCTTCTCCGTATCTTCGGACGCGACAACTAAGTAAAGTAACTACCGTATATGAAAAATCGCTAAGGTCATACAATATAGACCTTAGCGATTTTTTGTTTCTTTCCCCCTTTGTCAAGCCTTCTCGACTAAAAATACGTGTAAATATTTTTCAAACTCGTCCCATTTGAATTTTTCTTTGTAACAGATTGACACACAACGATTTGCAAATGTAGTCCTTTTACGTTGTATTTTCCGTACATTTACCTTGTAAAAGGGGCACTTTTACCTTGTATTTTCCGTACACTTACAACGCAAGTGTATAACACCTGCATTGGTGTCATGATTTTTCATATTATTTACGGTTTGCTCTCCCCCTCTACATATTCTTCAAGGAACATATGCTCTCCGTCAAAGACCGCATATGTGAACTGCCATATCCAGTCGCCCAATATCAGCATACGGGCGGTGTGTCCCTCGGTGCGAGGAAGGTTCATGTCGAGCTCTATATGCCGATGCCCATAAATATAATAGTCGATATTGGGATGCGTCTTCATATACTCTTTTGTGTAGAGCACCAGATACTCCTTGTCCTCACCCATGAAAGGAGCCTCCTTTCCGTCAGCGCGCTTCAGTCTGCTGTGCTTGGCCCAGTTTAGTCCCAACCGCATTCCCCACCAGGGATGCACGAAGTTGAGGAGTCGCTGGCACACACGGTTGTGGAACATTGCCCGCAGGAACCGGAACGAACGACTGGGGTCTCCAAGCCCGTCACCATGAGCGAGGTAGAAAACCTTATCGTAAATTTCTGTCGTGATGGGTTTCCTGTGAATGATAAGACCACACTCCTCCTCCAAGTATCCATAAGTCCAGATATCGTGATTGCCTGTGAAGAAGTGGACCTCTATGCCCATATCAGTAAGCTCGGACAGTTTCCCCAAAAAGCGCGTAAACCCCTTTGGCACAACATAGCGGTACTCGTCCCAGAAGTCGAACATGTCGCCCAACAGGTATATTGCCGAAGCCTTGTCCTTTATGGAGTCCAGAAATCTGACCAACCGTCTCTCTTGTGTCCTGCGGTGCTCTATGGCGAGCGAGCCAAGATGAGCATCGCTGAGGAAATATACGTTTTTACCCATCGCTATAATAGTTTACTGATGACAATATATATAATGTACAACAATACCGCAAAGAGACCTCTATGGTTATCCTTGCAGGTATATGCACATTTTATATTACAAGCCCCTGAGTTACTCAAAGCCCAGTTCCACCCTTGCCTCTTCGGACATCATGCTCTGGTCCCATGCCGGTTCGAAGACGAGGTTCACGTTGCACGCCTTAACGCCCTTAACACTCTCCACCTTGGTACGGACGTCCTCTAGGATAAAGTCGGCTGCCGGGCAGCTTGGCGCGGTAAAGGTCATGTCCATATCAACGTTTCCGTCGTCATGAACGTCGATTTTATAAATCATTCCCAGGTCATAGATATTGACCGGGATTTCCGGATCGTAGACGGTCTTCAGCACGTCGACAATCTTCTCTTCAATCTGTGTCTTTTCTTCCTGTGTCATAATGTAGGTGCAAATTTACATTTCTTTTCCCACAAATCCAAGACAAATCTGAAAAACTATTCTTTTGTGATAGATTAACCCATAAGAGACAGCCATGATATTGTCAACCAAGCAACGGCATGTGACAAGCAGGGTATCGTCAGTTTTATGGCTATAAAAAAAACCCACATCTGGTGCGTAACACGTGATGTGGGGGAGAAAGTCCTAAGTTTTCCTGACTTATGACTATACATTCGTAATTTACAGTCCTGCTTTCAGTCCGCGAATCACCGCAGAGGTGAAGCCGGCATGCTCCATCTCGTTGAGTCCCTTGATGGTAACTCCTCCAGGTGTTGTAACCTGGTCGATGGCCTCTTCTGGGTGCTGATGTGTTGTCTGCAGCAGTTCCACAGCACCCTTTACAGTCTGCAGGACAATCTTTTCTGCATCGGAAGCCTTGAAGCCGAGTTCCACGCCACCTTCCACTGAAGCCCGTATATATCTCATGGCATAAGCTATGCCACAGCTGGCGAGCGTTGTCCCGGCCGGCAAGAGCCGTTCCTCGGTGATGATACTTCCACCTAGCTCGTCGAAAATATTCTTCACCTTCTTGGTCTGTTCGTCATTGGCACCTACAGGAACGATGAATGTCATTGACGCCTTCTCGGCAATGGCAATGTTAGGGATGACAAGGAAGTAAGGCAGTATAGGACTTGTCTCGGTAGGGTCGCTGTTGAAATCCGGCTCAATATTCTCCGGCTTCAGCCATTGGTTGAGCTGTTCCGACTTTATTCCTGCCGCAATGACTATGAGCATCTGCTTCTTATAGTCCATGACATCCTTAATCTCATTTATTACACCTTCCACGAGCCACGGTTTCACCACCACGGTTACGATGTCAGAGCCCTGTGCCGCCACGGCATTCTCCGTCGTCACACTTGTCCCTTTCTTTGCGAAATGCTCCAGACGCTTCTCGTTAGGATCGGCAACGGTGATGTCGCCAGCCTGGAATGTTTCTCCTTTCAGCAGGCCTTCGACGAGCGAACCGCCCATTGCGCCTGCTCCTATTACTGTTATCTTCATATTTTTATTACCTCCTAATGTTTTGAAACGGTGCAGGAACAGTCCTGCACGTTCCATATGCGTTGTGTACTATTACTTTGTATTAACGGTAAGAAAATTATTCTTTTGCTGGTGCCGGGAAGCCGGCAAGGACCTTCTTCAGACGATAGAGGAAGTCGTCGACATCCGACTTGGTAAGAACGAGCGGTGGCAGGATTCTCAACACATTGGTACCCGCGCCGCCGGTGAAGCAGTGCTGGTCATAGATAAGATGCTTGCGGACCTCACCCTGGGGGATATCCAGTTCGGCACCGACCATCAGTCCGCGGCCACGCACATCCTTGATATGCGGTTCTGTCTTCTGCAACTCCTTGAGCTGTTCTATGAGGTATGTGCCTACGGTATTGGCATTGTCGACAAGATGTTCCTGCTCGAAGACATCCAGAACGGCCAGTGCCGCGGTACATGCGAGATGGTTTCCACCGAAGGTGGTGCCTAGCTGTCCGTAAGTAGGCTTGAACTCCGGAGAAATGAGCACGCCAGCCATAGGAAATCCGTTACCGATGCCTTTTGCCACAGTGATAAGGTCAGGACGAATGTCGAGCCACTGATGTGCAAAGAACTTTCCGCTTCTACCGTAGCCACACTGTATCTCGTCGCAGATGAGGAATGTGCCATACTTCTTGCAGGCCTTCGCAAGGCCTTGTGCGAACTCTTTGCTGACAACGTTGCATCCACCGACACCCTGAATGCACTCTATGATGCACGCGCAGACATCACCTTTGGCCAGTTCCTTCTCCCACGGTTCCAGGTCGTTAATAGGCAGGAAGGTCACATGACTGTTGTCGTTGACAGGTGCCACAATCTTCTTGTTGTCCGTTACCTCCACAGCCAGCGACGTACGTCCGTGGAATGACTTATCGAGGGCCAGCACCCGCTTTCTTCCGTTCTTAAACGATGCGAGCTTCAGGGCGTTCTCGTTGGCCTCAGCACCGGAATTGATGAGGAAAAGCTGGTAATCCTCATAGCCGCTAATCTTTCCCAGGCGCTCAGCAAGTTCCACCTGCAACTTATTGATGACTGAATTGCTGTAGAAACCGAGTTTGTTGAGCTGGTCTGTAAGTTTCTTCACGTAGTGCGGATGGCAGTGGCCGATACTTATCACGGCATGACCACCGTAGAGGTCCAGGTATTCCTGACCTTTGTCGTCCCATACCTTACAGCCTTTTCCGCTGACAATGTTCACATTATATAATGGATATACGTCGAATGGTTTCATAATGTCCTCCGTAATTTTCTCCCAGGCAGTGGCCATTCATTGCCAACCTGCTCAAAGGTATATTCTTTTTATTAATATTACTTCTGTCATTCCCCACATCACATTAATGTAGTGGTGATATGGTTCGTTAGAATGCCGATGCTTTCAGCCGCAGTCCTGCTTTCTCGTCGAGTCCGAACATAAGATTCATGTTCTGTACTGCCTGTCCTACGGCACCTTTAAGGAGGTTGTCGATACAGGATGTGACAAACAGCTTGCCGTCAATCTTCTCACAGTGCACCAGAGCCTTATTGGTATTGACAACCTGTTTGAGGTCCAGCGCCTTGTCGACATAGTGCGTGAAAGCCGCATTCTTATAGAAGTTCTTATAGCCTTTCACTATTGCCTCCTCGTCGGCATCGGTGTGAATGACTGCCGTAGCGAAGATACCACGTGGGAAGTCGCCCCGGTACGGGATGAAATCTATTTTAGCGTCGAAGACACCCTGCACCTGCGTGATGCTCTGTCGTATCTCGGTCAGATGCTGATGAGTAAACACCTTATAGGTGCTCATATTGTTGTCGCGCCATGCGAAGTGCTTTGTCGGTCCAGGCTTCACACCCGCTCCCGTAGCTCCTGTTATGGCATTGACGGCGATGTCCTTATCAAGAAGATGCATAGCGGCGGCAGGAAGCAGTGCAAGCTGAATACATGTGGCGAAGCATCCGGGGTTGGCGATGTGCTGTGCTTTGGCAATCTCAGCCTTGTTGATTTCCGGCAAACCATAGATAAAGTCGTGGTCCTGAGGTGTGGGATGCATGTTCGGAGCCTTCTTGCTGACGTCGTCATTGTCCGTATGTTCCGGTTTCCATCGGAAGTCCTGCGCAAGGTCTATTATCTTCACATGCTCCGGTATGTCGTGTTCCTTCATAAAGGCCTCGCTCTTACCGTGTCCGAAGCAGAAGAACACAACATCGACGTCGTTGAACGGCAGTTCTGACGTAAACTTCAAATCGGTATCGCCATAAAGGCCCTCATGGACATCAGCAACGTAATTGCCGGCATTACTCTCCGAGTTGGCGAACACTATCTCCACGTCCGGGTGGTTCACCAACAGACGGATAAGCTCTCCGCCAGTGTAGCCGGCTGCTCCAAGGATTCCTACTTTTATCATATTGATTCTCCGTTTCTTTTTTTAGGAGAAATAGGAATGTCCCGTCGTCCGGAAGGTGTCATCCTAGCATTCTCCTTTATCGGTATTCCCCACCCCTTCATTTATAAGGACGTGATGAAAAACCTCGTTTAACTGTTTATATCGGTTATCTCTGACTTTATCTCTTCTCATCCGGATGTGTGCCGTAGTAGACCTTCAGCGGGGTAGCGAGTATCTTGATGAATCCCTTCGCGTCCTCTGCGGTCCATCCGTGCTGCATCTCACCATATTCGCCGAGCTTCGACTTCGTCAGGTCGTCATCGCTGTCTACGCCTATGGTCTCGAAACCGTAAGGACGCAGCTTTAGGATGGCCGTTCCGTTGACGTGACGCTGTGAGCTGGTGAGGAATGCCTCCATATCTGGCATCACTGGCTCCAGATACTGGCTCTCGTGCAGGAACATTCCGTACCAGTTGCCTATCTGGTCTTTCCAGTACTGCTGCCATTTGCTCAGTGTCGACTTCTCCAGCAGGCGGTGTGCCTCAATGATAAGTTTCGGTGCCGCAGCCTCGAAGCCTACACGGCCCTTAATGCCAATGATAGTGTCGCCGACATTGCAGTCGCGGCCGATGGCATAGCTGGCTCCAATCTCTTCAATCTTCTGTATGGCCTTAACCTTATCGTCGTAGTGCTCACCGTCGACAGCGTCTATCTCACCATTCTTGAACGTTATCTTCAGAGTTTGCTCAGGTTCCTTGGCGGTCACATGCTTCAGATAAGCCTCCTCGGGCAGTCCTTGTGTAGGGTCCAGGAGTTCACCTCCGCAGATGGACGTTCCCCACAGGCCCACATTGTATGAATACTTCAGCTTGGCGAAGTCGGCCTTGAAGCCATGTTCGTTCAGGTAGTCGACCTCCTCCTTACGGCTGAGGGCATGGTCACGGGTGAGGGTTATGATTTCCTTTCCCGGTGCGAGCACTAGGAAAGTCATGTCGAAACGTATCTGGTCATTGCCAGCTCCTGTACTTCCGTGTGCGATGGCGTCAGCACCAATCTCATTGGCGTAACGGGCAATGGCAATGGCCTGGAAGATACGCTCTGAGGAAACTGAGATAGGATAGCAGTTGTTGCGGAGTACATTACCGAAAATCATGTATTTCAGTGATTTCTCATAGTACTCCTGCGTTACGTCGAGGGTTACATACGCCTTTGCGCCAAGCTTATAGGCATTCTCCTCGTTCTTCTTAAGCTGCTCCTTACTGAAGCCGCCGGTATTGGCAGATGCAGCATAGACATCCCAGCCTTCCTGGCTGAGTTTCATAACAGTGTAACTTGTATCAAGACCGCCACTGTAGGCGACAACTACTTTCTTTGCCATAATCTTTTTAGATATCTGTTTCTCTCCAGGCTGTCTGACAAATGCCTTATGGTTATGTTGCCAGAGCAAGATGAAAAGGAATGGTTTATATTATATAATAATGTAGATTTCTTAATGTTCACTCACCACAGAGCAATAGGCTCCTACGATAACGGATGATGTCTTAGCCTATCTCCTGTGAGGACTTGCCGTCGATAGCGCGTATTCTCTGCAAGACTTCCGGACTGAGCTTTGCCGGAAGATGCTCCTCAGGATCGTAGAGCATTGCGGTGCAGATGCAGTAACGGCGGTTTGTGCGGTGGAGGACATCGACATTGATGCATCCCTCGCATCCGCGCCAGAACGACTCGTCATCAGTGAGGTCATTGAACGTTACCGGATGATAGCCGAGCTGCGTATTCATCTTCATAACGGCCGAACCGGAGGTCAGTGAGAAAATCTTTGCGTGCGGCCACCGCACCCTAGCAAGGGTGAACGTGAGGTTCTTGATGCGCTTCGACAGACCGAGGCCACGGTAGTCGGGATGTACGATCAGACCGGAAGTAGTCACATAGTGTTTGTTGCCCCACGTCTCAATATAGCTGAACCCGGCGAACTTGTCTCCGTCAAGAGCAATGACGGCCTTTGCCTCACGCATCTTTGTAGCCAGATACTCATGGGTTCTCTTGGCGATACCTGTTCCACGCACCTTTGCGGCGTCGGAGATTGTTTTCAGAATGGTGTCGACGTATTTCTCATGTGACGCGTCGGCTACAATTACTTGTATATTATCTTTCATCGTTTATAGTTGGTTGCTTTTTGTGGTGTGAGGTATAGTATTTTTTATGATCATCTCATCATCACCGTTTGTTGTTTCTATTTGTCCCCAACACTAATGTCGGGAATGATGTAACTTAGCTCATCTATGACATCTTCATATTCGGTTCCTTCCCTGATGACAATAAATATAGTGTCGTCGCCTGCTATGGTGCCAATGATGGTCTCAACGTTGTTAGAGTCGATGTTGTATGCTATACTGCTAGCATAACCCGGACGGGTCTTGATGACTCCCATGTTTCCAGAGAAGTTTATAGAGAGAAAACCGCTGACAAGCTGCATCTCGCTGGCACGGCGGGGCGTCTTCACACGACGGTACATAGTCTCATTGGGCAGCACGTAGACATATTTTCCGTTCATCGAGGCAGCCTTGGCAACCTTAAGTTGCTTCAGGTCGCGGCTCAGGGTGGCCTGCGTAAGCTGGAAACCCTCATCTTCAAGAGCTTTCAGAAGGTCGCTCTGCGAGCCAATCTCCTGACTCGACAAAATCATCTTCACGGCTTCAAGTCTATTCGTCTTTATCTTCATACGTTGATTTTTATTCGTTTTCACCCGCAAAGTTATGCAATATAATGAATATATGCAAGAATATTTGAATAAAATTAGTGAAAATTTTGCATTGTTGCATATATACTTGTTAAATATGCAATAATTGGCCGAATTGTATCTGGATACCTGTTCACAATAGTAAATATACTCATCACAGCCATGACCACACTGCGGACGCTGTTATTTTTTATAGCTCATTGGACAAAAATTGAAGTGCAGAGAAAGAAAATATTCTTAACTTTGCATCCGTTAAAACCCATAACTATGAAAAGGATACTACTATTACTGATAATCTTCGCATCCGTCTGCACCACATACGGACAGAAGCCACGCGACGTTATGTCATTGGCACGCCGCGTGAATGATTATTTCACCGCACAAAATCCAGACCCAACGAAACCAACCTTTGTGAAACGGCAACGCTCCAGCAATCTTTGGACGCGCGCTGTATACTATGAGGGGCTGATGGCGCTGTACTCCATCGACCCACAGAAGCGGTATCTGGACTATACCGACCGCTGGGGCACCTTCCATAAGTGGGCCGCCCGCTCATCGGAACTGAACACGAATGCCGACAACCAGTGCTGCGAGCAAACCTATCTCGACCGCTATGTCATGACAAAGGACACCACGATGGTCAACCCCACCAGGCGGAATCTGGACCATCAGATATCCACTGGTCGTGTGGATTACTGGTGGTGGATTGACGCTATACAAATGGCCATGCCTATATACGCCAAGTATTCCAAGCTCACCGGCGACCGTAAGTACATCGACTATGCCATGCGATGCTACCGCGACAGCCGCGACCGCCGTGGACTTTTCAACATCCCCGAAGGTTTCTGGTGGCGCGACAGCGTCTATAAGGCCCCACATAAAGAGCCCGACGGCAAGAACTGCTATTGGAGCCGCGGAAACGGGTGGGTATATGCCGCACTGGTAAGGGTCTTGACGACGCTCAGTCCCGATGACCCATACTATAAGGAACTGGAGAAAGACTACATGCTTATGACTATCGCACTGGCCTCAGCACAGCGTTCTGACGGATATTGGAACGCCAGCCTCGTATCGACAAACTACGCCGGACCGGAGATGACGGGCACGGCGCTCTTCCTCTACGGCATGGCATGGGGCATCAGAAACGGCATCCTCCCGCCAGAGAAATACCGTCCGATATGCGATAAGGCCTGGAAAGCCATCGCGGCATGCGTCCACGAGAACGGTTTCTTGGGCTACAACCAGGGCACCGGCGCAGACCCTTCCACGGGACAACCTGTGACCTTCAACAGCACTCCTGACTTTGAAGACTACGGTACAGGCTGCTGGCTGCTTGGAGCGACAGAATATTATAAGTTGATAGGAAAGTAAAGAAACGCACCTATATATATTAATGAGAAGAAACTTATCATCCGTCATACTATCTTGTTTTCTCACCGCCCTATCCTTACCCTCAGCGGCTCAGCTTCCATCTTCCGGCGTCACAACATATGCCGGCACACGGTGGTGGTGGATGGGCTCTGCCGTCGACTCCCTGAACCTGGAATGGAACCTCGCCGAACTGAGAGACCACGGCATAAGAACCGTAGAGATAACACCACTCTACGGTGTGAAAGGCAATGAGAGAAACGAGCTTCGCTTCCTGTCGCCCGAATGGATGCACGCCCTACGCGTAACGGAGGAGATAGCGAGCCGCGACTCTATGGAGGTAGACCTCAACAACGGCACGGGATGGCCATTCGGTGGCCCATGGATAACCCTTGACGAGGCTGCATGCAAGGCAGTCTTCGTCGACACACTGGTCGACAAGTCTGCCGACATCAACAAAATAACGTTTACCGTTCCGGAGAAAGAACAGAAAACCAGTCGCTTCTATGCCGCCCACGCTTTTCCGTCGGACATCAAAGGAAAGAAGCGCGTCATAGCCTTATACGTAGGAAGGACCAGACAGAAGGTAAAACGGGCAGCCCCAGGAGGTGAAGGATGGGTCATAGACCACTTCGACAGAAGGGCCGTCCACGACTTCCTCGCACATATCGACTCTGCATTTGCCGCCAGCCACACCCCCTACCCCACCACATTCTTCAACGACAGCTACGAGGTCTACGGTGCCAACTGGACGCCAACACTTCCCGAGGAGTTTCAGAAGCGCCGCGGATACAGCCTCATTGATAACCTCGACAAGCTCCTGGATGGTAACGCGGAGGTCGTCAGCGACTACCGTGAGACACTCTCCGACATGCTCTATGAGAACTTCACGCAGCAATGGGTTGCCTGGGCACACAGCCACGGAGTGAAGGTGCGCAATCAAGCTCACGGCTCTCCGGCAAATCTGCTGGACCTCTACGGTGCGGTGGACATCCCGGAGATAGAAGGGTTCGGACTGTCTAACTTCGGAATACGCGGACTAAGAACTGATTCCGGCTTCACCCGAAAGAACTTCTCCGACGTTAGCATGCTCAAGTATGCCCCGTCGGCAGCCCATGTCATGGGGAAGCAGCTGACAAGCAGTGAGACATTCACGTGGCTGACAGAGCATTTCCGCACTTCGCTGAGCCAGATGAAACCAGACCTGGACCTTATGTATACCTGTGGAGTGAACAGGATGTTCTTCCATGGCACCTGTTACAGTCCGAAAAACGAGCCATGGCCAGGATGGAAGTTCTATGCCTCCATAGACATGAGCCCCACCAACTCCATCTGGCGCGACGCTCCATACCTCATGCAGTACATACAACACTGCCAGAGGCTGCTCCAGTGGGGAAAGCCCGACAATGATTTCCTCATCTATTTGCCTGTCCGCGATATATGGAAGAAAAACACCAAGAACTTGCTGATGATGTTCGACATCAACAGTATGGCACGCAAAGCACCGGAATTCAAGCGGGCCGTCATGGAAATAGATTCCCTTGGATATGGCACCGACTATATCAGCGACCGGCAGATGGCAAAGGTGAAGAAAATTGGCAAGGACACGACAGCTGACAATGCCACAAGCACTGACGCCGTATTCATCACCGAAGGCGGAGCAGAGTATAAAGGACTCATAGACCCCAGAAAGCCTATCGATGTCAAACAGCTTCAAAAGATGGCACAACCAGAAGAGCTCCGCTCGCAACTCGGCTTAAGATACATCCGCAGGAACAATCCCTATGGGCATCATTACTTCATAGCCAATCTGACACCCGGTGATGTTGACGATTATGTCCGTATCTCAGTGCCATGGAAGGATGCCGTCTGGTATAATCCCTTGACGGACGAATATAACAACATAGAGGAGAAAGACGGAAAGATAAGGGTCAGCCTGCTAAGTGGCGAGAGCCGTTTCCTGCTCGTCTTTGACGAAGAACGGCACGGCACGATGCCATTCCTTTGTGTCAACGGCACGGCACCGGTACTTCACCGCGATAACGACTGCAAGGTCATCGACACACCCTGGACGCTCAGCTTCACGGAGACTGCGCCAAAGGTATCGCGCACCTGGACGCTGCCACATCCACAAACATGGGAGACGCTTGACGACGACAGCGTCAGGACGACCATGGGCACCGGCATCTACACGACAACCATAGAGCTCAGCAAGACCGACGCACAGAAAAGATGGGCCATAGACCTTGGTGATGTACGCGAGTCAGCACGCGTCTACATCAATGGCCGGTTCATAGGCTGCGCCTGGGCTGCACCATTTATTCTCAACACCAACGGCACACTGCGGAAGGGCAGGAACGAGATACGCATAGAGGTAACGAACCTACCGGCAAACCGCATCGCCGACATGGACCGCAGGGGCATTCCCTGGCGGAAGATGAAGGATATAAACGTTGTGGATATAAACTACAAGAAGACCACCTACGCCAATTGGACACCTATGAAGAGTGGCCTTAACTCAGAAGTTAAACTCGTAGAATACTAAAATAATTATGCAAAGTATCTTGGAGGGTCGTCCAGCCCTGAAGAAAGAAGTGGACAAGATAGCCGAAGTTGCCGGATACCTCTGGCAAAATGGATGGGCAGAACGCAACGGCGGCAATATTACCGTGAACATCACCGACCTCATCGACGACGAAATAAGACATATGGAGCCCATCAGCGACGTTATCAAGATAGGTGAGACGCTGCCGCATCTTAAGGGCTCGTACTTCTTCTGCAAGGGAACACAGAAGCGGATGCGCGACCTGGCGCGTCATCCGATGGACAATGGCAGCGTAATACGTATCCTCGACAACTGCGCCAGCTATGTTATCATCGCCGACAACGCCGTTATGCCGACATCAGAGCTGCCAAGCCATCTATTGGTCCACGACAGTCTTGTGGCCCAGAGCAGTCCGTATCGTGCCACGCTCCATACACATCCCATCGAACTCGTTGCCATGAGCCACAACCGTAAGTTCCTCGGCAAAGATGTCCTGACAAAGATACTGTGGAGCATGATACCAGAAACAAAGGCTTTCTGTCCGTTAGGCCTCGGCATCGTACCTTACCAGATGCCCGGTAGCAACGAACTGGCACAGGCCACGCTCAAAGAACTGGCCGACTACGACGTCGTTTTATGGGAGAAACACGGTGTCTTCGCCAAGGGTCTGGACATTATGGACGCCTTTGACCAAGTCGATGTCCTGTCAAAGAGTGCGAAGATATACATCGACTCCCGTGCTATGGGCTTTGAGCCGGAGGGTATGAGCGAAGAGCAGATGGCCGACATGACCAGAGTTTTCCACTTACCAAAATAGAAGTCCATACCCACCGGCAGTTCCAGCGCACGATATCAAGTCTCAAGTAAGTTACTTTTCTTCGCGCGCTTTCAGGTAGTTGACAGCCGGATTGGCATACATCGTCAGCAGGCGCTCATGCAGAAAAGCCTCATCTTTGTTCGCAAGGTCTATCTTCTGCATCTGCCCTGCGATATACCTGTCGAACGTATGCTTATCCTCATCGGTATATCTGTCCGAATGGTCGGTGCCTTTGAGTTCGTCAAGGGCGATAAAGTTGTTCGGATAAAGTCTGTAGTTACGATGAATCTGACTGTCAATATACTTAGCGACATTCTCAAAGAGCTGGCCCTTCGGCATCTTATCATCCAGACTGTCCAGATACCCGTCAATACATGGGGCACAATGATAATGAATATGTCCCTTAAATCCGAAGATACCGGTTCTCATGCTCACCACATCATCATTCTCACCCTTGTGGAAGTCAGCGGTATCACGGCGCTGCTGGAACTCCTTCGCTTTCAGGAAGTCGCATGGGTCATACTCATACGATATAGCCAGAGGTACGATGTGAAGGCCCTTCAGCCTCTCGACGGGTGTCCCCTCGCCTCCCATGGCCATCATCTGCAGGATACTCTTCTGCGTTCTGTCGTCGGAATCCTTCGCACGTCCCTCGCGCTGCGCTATCCATATATTGTCATGTTTTGTGGAGATGGCATA
Source organism: uncultured Prevotella sp. (assembly GCA_900316565.1). GTDB lineage: Bacteria > Bacteroidota > Bacteroidia > Bacteroidales > Bacteroidaceae > Prevotella. The sequence goes on along the minus strand of ONDK01000017.1, from coordinate 24,497 downwards.
GTGCATATAGTCAGAGAGCCGCTTGCTGGCCAGCAACAGCTGCCGCATAGGTAACGACCGCTCAACAATAAAACTCTTGTTGAGCCGCACCACATCCTTTATCCACGGATACTTAAGCAAGTTATCGCCGATGGCTATCTCACATGTCGTCGTGAACTTATTGTCCATGAGCAGCACATCGAGGATAGCAGAGTCGAGAACGATGTCGCGGTGGTTGCTGATAAAGGTGTAGTGGCCATTCTTGTCAAGACTGTCGGAGTCCATCTCATAGCCTGTGCTGGCCTTGGCCAAAATTCCTTTGACAAGGTCATAGATGAAAGCCAGCTGAAAGTCGAGCAACGTCTTGCAGCCATTAAGCTTCTGCCGGAGTGTCTCAAGCGGCACATTCGGGAAGACAGCTGCCAGCACCTGCTGAAACTGCGAGTCCTTAAGCAGACGGTCAAAGACCTGTGGCAGTTCTGAATCCTCAAAAGGACGGATACTCTCAAAAGCATCCGCAGCAGCCCCTGAGCTTAGAGCCTGCCGATTACCTGTATTATTAGAATTCATTTCCATAACCTTATCTTCAAGAATTTTTATAACCATAGAGCCAGGCCAGTGCTTCGGCAAGACTTTTCCTGCCGCAGCACGACCGGTCTCCACATATATTAGAATTGGTTCTCCACAATATCGGAGAGGACATCCTTGATGTCTAGTCCGGCAGCCATCACCTGCTGTGGGATGAAGCTTGTGGCGGTCATTCCGGGAGTAGTATTTATCTCCAGCATATTCACCTTATCCTTGCCATCCTTATCCTTAGTGATGATATAGTCGATACGGATGATGCCGTTGGCATGCAGGATATCGTAAATACGGCTGGTGGTTTCAGCGACGGTCCTCGCCGTCTCCGGTGCCAGACGTGCCGGAGTAATCTCCGTTACCTTTCCATTATACTTTGCATCATAGTCGAAGAACTCATCCTTTGTCACCACTTCAGTAGCAGGCAGGACTACAGTCTTCTCACGGGTCTTATAGATGCCCTGTGAAATTTCAGTACCTTCGAGATACGACTCCACCATAACCTCCGAGCCTTCCATGAAAGCCACACGGAGGGCAGGTGCAAGCTGGTCGGTATTTTTCACCTTGCTCACACCGAAAGAGCTGCCGTCGGCGGCCGGCTTCACGAAGACCGGCATACCCAGCCGCTCCTCTATGGCCTTCTCGTCATACTTCTCGCCTCGGCGGAGCAGTATGCTGTCGGCAACATTGACACCGAAGCCACGGAGATAGTTGTTAAGGACATACTTGTCGAAGGTCATAGCCTCGATGAGCACGCCACTGGTGGAATAAGGAAGGTGTATAAGGTCAAAGTAGCCCTGTATAGGTCCGTTCTCACCGGGCTGTCCGTGAATGGTTATATATGCGTAGTCGAACATCACGACCTTTCCGTTCTTCCCGATGAACGAGAAGTCGTTGCGATCGATAGGTGCTGTTGTACCGTCCTGAAAGTCGACATGCCAGTCCTGTCCTTTAATGTCTACAATGTAGATGTCGTACTTTTCCTTGTCGAAGAAAGAGTAAAGACCCTGAGCAGAGCGCAGAGACACATCATGTTCTGACGAATCGCCACCGCAGACGATGGCTATTGTTCTCTTTAAATTCTTCATAATTGAATAGTCTGGGACTCCTCCGCATCCCACATAGGGACGTTCCCGGAGCTAGTCCTACGGTATGTTTATTATTGTTGTTGTTAACTTCCTTACAATTATAATATGTATGGCTGTCAGCCGGCCATCCTCACGTTAAAGGACCTCGCGGATTCCTCCAGGTGACGTTACGGATTGACGTTCGTCGCACCACTGATAAACTTCCTCCACTTGTCGATTAGCTGCCGCATGTCATCGGGCCACTCGCTTGTGAAATCCATCTGACGTCCTGTCCGCGGATGCACGAAGCCAAGGGTCTTAGCGTGCAGAGCTTGACGCGGACACACCTTGAAGCAGTTCTGAATGAAAGCCTTATAGGAGCTGCTACGCTGTCCGCGGAGTATCTCCGTACCACCATAGCGCTCATCGCCGAAAAGCGGATGTCCTATATGCTTCATGTGGGCTCTTATCTGGTGCGTCCGGCCGGTCTCCAAGACACATTCCACAAGTGTGGTATAACCAAAACGCTCCAGAACGCGGTAATGCGTCACGGCACTCTTCCCAATCCCTGAGTCAGGGGCAAACACCTTCATCCGAAGCCTGTCGCGTGGGTCGCGGGCTATATTGCCCTCAATGCGTCCCTCGTCCTCGGTGAGATTACCCCAAACAAGGGCGTTGTAACTTCTGTGCGTTGTCTTATTGAAGAACTGAAGGCCGAGATTAGTCTTTGCCTCCGGTGTCTTAGCCACCACGAGCAGTCCGCTGGTATCCTTATCGATACGGTGCACGAGGCCTACTTCCGGGTCATTGGGGTCGAAGGAGGCCATATCACGCAGATGCCATGCCACGGCATTGATTAGCGTGCCGTGGAAGTTGCCGGCACCAGGGTGCACGACGAGTCCGGCGGGCTTGTTCACGACCATCAGGTCGCCATCCTCATAGACAATGTCGAGAGGAATATCCTCAGCGACAATGGTATTGTCGTGAGGCGGCTGATGGAGCATCAGGGTGATAGTATCTGCGGGCCGCACCTTATAGTTGCTCTTCACCGGACGACCATTGACATGTATGAACCCCGCATCGGCGGCTTTCTGTATGCGGTTACGGCTGGAATGCTGCATCCGCACAAACAAATACTTGTCTATGCGTTCCGGTTCCTGTCCCTTGTCGACGACAAGACGGAAATGCTCATAGAGCTGTCCACCGTCATCCTCAAGTTCATCGTCCTGTATATCGTCAAATAATTCCTCTGTCATTTAATCTTTGCTGCTATTCCCTTTCACTGAGAATAATATTCGGATTAAAGGAAACATACACGGCAACGTGCCGTCCGTTCCTCATTCGTTCTTCACTCCGCCCTGCTCCTCGGGCTCCGTGGCCTCGTCGACCGGCCTCTCCTCGATAGCGTCGGGAACATCCTGGTCCTCAGGGACAACCTCCCATTTATACTCGTATTCCCACTCGTCATCGTCATTGCCGCCCTTGCTCTCCTCAGGAACATCCACACCGTCGTACTCGTCCTGGTCTATGAGTGTGGTGTCGGCATAGTCGCGTGTACCGTCGCCGACCTGTATGATGAGCGTAGCGTCCTTAGGGATGCGGTCGCCGGTGTGCACCGGTTTTCCGTTGACGGTGATACCATATACCCAGTCGCGCTCGCCTGGGCGGTACTCCGGGTCGCCGACCTTAAAGCCCATCGACAGGAGTTTAGCCTGAGCCTCACGGTAGGAGCTGTTGTCTATCAAATCAGGAAGCACAAGAGACGGTGCCGTAGCCGCATTGATGGTTACGTAGACCACGTGCGTGGACTTTATACGCTTTCCCGCCACAGGCGACTGCTCCAAGATGCAGTCTGGAGGGAGCGTCTTGTCGTATCCCGTATCGCTGACCTCTATCGTGAGGCCTATCTTGTCTGCCAAGTCGGAAGCGTCATCATACTGCTTGTGAATGAAGTTCGGCACTACGATAGACTCTCCGTGGTGGGTATAGGCATCGATGCCGTACTTCACGCCTACGCCGAGAATGGCGAGAACGAGAAACATAGCATAGAGGTTGCCCCATACATATTGGCTGAATATTTTCTTTATCCGGTTTCCCATCATTTTAGATTTGCGGTTTCAAAATTAATAAAAAAACGGAAAGGAGCAAAGAAAAATCTATGCTTCTTTCCGTTTTAGCTTAATTTTAATCTTCTGAGAGGATTATTTGCCGTGATTCTCATCAGAAACGGTCAGCTTCTTGCGGCCCTTGGCACGACGGGAAGCCAGTACGCGACGTCCGTCCTTCGTTGCCATTCTCTGACGAAATCCGTGTTTGTTGACGCGACGGCGGTTGTGTGGCTGAAATGTTCTTTTCATCTTTTTATTTGTATTTTATTGTTATTATGCTATTTACGCGCTCCGACAGATCAGGAAACTGCCGTTACGGGCTGCAAAATTACACAATCTTTTGGAAATAACCAAAGAATAATGCATTTTTACTATAATTATTTAGGTTTTTTTCTAAAAAAAGCGTACCTTTGCAGCCGCAAATTGAAAATACAACATATTAGATATTAGCAAATTATGATTAATTCACAGGAAATCAAGATTGGAACATGTATCCGCATGGACGGTGGCATTTGGAAGTGCATCGACTTCCAGCACCGCAAGCCGGGTAAGGGTAACACCGTTATGAACACCAAGCTGAAGAATGTTGCTGACGGCCGTGTGCTCGACCGTACATTCCAGGTAGGCTTCAAACTCGACGATGTCCGCGTTGAGCACCGTCCATATCAGTACCTCTACGAGGACTCTACGGGCTGCATCTTCATGAACCAGGAGACCTTCGAGCAGATACCTATCGCCCGCGATATGATTACCGGCGGACAGTTCATGAAGGAAGGCGACGTCGTTGACGTTCAGACCGACACACAGACCGGTGACATTCTTTCTGCAGAGATGCCTGACAAGACAAACCTTAAGGTTACACACAGTGAGCCGGGCGTAAAGGGCAACACCGCCACCAACGCTACAAAGCCGGCAACACTGGAGACTGGCGCCGAGATACGCGTTCCTCTGTTCATCAACGAGGGCGAGACCATCACCGTCAAGACTTCCGACGGCAGCTACGTAGGCCGCGTCAACGAGAAGTAAAAACTATATTCCTCACCATTCCTCCACTAAGGAGAGAAAGTCTGGTATGTCATGTTGCTCAGTACGCCCAGACATTCTTTCCTTACGGAAGGTTCCGGTGGGGAATTATTTTTTATACCTAAGTCAACTATCATTTCAAAACACACTCTCACAAAGAGAGGCATGGCGAGAGAACCTGACATGAAGTATTCCATCATAGTACCCGTTTACAACCGGCCTGATGAGGTCGACGAGCTCCTCGACAGCCTTACACGTCAACAGGAGACCGACTTCGAAGTGATCATCGTCGAGGACGGCTCATCCGTTCCCTGTAAGGATGTCTGCGATAAATACACCGGCAAGCTCAATATACATTATTATAATAAGGTCAACAGCGGACCGGGACAGAGCCGGAACTATGGTGCCGAGCGTGCCAAAGGCGACTACCTGCTTATCCTCGACTCCGACGTGGTAGTGCCGGAAGGCTATCTGGCAGCCATAAGTACCGAACTGAAGAGCTCTCCTGCCGACGCCTTCGGCGGTCCCGACCGTGCCCACGCGTCATTCACGCCAACACAGAAAGCCATCTCCTACTCCATGACAAGCTTCTTCACCACTGGCGGTATCCGTGGCGGAAAGAAAAAACTCGATAAGTTCTATCCGCGCTCATTCAACATGGGTATCCGCCGCGAGGTCTACAACCAGCTTGGAGGGTTCTCCAACATGCGTTTCGGTGAGGACATCGACTTTTCCATCCGCATCTTCAACGCCGGTTTCAAGTGCCGCCTCTTTCCCGGAGCATGGGTTTACCACAAGCGGCGCACTGATTTCCGCAAGTTCTGGCGGCAAGTCTACAACAGTGGCATTGCCCGGATAAACCTCTATAAGAAATATCCCGATAGCCTTAAGATTGTACACCTCCTGCCAATGGTCTTCACCGTAGGCGTCATCACCCTGCTTTTTATATGTGGACTTGGCATAGCACTCACTATAGGGCAGACGGCAAACGGCAACGCCAGCACCACGGGCCCTCTCATCAGCATCATAGCCCTGGCTCCACTCGTACTCTACTCGCTGCTCATCCTCACCTTCTCCTCCGCACAGAACCATAGCCTGCGCATAGGACTGCTCAGCGTCCGTGCCGCCTTCACACAACTGATGGGATATGGATGCGGCTTCATCAGCGCCTGGTGGAAACGGTGCGTTCGTGGCAAGGGCGAGTTTGAGGCCTACAAGAAGAACTTCTACAAATAACGTGCGGCGCCCAAGGCTGCACCACACACGGAAGCAGTGGGCCATACCTGCCGACAACATAAAATAGCTATATTATGGAATACAAAGAACCTGAATCAAAACGACGCATGACCATCAGTGACTGGGACATCAACGACCGCCCAAGGGAGAAACTCGAGAGGCTGGGGCCAGCCGCATTGTCGAACGCTGAGCTGCTGGCCATACTCATCGGCTCAGGCTCGGACAGGCAGAGTGCCGTCGACCTGATGAAGGATATCCTCCACGACTGCAACAACAACCTGAACAGCCTCGGCAAGATGTCCATTCACGACCTGGAACAGTACCACGGCATGGGGCCGGCAAAGGCCATAACAATCATAGCGGCATGCGAGCTCGGAAAACGAAGGGCAGCATGTAAGTTGGAGGAACGGCTATGCCTTGGCTCCGCCACCGACATATACAACTACATGCACCCACGGATGCAGGACCTCGACGTGGAGGAGTCGTGGATACTGCTCATGAACCAGAACTTCAAACTCATAAAGGCTATGTGCATAAGCCACGGCGGCATCACCGAGACTGCCGTCGACATACGCATCATCATGAGGGAGGCTATTCTCAACAATGCCACCGTCATAGCCCTGACACACAACCACCCGAGTGGCAACAACCATCCCAGCCGCCTCGACGACAAGCTCACCGACCGGGTCAACAAAGCCTGCGACATCATGCGCATATACTTCCTCGACCATATCATCGTCTGCGACGGATCCTATTACAGCTATCGCGAGAAGGGAAGACTATAACAATATAAGCTTTTACTTTTATTCGAAACCGTTTCGATGTATTTCGGAACGGTTTTTATTTTGGTCACTATTTGGCCACCAATGACTAATTATTTCCTTTAAATAGTTACTAATCAGAGTCTCTTGCTCAATACCGCCGATAATATTATCTACTAACAAATTAAGCGACCTTGTTTCACAACAAAGTCGCTTACTGACTAAACTTAATCTACAAACCTGAGTTTTTTAATGTTCTAAATGAAAATAACTTTTACCTATGAGAAAAACTAAATAAAAAACTGTGTGTGGTCTATCTAAATACTGTCTTTACTACCTGTCTACATTACTTACGTTTAAATTCACACCTTTAAGTAAATTACAGAATCACTTTCCTGCTATTTACGTGTGCAAAGGTAAGGCAAGGATGCGACACGGGCAAATTCTTTCAACGAACAGGCTGTTTCCTTCAGCAAACTTCCAAAAGAAATGTTACCTTACGGTAGATACAGTCTTAACTCATGAGAGAACCGCGAGCACTCCTATAGCGCGGCCTAAAGCATGCGCCGTCGGAACTCGCTGGGCTTCATTCCATTCTTGCACTTGAACTTCGTGGAGAAATAGTCGGGCGACGTGAAGTCGAGCTGATAGGCGATGTCCTTTATACTCAAGTCGGTCGTCGAGAGCAGATCCCTAGCACGCTGGAGCTTGAGGTCCATCTGGTAGTAGGCCGGTGAGAAACCGGTGAGGTCCTTGAACACGCGGCGGAACTTACTGTAGCTGATGTTCAGCTTCTCGGCTATCTCCTGTATGGACAGTGTGCTCTCCAGATTGTTTCGTATGAGCTCGCGTGCCCTATTTACGAGGTCCTGATCGTCGGAGCAGCCCTTCAGTGCCTCTGTTCTCTGCAGAGAGTACATCATTCCAATGAGACAATTGACGATACCGGCAAGGGTCTGCTGAAAGTAAACGGGCTCCCGCTCGCTGATCTCCAGCGCATGATTGAAGAGATGTATCATCTCACTGTCATATCCAATGTGATAGATAACCTTCTTCGGTGAGAGAAACCCTGCCTTTACGCGGTCATCGATGTTGCGTCCCTTAAAGCCTATCCAGTAGCACTTCCATCCGTTCTTCTCTGGATGATATGTATGCCATTCCCCGGGATAGAGCAGGAAGATGTCGCCGCTGTGCAGTCGTGTCGTCTTCTGGCTAGCAGAGCGGAACACGCCGTCGCCTTCGACGATGTATTGCAGTTGGTATTCATCAAGCACCCGCCCTTTGTTAACGTCAAAGAAGTAACCGTCGGCATGACCCCGTGTCGGATAGTCTTCGCCGGGTGCTATCTCCTCGTATCCCACAGTAGACACAGTGAGTCCCCACTGTTTGTCGTGTTCATTGGCTACAAGATATTTGAAGTTCTTCTTCATCGTTTTAGCGAGTAGTGTCTCATAATTGTCCGGATGCAAAGGTAATAATTTTTTCTTAATTGCGTCGACATTTGCCAACTTTAAACATTTTTTTATATTATGGAGAAGAGTGGTAACTCAGGACATCTTGCTCAATACTGACGATAATAAAAAGAAGAAAGAGCCATAACGCCTCGGCTGACAAAAAGCATCACAGCCTCGAGGCTGGCTCTCAGCAACCCCTGACTAAGTGAGCGAAGCGAGTGCAGCCTCGGGATGTGATGATAGCAGGGTAATAACCCAGTGCCTCGGAGAGGCACACTCTCAGTAACCCCAGGCTAAACGAGCAGAGCGAGTGCAGCCTGGGGATGTGATGATAGCAGGGTAAAAATTCAGTGCCTCGGAGAGGTACATACACGCAGTGTGAATTATGTATAACAGTTGATGCAATTTGAGATAAGTAGGCGGTTATTGGCATGTGCACACTACGTGTCTGTACCTCTTCGAGGCACTGAGTGGGTTCTCTTCGCTTTCCTACCCCAGACTGCGCTCGCTCTGCTCGCTTAGTCTGGGGTTACTGAGAGCCAGCCTCTCCGAGGCTGTAAATCACTATTACACTTAGAGGATGGGAATAAACCCCACCCCTACATTGGGCGACAGAGGTTTCCGTGGAGCGAGCGCATCCAGATAAGCAGATGGGGGATTACACCCAGTGCCTCGGAGGCACACTCTCAGCAACCCCTGACTAAGTGAGCGAAGCGAGTGCAGCCTCGGGATCTCAGAAATGCGCCATCCTCTTGCAGGGTGCGGCTAGGTAGGGTTAGGGGCCGTCCGCCAAATAAAAACATAACCGCGACAAACGGAAGGATACATAAAATCATTACGGTAGCAAGCGGACGGCCAAATTAAAAATATTCCAGTAGCAAGCGGACGGCCACAAGGGCCGCACCCTGCACACGCCAGAACCTCGCGAAGATTATTTCATCCGTTGGGCGTAAGCAATATGAGTACGTCCTGCATCCACCGTCAAACGACAAGCAACCGGTTGGATTACCGACAACTGCAGGGTGCGGTTAGGTAGGGTTAGGGGCCGTCCGCCAAATAAAAACATAACCGCAACAAACGGAAGGATACATAAAATCATTACTGTAGCAAGCGGACGGTCACATAAAAAATATTACAGTAGCAAGCGGACGGCCCCTAACCCTACCTAGCCGCACCCTGCAAGCGGACGTTACTCCTGTAGAATAAGAAGATGTGGAAGAACCAACTTGTTATCTCGGAAAGGCACGGAATTCTCAAATTCTTGACAAATAAACATTATTCTTTGAGCAAGCTATTGCCCCATAAAAGATTTTTTGTAACTTTGCGAAGAGTTACTATTCAGACTCACAAAGAAATTAATCAATCTACTAAGCAAAGAACTATGAAGAAGATTCTGACATTTATTCTATTAATGACTTGTGCGTCAATGGCCTCAGCCGACAACTGGCCCGACGGCACAAAAATTGACAAATGGTTCGCCGACACATCAAAAGTCGACGTGAAAAGCCTCGGACGACAGTATGTCATTACCGACTATGGCGTGAAAGACGACTCCACAATCGTTCAGACCATGCAGCTTCAAGCCGTCATCGACAAGGCCGCAAAAGATGGCGGAGGAGTAATAGTTATTCCACGCGGCACATTTCTCTCCGGTTCGCTGTTCTTCAAGCCAAAGACACATCTGCATATCGCCGAAGGCGGAAAACTTAAAGGCTCCGACAGGATAACGAACTACAAGATTGTAGAGACACGAATAGAAGGCGAGACATGTATGTATTTCTCCGCGTTAGTCAACGCCGACCATGTCGACGGGTTCACCATCACCGGCAAGGGCACCATCGACGGCAACGGATACAACTACTGGGACGAGTTCTGGATACGCAGGAAGTGGAACCGCAAGTGCTACAACAAGGACGCACAGCGGCCACGACTCATCTACATCTCCAACTCCAGCAACGTCACGGTGCAGGATGTCCACATCATGAACAGTGCGTTCTGGACAAACCACGTGTATAACTCCGACCATGTACGATACCTCGACTGTTACATCTATGCTCCGACATCGGGAATGAAGGCCCCGAGTTCCGACGCCATCGACATCGACAAATGCCACGACTTCCTCATCAACGGATGCTATATGAACGTCAACGACGACGCCGTGGTCCTCAAGGGCGGCAAGGGCACCTATGCCGATACGATGTCGGTCAACGGCCCCGTGGAGCGAGTGCTTATCCAGAACTGCCACTACGGCACTACGCACAGCATGCTGACGCTGGGTTCGGAGAGTCTGCATGACCGGAACATCATCCTCCGCAACTGCACAAGCGACAACACCAGCAGGGTACTGTGGTTGAAGATGCGTCCCGACACGCCACAACAGTACGAGTATGTCATGGTCGACGGTGTAAGGGGAAAGACGAAGAGCTTTCTCTTCATCCATCCCTGGTCGCAGTTCTACAATCCACAGAAGCGCGACGACATGCCCGCATCGTTCTGCCGCCACATTATTATAAAGAACATCAACATGGACTGCAAAAGTTTCTTCGATGTAGTGGCAAAGAACGACAAATACGACCTCTGTGATTTCACCTTTGAGAACATAAAAATAACGGACGAGGACAACAAGTTCGACCCACGGGCCATCGCCGACACGAAGGTCAAAAACGTCGTCATCAACGGCAGAAAGCTTTAGCTAAGTCTCTTACTGCTAACCACTTTTGACACACCGAAACTTTTTGTACACAAAATAGAAACATTTCATACATATCCAATAGTATTCATTTTTATGAAAAATATTTGATATGTATGAGATATTTATTAATTTTGCCACATAACTTGAAACCATAGAGAACACTTAAGATAGAAACAATAGATACCTAATATACAATTAACAACCAAAAACAGCAAATTATGGGAAAAACATTTCACGAAGATTGCAAGGCTTCATGGCTTTGTAAGCTTGCTCTGATAGCTTTATTGCTATTCCCGGCAATGAATGTTCTCCAAGCAGGCGGTCTCTATGCTAAGACTGTCACCGGTACGGTAACATCAGCCGCGGACGGAGAGCCCCTCATAGGTGCTTCTGTCCAAGTGCAGGGAACCGGCTTGGGAGCAGTCACAGACCTGGACGGACACTTCTCCGTAGAGGCTAGCGACGACCAGGTACTGGTATTCTCTTATGTAGGTTTCATCACACAGAGAATCAAGGTAGGTACGAAGAACACCATCAACGTAACACTGGAAGAAGACAACCAGAGTCTTGAAGATGTCGTTGTCATCGGTTACGGTGTGCAGAAGAAGAAACTTCTCACCGGCGCTAACCTGAACGTCAAGGGAGAAAACATCGCAAAGATGAACACCAACAGTCCTCTGCAGGCTCTGCAAGGACAGACTCCTGGTATGACCATCATCTCTGAGTCGGGACAGCCAGGCTCGGAAATGAAGGTTAACATCCGTGGTATGGGTACCGTCAGCGACTCTCAGCCACTGTATATCATCGACGGCATCCGTGGAGACATCAACTCGGTGAACCCTAACGACATTGAAAGCATTGACGTGCTGAAGGATGGCGCCTCGGCAGCCATATACGGTTCGCAGTCGGCGAACGGTGTAGTGCTCATCACCACCAAAAGCGGAAAAGAAGGAAAGGCTGTTGTCACCTTCGACGGATATGTCGGATGGCAGAACAAACCACGCGACATGCACATGCTCAACGCAAAGGAATACATGAACATCATGGACGAGCAGGCCGTGAACTCCGGCAACGCACCATATAAATGGGATAAGTTCAAGACCATTTGGAACTACGACAAGGACGGAAACCTTATAGGTCCGTACGACACCGACTGGGTAGGACAGATGTTCAAGGACAACGCCAAGACCGGCTCCTACAACATCGGAGTGTCTGGAGGCGGACAGAACACCACCTACGCTATGTCGCTCGGTTACATGAACCAGGAAGGCATCGTAGGAGGAAAGGATGTTTCGAACTATGAGCGTTACAACTTCCGCGTCAACTCAGAATGGAAAGTGAAGAAATGGCTCAAGGTAGGTGAGCAGATGAGCTACATCTATACAAAGTCGAAGGGACTGAACGTCAACAGCGGTGCATATAATAATGTATTGCGCGGCGCCTTCGGCATGTCGCCTCTGATACCTGTCTACGGCAAGAACGACTACGACAGTCCGTACCTCGACACAAAGAACATGGACTGGGAGGACGTGAAGACAGCTGGAAACCCTTACGGTCTGATGATGACCAACACCAACAACCAGACAAACTCCGCACGCGTATCCATCAACGGCTATGCCGACGCGGAAATCTTCAAAGGACTGAACTTCAGAACAGTACTGGGATATGAGTACTACAGCTCTGACTACCGCTCGTTCACACCACTGTATAAGTTCAGCGACTACTCGCTGCACATAAACCAGACTAATGTCAGCCAGAACGCATCACACAACCAGCAGCTCACATGGACCAACACGCTCACATACAACTTTGACATTGCGAAGGAACACCACTTCACCGCATTGTTAGGTACAGAAAGCTATCAGTTCTGGGGAGTCGGCGTAGGTGCCTCTCAGGGTGAACTAAAGAGCGGCTTCGACAACTGGTACTACGCTTATGTAAGCAACGGAACGGCATCCACTCCGGAGGCAGGACTCAGCGCAAGCGGTGCTCCGGGACTGCGTCAGCGCATGTTCTCGTATTTCGGACGTCTGGCATGGAACTGGAAGGAGACATATATGTTCAACGCCACACTGCGCGCAGACCAGTCGAGTAAGTTCGCAAGAGGACATCGCACAGGATGGTTCCCGTCATTCAGTGCAGGATGGATAATGAGTAACGAAAAATGGTACGCTCCTGTGGCCAAGGTCGTCGACTACTTCAAGCTCCGCGGCAGCTGGGGACAGACCGGTAACCAGAACATCGGAGACCTGATGTTCCTCAGCCCTATCACTACAAAGGGAGTATACTACAACTTCGGCAACCAGTATGGAGCAGCTGCACAGAGCGGCTACTATGGCGCCTACGAGAGCCGGTTGGCAAACGCCGACCTGAAATGGGAGACATCGGAGTCGCTTGACGTCGGTTTCGACGCGCGGGTGATGAAGAAGCTCAACGTCAACTTCGACTGGTACAGCAAGAAAACCAAGGACTGGCTCGTCCCTGCTCCTATCCTCGGCACAGCAGGAACGGGCGCTCCGTACATCAACGGCGGTAACGTGAAGAACACCGGTATAGAAATTGGACTCGGATGGCAGGACAACGTCGGCAAGGACTTCCATTACTTCTTGAACTTCAACACGGCGTATAATAAGAATAAGGTAGGAAGCATTCCTACTGAGGACGGCATAATCCACGGCTCCAACGGCAACGGTCAGCTCTACGACAACTCCACCGAGTTCTATCGTGCGCAGAACGGACATCCTATAGGTTACTTCTGGGGCTACAAGACCGCCGGCATCTTCCAGAACAAGCAGGAGATACTCGACTGGATAGCCAACGGCAACGGTGTCCTTCAGTCTAATCCTCAGCCGGGAGACGTGAAATACTACGACATAAACCACGACGGACATATCGACGACAACGACAAGGTGGACCTCGGAAACGGCATGCCTGACTGGACATTCGGTTTCTCCCTCGGTTTCGACTACAAAGGACTTGACTTTAGCGTTACCGCCAATGCCATGGCAGGAAACAAAATTGTGCAGACCTACCGTAACGTGGGTGTGAAGACCTCCAACTACACTACGGAGATTCTCGACCGCTGGACCGGCGAGGGCACATCAAACAAGATACCACGTGTCACGGAGTCGAACATCAACTGGCAGTTCTCCGACCTCTTCATTCATGACGGCGACTTCCTCCGCATAAGCAATATCACACTTGGATACGACTTTGCAAAGATTATCCGTCAGAACTGGATATCGCAATGTCGTCTCTACCTGCAGGTTCAGAACGCCTTCACCTTTACCAAGTACAATGGAATGGATCCGGAAATCGGCAATGGCGGACTCGACTCTTGGGTTACAGGAGTTGACCAGGGATACTATCCTCGTCCAAGAACATTCCTTGTCGGGCTGAATCTTAAGTTCTAATATTTAAAAAGGTACAGATTATGAAAGCAAATAAAATTATCATAGCAGCTCTGGGACTCATCACTCTTGGGGGCCTGTCATCGTGCAGCGAGAGCTGGCTGGACGTTGACTCCAAGACTGAATCCAACAGCGGCAACTACTTCAAGACACAAGAGGACGGGTACCGGGCACTCATCGGCTGTTACGACGGATGGCAGCGCACAGTTTCCTCCGGCCCTCAGTTCACATTGTTCCAGCTCTCAGAGACAATGAGCGACGAGTGCTTCGGCGGCACCGGTAACGGTGATGGCCGGAACACGCAGATCATCGACCGCTTCGACATGAGCCAGGCTCCGTCCTACACCGACATGCACAACAGCCTGTGGAACTATTACTACGCGGCCATATTCCGCTGCAACGAGTTCATCGAGAAGGGTGAGGGCATCGCATGGAAGGATTCCATTACGAAGAGGACATACCTCGGCGAGGCTCATGCCATACGTTCCATCTGCTACTTCGACCTGGCGCGCATCTTTGAGCGTGTTCCCCTGCTCGTTCATGCGACAAAGGAGAACCTCCCACAGGTGGGACCTGACACTCTGTACGCACAGATTGTCAGCGATATGCAGTATGCAATCGACAACATCCCAGCCGACGCATATCCAAAATCTGACTTTGCCACCAACGACGGACATTTCACCAAGTATGCCGCAGAGGCTCTCATGGCACGCATCTATCTGTTCTACGACGGCTACTACAACAACAACCAAGGTGGAGAAGTACCAGGAGGACTCACCAAGGCAAAGGCTCTTGCCGACGTCGAGGATGTCATCGCCAGCGGTGAATACGGACTCGTCCCGCGCTTCAAGGACTTGTGGCCTGCATCGTCCGACAATCCTTCGGGCGACTACAAAGGGCATTGGGTCGACAACTCGTCATACGCAGGTGTAGGAAACAAGGAGACGGTACTCTCAATGAAGTTCAACTACACCGCCGATTACAATGGAAACGATGACGGAAACCGCTTCGTCGTCATGCTAGGAATGCGTACCGGCGGCAACAAATACGACCGCTACGGACAAGGTTGGGGCGGCATGACCGTCAACCCGAACACCGTTGACGCGTTCAAGTCGGGCGACCAGCGTGAGAGCGCATCCATAATAACTTGCGCCGACCTTCCAGGCTATGAGGACAACTACATCTCCGACCAGCGCGAATATACTGGATATGCTCTGAGAAAGTACACTCCACTGAGCAAGCGCAATGACAACGGCGACCTGGTGTCGTACCTTGAGGGCGACATGGCAGGTGATTTCCAGATCTCACAGTACCAGGATTGGGTGCTGATGCGCTACTCCGACGTCCTTCTCATGGCCGCAGAGCTCGGCAGTCCTAATGCCCAGAGCTACTTCGACCAGGTACGTCAGCGCGCGTTCACACTTGACAACGGTTCCATCAGCCCGGGATACTCACAGATTGCAGCCACACGCGAGAACATCTGGAACGAACGCCAGAAGGAGTTCGTCGGCGAAGGCATCAGATATTGGGACGAGCTGCGGCAGGGACTGACCGTTGCTGCCAGCCAGATAGCCGGAACGACGAAAACACGGAGTGCCGGCAATGAGGACGATGTCACCATAAAGGCAGAGAACATCATCAACAAGCGAGGCTTCTGTCAGATTCCTCTCACGCAGATAACACTCTCCAACGGAGTGCTGAAGCAGAACAAAGGATGGTAGACAAGTTTACAAGTTAATATGTTTCTGAGCTCACTGGCTGCATCACCATTAGTCAAGAAGTGCACAAGTTCAATGGTCTGGATGCCTGGAAAGCAGTGAGCGTCAACATGAACGCACCAACCGGAAAGCATCCGCTCCAAACATAGTGGTGAAAGCCCGAAAGCTCAAAAACAGGAACAACTAAGAAACTCAAAAACTAAAGACAATGAAAACAAGAAAATCCATATATCTAATAGCGGCTCTGGCTCTCATGCTGGGTGCCTGCTCGCCAGACGACCATGACCTTGCCAACCCAGACCTGACGGCAGAGGACCTCGTGGAAGGAAAGGCGTTCACCGTCGATGTGGCACCCGACAACACCATTACGCTGACCAGCCTCCTCGACAAGAGCTACAACGTATTCTGGAACCAGCCTAACGGCCGCAGTCAGGGTACACCTTACAAGTTCCAGCTGCCTTTTGCCGGCGAATATCAGGTTGCCATTGGCGTTGACACACGTTATGGCATCGTCTACGGCGACCCATACACATTCACATTATCCACAAACAACATGTCGCTGCTAAAGGACAACCTCTACACCTACCTCACCGGCGGTGTGGGACATTCCAAGAAGTGGGTACCCGTCGACAAGGACTACGGTGTCGGACAATGCACAGGACCTGTCATGTACTGTTCGCCAACCGATGTCCTCAACGATGGAACGGGCTCTTCAGACATAGGATATCACAAGATGAAGCCTAACTGGGACCCGGGATTCCAGTCTTGGCTGGTAATGCCGGACTCCCCATACATGACGAGTTCCATGACATTCTCGCTCGATGACACCAAGGGCTGTTCCATCACCGAGACCCGCGGAGACGACAATGCAACGAAGACCGGCAAGTGGAATCTGAACCTCTCGGACAAAAACCATCCAAAGCTCTCTTTCACTGACACTTATCTGATGCACATGCAGAGCTTAGATGATGCCTGCGACAACTACACCACAGACCTTTACATCACGGAACTGAGCCCATACATACTTCAGGTTGCTACGATGCGCACAAACAGCGAGGGCGCCTGGTGGCTTGTATGGAACTTTGTGGCAGAGGACGTAAAGACCGGAAAGGTCATCATTCCATCTGACGCACCGGGTTACATCAATCCTAATTCACCCGAGACGCCAACCATCGACGACTTAACAAACAAGCTCTTCACCACAGATATCAATGGTGCCACATTCGTTGGTTCTAAGATGACCTACACCTTCAACGAAGATGCAGCCTACGACTTCATGTGGTGGGACGGAACTAACTGGACAAGCATGACAGGCGGCAAGTACGGCTCAGCTACCTATCCGAAATGGACCGACGACGCCATCGAGAACGAGCTTACCTTTGAGCGCAAATCCGAGGACGGCAACTACACCTATTCTTACGAGTACGGCGACCAGTCCGGCAAATTCACCATCACAGACAATGTCCTTACATTCGACAAGCCGATAACATTGTTCACTGTCAACGGCAAAGGCCGCACCATAGCCCTGACAGGCAAGGAATGGACAGTCTTCAAGTGCGACCCGGGTTCTGAGCTTATGATTGGTGTTCCGGCAGAGAAGGATGCCGGCGGCATGATAAACACCTATCTTGTTGCCGACTTCAATTACAAGCCTATCAGCAGCCATAGTGGTCCCACTGTAGTGAAGTTCGACGCCTCAAAGGTCAAAAACTACATTGATGCCGACAAGTATCTGCGTTGCCAGGTCTACAACCCCTGGGGTGGTGGCAACGACGCCGTAGACCCGGCAACAATAAAGATAAAGAAGAATCACAAGATTAATATCACCGTTCGTCTCAACGGCCTCACCATGACGAAACCAGCCAAGATGGCATTATGCGTCAACAGAGGAGACGAGCAGAGCTGGGAGCCCGACTGCTTCTCATATAGCCGTGCTGTAACCGTCAACGGTGATGGAACATACACTGTTTCATGGGTTAATGACACCGGCGCTACCGCCAACTGGGCAGACGGCGAATCAGCCCTTATTATCACGATGCAATACGACGGCTACTGCACAGCCACTGACCCGACCAGTGTATACACCGTTGAGAGCATCACCATTGAATAAAGATACAAACTAATAACAGACATCAACTATGAAAATAAAGAATATATTTTCTGGCATTCTCCTGTTAGTGATGGGCATGTTAGTTCTTTCGTCATGCAGCGATGACGATTATTCTGCCAGTACCACGCCACTGCTGAAGGAAGGCTCTGTTGTAACCGGCGATGCCGAGGTAACTGCAACGACAGCTACCCTGCGCGGTTCGGTTAAAGGCCTTGAGAACGCCAACACAGCATCATACACGACAGGCTTCGCATACGGCTTCGAGCAAGACAATCTTTCCGAGAATGTCTCAGGAGCCTCTGCAGCAGAATTCTCAGCCACACTCAGCGGTCTGAAGACCGGCACGACCATTTACTACCAGGCATACGTTACCCTTCAGGGGCAGGTTACCTACAAAGGCGATGTCAAAACCCTTGTAACAACCAATGCTACGGCTACCACCGGCGACGTAACCAACGTGGATGCTAATTCAGCAACTTTCTCCGGTGCTGTATCACAGTATCCGGAGGATGCCGAAGCAGGCATCGTCATTTCTACAAACGCCAATCCTGACTCCGTGCATGCCGGTCTGCGGATAAAGACCAATCTTGCCGATAAGATTGACATCACCAAGGCTGGCCTTCTCCCTGGCACCACTTACTATTACGCAACGTACCTGGACCTGGGCACAGGTGTCGTCTATGGCGAGGTCCGTTCGTTCACGACACTGAACCAGAACACTAATGTCGATGACGATTTCGTCGACCTCGGTTTGTCAGTCAAGTGGGCCAAGCGCAATATCGGCGCAAAAGACTCTACGGACTATGGCGGTCTCTTTGGTTTCGGCGACATGACGGGAACAGACCCCAGCATAGACCCTGCCAGATATGCCTCTGCTGATGTATACAAGACGACCCGCGACATCGCATATAAGGCAACAGGCGGCAAGGGAACCCTGCCTACTGCAGACCTTTTCGAAGAGTTGTTCCGTCTCTGCAAGACCGAATGGATTACTACCGACAATGGCGTCAGCGGCTACAAGGTAACCGGTCCTAACGGCAACAGCATCTTCCTGCCTGCAGCCGGAAAGCGTGTAGAGAGCACCATAACCGAGGAAGGCCAGCACGGATATTACCTCACCGGCACAATCAATCCCAGCAACACCCAGTTTGCAGTGGACTATGAGTTCAACCAGAGCACTGGTGTCCGCGCCACACGCGCCGTCTACGAGGCACTGGCAGTACGCCCGGTCACCGTTGCACGAAACGTACCGTTCAACAAGAGCCTGCTCTACACCACATGGTATATGGACAACGGCCAGGACGGCAAGCAACACGTCTTCGAAGGTCCGTTCACGCAGTGGGGGTCCACAGACACTTATGGCACTGTTACCAACAACGAACCTAACCCTTACCAGAGCACACACTGGGAAATGGGCACCGACAACGGATGGATTGGCTACACCTACGGTAAGGACTACGGATACATGCGGTTCACCGAAGACTCTATCTTCGTACACCGCATAGCCGAAGACGGCACCGTTACCGACGAGAAGGGTACCTACACCCTCGATGCGGTCAACAAGACCATCAACACCACTGTAGACGTTCTTTGCGGAAACACATGGATTGGCACCAAGAAAGGCAAGCTGAACATCCTCTCCCTCACTGAAGACGGTCTGCAGATAGCACTGCCTGACGGCGACTACGGCTACTCCGTCAACTACTACAGCCAGGCTAAGTATGACAAAGACTCCCAGATACCAGTCAACTTCATGTCTGTCGGTGGCGACTGGCAAGGCAACTGGGGTACAACCGTCCAGAGCATCGATCCTACCCAGCTGGAAGGACAGCACACCTTCACCTACGAAGGCACGATGAACGGTGCTATGGTCGCCCTTATCGACTTCAAGGGCCTGAAGAGCCGCTTCCCGAATGCCTTCGTCCGCATTGACGACATCAAGTGCGACGGCAACAGCATCAAGTTCGACGAGAACAAGATGCCTATGGGCGACATCGAAGACAACGGCAACTACCGCATAGAGCTGTTCAGCATCTGGGGCAAGAACTCCTCCAACGGCCTCGTCAAGGAATCGCCGTTCAGCAACCTTACCAATGTGGCCAGCGACCCGGCATTCTCCTTCACCGGCAAGGTAGAGATAACATACACCATAATCCTTAACGGCATCGAGGGCACCTACAGCCCACAGCTCATCACCATCAACCCGTCATGGGGTGGTTCCTGGGATTTCAACGACGGTGCTTCGTTCACTATCAGCTACAACAAGGAGACAGCCAAGTACGAGGTATCGCCGAAGAGCGTCAGCATGACCATCAAGAGCACAGACACCAACACCGACTACACCGGTGGCTCTATAATGACCTTCATCCAGGTGCCGGGCCTGTACAAATTCCTGCCGGGCTTCACCAGCACGCTTACAAGCCTGCAGCTAGACGGCAATGCCGTATCGTTCGACGCAGCGAAGGTTCCCAACACCAGCGATGGCGACAACTACCGGCTGGAGCTATGGAACGAATACGGCCTCACTAGCAAGCAGGGATGCGCTTTCGGAGCCAACGACAACGGTACAATACATGAGCTCGGCTTCAGAAACAGCATGAAGGTCGACTTCAACATCAACAGTTTGTTTGCTGTTCCGACATTCTAACGATCAACAGATAACAGATTGCGGACAGCAGAGTCCGCAATCTCTATCACTAACAGACCAAGAATTAATAACACGATGAACAAGATAAAGAACATAATAATACTTGTGATGGCATTCATCGCCACCTCTGTATTTGCAGCCTGCAGCAACGACGACGATAATGTCATTACATCACACGTCGTCCTCAACCCCGAGACTGTAGAATTCTCCGCCGATGGTGGCACGCAGAGCGTAACCGCCAATGGAAACGCCCCCGTAAAGACCATCACCACCGATGCCTCCTGGCTGAAGGCGGAAGCCGGCAGCTTCCTGCCCACCAAGCTCACACAGCCGATAATACTCACTGCCGACAAGAACACAACGTCATCAGCACGCACAGCAACCGTTACCATCACCGCCGGAACCCTCACACTTACCATCCCCGTTTCACAAGCGAGCGGCAACGGCTCCACAGAAGACCGTCCGGGTAGTATCAGCGGTGCTGCTATGGACCTGGCTCCGAACATGTACCCAGGCTGGAACCTTGGCAACACTCTCGAGGCGGTTGGCGGCGAGACTGGCTGGCAACACACGGTGACAACAAAGGCTGTCATCGACTACGTAAAAGCCCAAGGATTCAAGTCCGTTCGTATTCCGACAGCCTGGATGATTCACGCCGACGCTACCGGGAAAATAGACCAGGCATGGATGACACGAGTGAAGGAAATCGTGAACTACTGTATCGACGACGGCCTTTATGTAGTACTCAACGACCACTGGGACAACGGATGGATAGAAGTCGACGGCTTCAGCAAGTCCCACGACAGCTACCAGCCTCTCGCCGAGGCTGATATCACTGCAAAGGCAGACACACTTAAAAACCTATGGACACAGATTGCCACAGCCTTCAAGGCTTATGGCGACCACCTGCTGTTTGCAGGCCTCAACGAGCCTTTCCAGGAGTACAATCTCTTCAGCACTCATCACGCCGAGCTCACCCCAATCCTGCAACGCTACAACCAAGCATTCGTCGATGCCGTTCGTGCTACCGGCGGAAACAATGCAAAACGTACCCTCGTAGTCCAGGGCCCGTCAGTCAACATTGGCTCAACCACCGATGCCGGCATCAACTTCACGATGCCTACCGACCAGACAGGTGGCAGCGGCCGTCTGATGGTAGAGGTTCACTACTATGAGCCCTGGACCTTCTGTAGTGCCAACAGCACAAAGACATGGGGCTCGGCCGATGAGGTAAATTACATGAAGGACCAGTTCTCACGGATGAAAAGCAAGTTTGCCGACAACGGTTATCCTGTCATTCTCGGCGAGTACGGCGTTAACTGGCAGGAGAACAGCCAGGAGAACAACAACTCCATACAACTCTTCTGCAAGAGCATAAACGAATACGGTCCCGCCAACGGGATAATACCATTCGTCTGGGATATCAATTCCACCACACTGCCAACGATGACCATCATTGACCGTGCCAACCTGAAGGTCTTCTGCCCTTATGCACTCGACGGCATCAAGGCGGGCGTTAGTGCAACAACATGGACAAAATAAGCCGTTAATCTCTCGCTACGCCAATACGGCGGAAGCACATCACATTTAAAAAGCGGTTCGAGACAGTTCATACAAACTGTTCCGAACCGCTTTTTCCATTTTGTGTACCTCAACAACTGATTATTACGATTTTGCAGATAAATTTATTGCGCTATTACAATAGATTGTGGTATCTTTGCAGAGAATTTATATAAAGACTGAACCATGATTTCATTTGAAAGCGACTATAACAACGGCGCCCACCCCAAAGTTCTAGAGGCACTGATAAAAACCAATGACGAGCAGACACTGAGCTACGGCTTCGACCGCTTCAGCGTTGCAGCAAAGGAAAAGATTAAGGCCGTTTGCGAGGCTCCCGACGCGCAGATATGGTTTCTTGCCGGCGGAACACAGACCAACGCCACCGTCATCGACTCCATCCTACACACCTACGAGGGTGTGGTATGCGTCTCAACCGGACATATAGCGACCCATGAGGCCGGTGCCGTAGAGTTTACAGAACACAAGATTATTACCATCCCGGAGCGGGAAGGCAAGATGTCAGCAGAAGAGCTCGACAAGTTCATGGACGAATTTCTCCATGACGGCAACGCTGACCATTGCGTCTACCCCGGAATGGTCTACATCACCTTCCCCACGGAACTTGGTACGCTTTATTCCGCCGCAGAGCTCGACAGCATATATAAGATATGTAAGAAATACAAACTGCCACTTTATGTAGACGGTGCCCGTCTTGGCTATGGTATCATGTCTCCGGGCAACGACATCACCCTACCCTTCTTAGCCAAGCACTGCGACGCCTTCTATATCGGTGGTACGAAGGTCGGAGCACTCTGCGGTGAGGCTGTCGTCTTCACCCATGGAAATGCCCACCAACATTTCTTCAGTATCACAAAGCAGCACGGTGCCCTCATGGCAAAGGGACGCCTCATCGGTGTACAGTTCAACGCGCTTTTCACCGACAACCTCTACTTCGACATCTCCAAGCATGCCATCGCCATGGCAATGCGTCTTAAGGACATTTTCCGAAGGAAAGGCTATCCGTTCTTCATCGACTCCCCCACCAACCAGCAGTTCGTCATCCTTGAGAATACTGAGGTGGACCGCCTCTCCAAAGATTTCCTTTTCACCCATTGGGGGAAATACGACAACGATCATACCGTTTGCCGTTTCGTCACCTCATGGGCCACACGACCGGAAGACATTGATGCCTTTGAGGCTAAATGCCTGGCATAAAAAGACAGAGAACACGGAAAGCACAAAGACATGCAAATAACAACCGCCATATAACCAAGCTATGTTCAGACAATGTCCAAACGTTGGTCAGAACATAACCACAGCTCGGTCACGGGATGACCACAGCTTGGGAAAAAGCACCAACAGCCCCGGAGGCAGACTCTCAGCTACCCGGGCCAAGCGGGTGCAGCATGGGGACATTGACAACAATTATATGTAAAACAATCTGACAGTTTTCTGCCTTCATATTTCGATTATTCACAACGACGACCAATTACGGTGTTAAATAAGCGAAATTTGACTGTTTTGTATTACACTGATTATCAACGCATTATAAAAAAGGCTATTTAAGAAGGGTAGAAAAATGGCTATTTTAGGCCTAAAAGTAAGCCTCACTTGCGTTATAAGTGTAGTACATTTACGAGGTAAAACATATGCTTTTACATTGTAAAAGTACTACACTTACAAATCAGCCCAAAAATCGTTTCTGTTTACTTGATATTTTAAGCGATATTAACACCTAGAGTGATGGATTTCCATGACATGATTTTGTAATAAAACTTCAGACTCATAGCCTCAAAGTTGATAGTCAATACCCAAAATGTAAACGTGGGATGCGAGGGCAGCGTGGGGGAAAAAACGACAGAACCCCTCAGTGCCTCGGAGAGGCTGTAAATCACTGTTACACTTGGAGGATGGGGATAAACCCCACCCCTACATTGGGCGACAGAGGTTTCCGTGGAGCGAGCGCATCCAGATAAGCAGATGGGGGATTACACTCAGTGCCTCGGAGAGGTACACTCTCAGTAACCCCAGGCTAAGCGAGCGGAGCGAGGGCAGCCTGGGGTAAACCAAGCGGCGTTCCGTCTCTCATTGCCTAGGTGTCGGGCGGCTGCAGGGTGCGGCCCTTGTGGCCGTCCGCAAACTATGGCACA
>ONDK01000018.1 GCA_900316565.1 uncultured Prevotella sp. | reverse complement strand
CTTAACAATCGGTAAAGGACAAAGGTTGCTGCAATGGGAAAATAATCTTGGAAACATTGCGATAAATGCCTTTGGTCTTGTTAATACGGTTGCCGGTGGGAAAGTCCATTTTAATACTGATAATCTAACATTTGAATATACCGGTGGTCTAATGGATGTCTTTCAACCAAGTGATATATATGCTGCTGGCTTTAGTCCTCATACCGTTACAGGGAATAATAGATTGTCAATAGTTTTGCCCCATGAGCTACATCATCTTTGGCAGTCACGTGCATTGAATGATTTGTTCTTGTTAAACTATGGTCTCCAAGGCCTGAATGCGTTATTATTAAAAGGAAACTTTGTTGATAAAAGGAATTATTATGAAGATTTTGTCAATTATTATCCATGGTGGGATACACATCCAGGGTGGAAATAGAACAAAACATTTTTTATTTGTTTTAATACTGTCTTGTTTTTTATGTTCGTGCGGTGATATAGCATATAATCTAACATTCGAAGGACAGTCGCATCCGTTTCTCTTTTTAAAGACGGATACGGACTCTATACGCATTAATTGTATGTATTTTCAAGGTTGTTATTATTTAAATTATAGTTTGAAAGGTGATTGTACAGTGAATTATGACTCCCTTAAATTGCAGACAAATGATGATAACTTATTAATATATAAGAACTTGCCTGACAAAGGTGTTCACACTTATAAACTACGTAAGGAAGGCAATCTCTCTATTCGCTTAGGATTTACTCGTAAAGACAGCTCCATTGGTGTAGTAGACCCTTTGGTATTGTCTATCTTGCCATCAGACTTCATTACGTATAATGGTCAACGAATAACCGATGACACTTTGCGAGTGGTGTTGAAACCAGGCTTAAAAGCTTATAGATGACTATCATGAAACAAGCAATATTGATATACATAATTCAGAACAATTGACCGACAAGAATACATCGGATTTATAGCGGACGGCCACAAGAGAATATAGAATTTATGGCGGACGGCACCTAGCCCTACCTAGCCGCACCCTGCAAGCGGATGATTCTTTCCTGGAGTTCCCAGGCTGCACCTCAACAATACAAAATAAACAAACTTTATGGTTTGTTTATTTTGTATTGTCTTCGGTTTGCACTATCTTTTGATAAGACAGGCTTCACCTCAACAATACAAAATAAACAAACTTTATGGTTTGTTTATTTTGTATTGTCTTCGGTTTGCACTATCTTTGCAAAGAAATACACAGATAAAAAATAATGAGAATAAAATTTATCCACTTTCTTTGGGGAACGCTGATTTCCATATTGGCATTTGCCGCCGTCTTTTTCGTCGCCGTTTGGTTCGGCTGGATAGGCTATATGCCTGATATGGATGATTTGTCGAACCCTATTGATAAGTATGCCTCACAGGTCTATTCCTCTGACGGCAAGCTGATTGGAACGTGGAATTTGGATAAGGCCAACCGTGTGGCTGTCGACTACAACAACCTTTCGCCGCATCTCGTGCATGCCCTTGTGGCTACAGAGGATGAGCGTTTCTATGAGCATTCCGGTATTGACTTCATTGCCTTGGGACGTGCGATAGTAAAACGAGGCGTGATGAGGCAGGCCAGTGCCGGCGGTGGCTCTACCATCACCCAGCAGTTGGCCAAGCAGCTCTATTCGGAAAAAGCACACAACAGTCTGGAGCGTCTGCTTCAAAAACCTATAGAGTGGGTTATAGCCATAAAGCTCGAACGCCATTTCACCAAGGAGGAGATCATTGCGATGTACTTCAACTACTTTGACTTCCTCAACAATGCTGTCGGCATCAAGCATGCGGCAAACACATATTTCAATAAAGAACCACGTAACCTCACCGTTACCGAGGCCGCTACTCTCGTAGGTATGTGTAAGAACCCGTCAATGTTCAATCCGCACCGCCATCCCGACAAGTGCCTGTCTCGGCGTAATGTCGTGCTACAGCAGATGCGTAAGGCCGGTTACCTCACAAAGGAGGAGTTCGTAGCGTACTGTGCCAAGCCGCTTGATGTACCGGAGCATCTCTTCAAGGCAAAGGCCGTGGACGGCTCGGCGGCTTACTTCCGTGAGTTTCTGCGACAGTATATGATGGCCAAGGAACCAACACGTGATGACTATCCTTCATGGAACCAGCGCCAGTTTACCATCGACTCCATTGCATGGGCACAGGACCCGCTTTATGGATGGTGCAACAAGAACTTCAAGCGTAATGGCGATCCGTACAATATCTATACCGATGGGCTGCGAATTTTCACTACCATCGACACGCGTATGCAGAAGTATGCTGAGAATGCCGTCCGCAAACATGTAGGCGGATATCTTCAGAATCAGTTCAACATGGACATGAAGTACAAGAAGAACGCACCGTTCTCGTCGTCTCTGAACCATCAGCAGATTAAGGACATACTGAACAGAACCATACGTCAGACCACACGCTACATCACGTTAAAGGAGCAGGGAGCGTCGGGGGACGAGATAAAGCGGTCGTTCCGCACACCGGTGGAGATGACGCTCTTCTCCTATCACGGCGATATAGACACTACGATGACGCCTATCGACTCCATACTCTACTATAAGAGTTTCCTGCGCTCGGCATTTTGTAGCATGGACCCCCGTACCGGTGCCGTTAAGGCGTATGTCGGCGACATCGATTTCGACCACTTCAAGTATGACATGGTTATGATGGGCCGCCGTCAGGTGGGTTCGACGATAAAGCCGTTCCTCTATGCGCTGGCCATGCAGAACGGGATGACGCCGTGCACGACGGTCAAAAATGTGCAGCGACGTTACGGAAACTGGATGCCACGTAACAGCAGTCGTGCACGCTATGGTGCTATGGTACCGTTGTTATGGGGACTTCAGCACTCCAACAACTGGATTTCGGCGGCACTCATCACGCAGCTCGGACCATCGCAGTTCGTCAACATCCTTCATGACTTTGGACTTAACAACCCGGATATAGACAAGAATGCTACACCGGTGCTCAGTCTCGGACCGTGTGAGGTGTCGGTGGGTGAGATGGTAAGTGCATATACGGCTTTCGCCAACCATGGAATACGCTGTGCGCCAATGTTTGTTACACGTATAGAGGACAGCCACGGCAACGTCATAGCACAGTTCCAGCCTCTGATGAATGAGGTTATCAGTGAAGATAACGCCTACCAGATGATAGACATGCTGAGGGCCGTCGTCAACGGAGGTACCGGAAGCCGTATCCACAGCTACAACATCAATGGCGATATATGCGGAAAGACCGGAACGACGAACAACAACTCCGACGGTTGGTTTATGGGCTTCACACCGCAGCTTGTCAGCGGTTGCTGGGTCGGCGGTGAGGACCGCGACATCCATTTCGACTCCGGTAGTCTCGGACAGGGTGCTACGATGGCTCTGCCGGTGTGGGCTTATTTCATGCAGCAGGTTTATGCCGACCCGACACTGCCTTATAGCGAGAAGGCCGTATTCGACATACCGAAGGGCTTTGACTTCTGTCAGTCGAGCGACTCCATAGCGGTAAACGGAATAGAGGATGTTTATGAGTGATGGAAATATAAGAATGACATTATAAATAAAAAAGCCACTTCCCATTGAGGAAGTGGCTTTTTTATTTATACCGGATTGCTGTGTGTTGTCAACACTTTCGGTCAGAGACTCGGAAGGAACGCGTTCTCCACATGCCGTACTTCATAGTGCTCCGGTGTGCCAACGACGGTGATGATGTCGAAGCGGATGCTGACATTGATGCGATGACTCTTGACAAATGCGTTGGCGGCGATGGAGAGTGAGCGGATTTTCTGTTTGGTTACCGCCGTGTCGGCGTCAGCGTACTTTTCGTTGCGGCGTGTCTTCACTTCGGCGATGACGCAGAGGCCATTGTCGTCTGTGGCGATGATATCGAGGTCGCGATGTCCGTATTTCCAGTCGCGGTATATTACGCGGTAGCCTTTGTCTTCAAGGAAGCTGGCTGCGATGTCCTCGCCCCAGCGTCCAAGGTCGTTGTGTTCTGCCATAGCTATTGCTTTATCTCTTGTACGGTTTTGTCGCCTGGTTTGAAGATGTAACCAGTGCAGGTAGTGGCGTCAGCCTTGTAAGGGGTGAGTGTCATTGCGTTCCAGTTGATGTCTCCTGTGCTCTGCGCCACGGGCACTCTGGGGATAAGGGAGCCGTCGCGGACGAGAATGATGCATGGAATAGGGTTTTTGCTGATACCTTTTACAAGCTCATTCTGGAGAGGAACGGCAATAGTCTGATAGCCACCGTCGTAGACCTTGTTGGTCTGATAGTCTATCCATTTGCCCTTAGGAAGATAGACGGTGCGGCTGTTGCCTTTCTCTAGGAGTGGGGCGACGAGTATCTGTGAGCCGAACATATACTCATCTTCGCAGAGCCAGGCTCCCTGGTCGTGAGGAAACTCTACGAAGAGCGCACGAACCATAGGAAGGCCGTGCTCCGTGGACTGCTTAGCCTGTGCAAAGACATATGGCATGAGCCGGTATTTCATCTCAGCGCAGTCACGGAAAGCATCGGTGAACGATGGTCCTATGAGCCATGGCTCTGTCGGTGGCGCTCCATGTGCGCGGGAATGACTTGAGAGAAAACCAAAAGGCAGCCACCGACGGTAGAGCTCCTCAGGACTTTTCGTTACGAAGCCTCCGATGTCATGACTCCAGAAGGTGAAACCGCTGAGGCCGAGGCTTAGTCCTCCTCTGAGGTCGCCGAGCATTCCTGTGCTGCCAACTTCATTCGTCGCGGCGTCGCCACCCCAGTGAAGAGGATAGCGCTGTGAGCCTGCCCATGCTGAGCGTGCCCAGATGACTGGTGCCTGGTCTGCGGCCGTGGCATCGCCGGAGCCTGAAGCTGTGTTATCCTCTGCTTTGGCGATGCCCTCGAAGAGTGCCTTGTTGTAGCGGAGAGGGTATAGGTTGTGCTCATAAAATCCAGAACGGCCGTTGCTGTACAGTCCGTTCAGTGGGGCTGCCTCTCCGAAGTCGCACTTGATGACTGATACCCCTTTGTCAATAAGACCGCCTATCTTCTGCTGGTACCAGCTGACTGTCGATGGATTGGTGAAGTCGAGGACGGCATCCTCATAGGGTAGTGTGCCGTTGCCGTTCCTTACTGCCATGCCAGCACTTACGAGTTCATTGAAGTAACGGTTTTTTGGAGTGAAGTAGGGTAGCTGCCACAGACAAGCATGGAAGCCGTCCTTCTTCAGACTTCTGAGCATTCCTACCGGGTCAGGGAACCTTTCCTTGGAGAACTCATAGTCGCACTGCCAGTCAACGCCGAACCACCCGGTGTCGAAGTGTATGACATCGGCCGGTATCTTGTGGGAACGGAGCTGTCGGGCAACATCCAGACCCTCCTTCTGTGAGAAGTAGCTGATGCGGCTCATCCATGTGCCAAAGGTCCACAAGGGAAGCATCGGACTCTTTCCGGTTACATTGGTGTAGGCATCCAGAATTTCTTTTGGCTCACCGAAGAAGATGAAGAAGTCCATGGTCTCATCGCCAAGGAACAACCGTTGCGCACCGATATAGCTCTGCCCGAAGTCGCATGTTGCAGGGGCGGAGGTATTCATGAATATGCCGTAGCCGCGGTTTGAGAAGAAAAATGGCACAGGCTTGTACTCTCCGTCGGTCTCCGGGCCCTGTGGGTCGGTAACAAACAGGTTTATCTTCTGTCCAACCTTGTTCAGTGATGTGAAGCTCTCACCGCAACCGTAAATTCTCTCTCCCGGTGAGAGCAGGAAGACGGGGTTGATACTGCGAGAGTTGTCCGAGCCGCGTTTGATGAAGTTGAACGGAAGAAGTTTCACCTGCGTGGAGTCGTCATCAATGATGTGGCGAGTCTGCGTAAGAAGCCTGCCGTCCTTGTCCTTTATGATTAATCGGAAAGGATACTTCTGTATCTCAAGTTCTCCATAGGGGAGACGGTAAAGGATGTTGCCGCCAGTGATGGTGGCGTTGCTCCCTGTGCCTTTGGACTGACTGTGTGTGGCTATGAATTCCGGAGAGAGCATGGGGTTGTCGGAGTCCTTATAAGTGATCTCTATCGGACTTGTGTACATCGTAACACGGATCGTACGGTCGTCGATGGGACGAATGCGGATTTTGAGATTAGGGTCGTTGTCGTATTGTGTGTCGGGGAAGTCGAGCATCTTCATGCGTACGGGCCAATAGCCGTTGAGGTTGAAGGCCTGACGGGGCGACAGGCGGTAGCGCTTCCAGTTTACCAGACCTTCTCCCTTCGTAGTGTCGAAAAAGGAAAGGCTGTCAGCAAGGAAGTACGTGTTGCCCATGTCGCTGAAATCCGTGGACATGTCCTTGGGAAGATTTTGAAGATACTCTACGCCATCATTGGTCTGCAACTGTGCAAAACCTCCCATGGAGATAAGAAAAGAGCAGAAGGTTATTAGTATTTTCTTCATAGTTATATTATTGATGATAATTAGGCTAAGGGGAAATCCCCTCCACATTTTGGAGGGGATTATGGAGGATGATATATCAGAGTTCTATCTTTGCTTCCTTGAGGTCCACGGCCTGTGCCTTAAGGGTTACCTTTCCATTGGCGTCAGGGGCTACGATAACCATGCACTTGCCGAACATAGCTCGGCGGTTGTTGGCCTTGAAACGCTCCAGGGAAGCTGCATTACCATTGTCGACACCGGCAATGCTGCCGTCGGCAACGTCGAAGAAAATCTGGTTGTCGGCATTAGGACAGAGGTTATCGTCCTTGTCGACGACCTCGACATTCACGAAAACGAGATGCTGGGTGGCCGGGGCTGACTGCTTGTCAATGGCTGATGTTTTCTGCGCGTTGAGCTTCCTGCCGTCATAATCGACGGTGAGACGGATGTGGTCCGGGGCTCCTGCGGTCCTGATGACCTCTGAGCGTACTTCTTTTCCGTTCTTTCTGGCTACCACCTTGACTTCTCCAGGTTCAAATTTTACGCGCCATCCGACATGGAATTCCGTTGATTCGAGGTCCAGTTTGTGATGAAGCTTGTACCATTCGTCCTTAGCCTCCGGAGCTGACTTGCGGCGAACGCCCTGGCTTTTGCCGTTTATGAAGAGCTCCACCTCGTCGGCGTTGTTGTAGTAGCACCACATGTCCACGGTCTGACCTGGCAACCAGTTCCAGTGAGGGAAGAGATGCAGGACGTCTTTCTTAGTCCATTCGCTCTGGTACATATAATATATGTCCTTTGGGAAACCGGCAAGGTCGATGATGCCGAAGTAGGAGCTGTGGGCCGGGAAACCGTAAGGAGTGGGCTCACCGATATAATCAAAGCCTGTCCAGATGAACTGTCCGAAGCAGTAAGGGGTGTGCTTGACGGCGTTCCACGTCTCTTCGTGGGTGGCACTCCACGGTGCGTGGTTGTTGTCGTAGGCTGAGCACATCATGGAAGGATCGGTGTAGGGAAGATCCCAGCGTGAAGGCATGAAGAGAATGGTGTCCGACGGCTGGGGATAGTAGCCGCGCGTCATCAGTGCGGAGACGCTCTCCGACATGAAGAAAGGCTTCCCAGGGAAGTTCTTCTGCACGTCCTTAATCCATTGGTGGTGGTAGTTGAAGCCTATGAGGTCGATAGCTCCGCTCTTGAACAGCAGGTTGCCGGGGTCCGGTTCATTACATCCTGCTGTTACCGGACGGAACGAACCTTGCCAGTCCTTGCCCTTTGGCAGATCGTCGTTGTCGCGGATGATCTGAACAAGATGCCTGGTGAGGATGGAGTTGGGATGAAGGCCATTGGTGTTCTCTACCTTATGGCCGGCATTGAGAATCATGTTCGCCTGGTCGAGGGTGAGCTCGTCGGAACCCGTTGAGGTCCATTGCTCGAGTACCTCGTTGCCAATGCTCCATGCGATGATGGACGGATGATTCCGGTCTCTTTTCACAAGGTCGGAGAGGTCGCGCTCATGCCATTCGTCAAAGAAGCGTGCGTAGTCGTTCTTTGTTTTCTTTCGGCGCCACATATCAAAGCTCTCGTCAAGTACCACAAGGCCCATCGTGTCGCACATGTTCAGAAGTTCTGGTGCCGGGGGGTTGTGAGTGCAGCGCAGACCGTTGACACCCATCTCCTTAAGACGTAGAAGTTTGCGGTGCATGGCGTCCTCGTTGAACGCAGCGCCTAAGGCTCCAAGGTCATGGTGCTCGCAGACTCCGTTTATCTTGAAGTTCTTTCCGTTGAGCCAGAACCCTGTCTTAGCATCGAAGCGGAACTCCCTGAAGCCTGTCGTGGTGTAAACGGCATCTACTGTCTTGCCGTCTACGATTAATTCGGTCTTTACATTATATATATATGGGGCGTCGGTGGACCATAGGTGGGGCTTGCTGACCTTCAGCTGCTGCTCAGGCGTTTCCGACTCTTTTGTGGCAACGACCTTGCCGTTGGCATCGTAGACAGTGTTCCTGATTGAAGGATGCACTCCCGACTGTGCTTCATCGGTGTAGTTGGCTTTCACGTCCACACCGCCTTTGACATTCGTCACAACCTGAATGCCCCAGTGGTCGAAGTGGAGTGGGGCAGTGGCGGTGAGCCATACGTGGCGGTAGATTCCACAACCACTGTACCAACGTGAGTTCGGCTGGTCGCTATTGTCGACTTTTACGGCAATGACGTTGTCGCCAGCTTTCAATTCGTCAGTTATATTATACTCAAATGAACTGTAGCCGTATGGTCTGTGGCCTACATCTTTGCCGTTTACGTAGACCGTTGAGTTCATATAGATGCCGTCGAAGGCTATGAAGTACTTCTTGCCTTTAAGTTGGTCGGCCGTCAGTGTGAAGTGTTTGCGGTACCAGCCGATACCTCCCGGTAGTGCGCCACCGCCAGCTCCCGACGGGTTCCCGTCGCGAAAGTCGCCTTCTATGGCCCAGTCGTGTGGCAGGTTGAGAAGTCTCCAGCCAGAATCGTCATAATCGGCTTTCGCCATGTCGTCATTGTTGCCCAAAACGAAGAGCCAGCCACTGTCGAACAGTTGCCTGTCCCGTGCCAGCAATGGGTTTATGGCTAACATGAACAAGAATAATAACAAAATTTTTCGCATATACCTATAATAATTTAATGTAGAATGTTTCTTTTGAAACCTTTTGATAAACGGTGGAGAACCATGCCGTCAGAGCTTTGCATGCAATGCTCTCGCTTTACAGAACTATGCCGACAGGACCTTATACGCTCCTCTATTGGGGAGTATATGTCCTGCCGGCACTGTCCCCTACGGTTCTATTACAGTTTAACGGTGACCTTCTTTCCGGTGTATCTTACGACTTTTGCGTTGGAGGTATCGTCAGGATTGAGCGTAGCGGTGGTCATTCCTGGTGTGTGGAGGATGATATTGAACGTGCGGCTCTTCAGCATTCCCGGAAATTCTCCCTTACGCTCGCTAATCGTAAGTTTCTTTTTAGCATCGTCGTAGTTGAACTTTATGGTTGAATAAGCACCTTTCTCGTAGTTGTAGTTGGTGTTCTCATCTTCGTAAAGAGTGAACTCTCCAGACGTGCCGGCATAAACATTGACGTTTATAACATCGGCAGGTTTCTGGTCGCTCCATTCCATCTGTGGCCCATAGAGCAGGATGCTGCCCTCCGGAACGAATACCGGTATCTTCTCGTAAGGAGCGTCCACGGTGATGGTCTGTCCTCCGTTGTAGTGCTTGTTGGTATAAAGGTCGTACCAGCCTTTCTGCTTCGGGAGATAGACAGGACGGCTGTATGTCTCGTATTTCATCACAGGACATGCCATAAGACTTGGACCGAACATAAACTGATCTTTGACGTCGAGTACCTTCTCGTCGCCGTTGAAGTCCATGACAAGCGCACGCATCGGCGTGTAGTCCATGAAGTGCACTGCACCGGCGATACTGTAGAGATACGGCATGAGACGATATCTCAACTTGTCGTAGTAAAGGATGGACTTATATGCAGGATGGTTCTCCGGAGCAATGTTCCAGACCTCACGCAAAGGCCACTGTCCGTGTGTGCGGTAGAGTGGGACGAAGGCCCCGAACTCATTCCATCTGGCCTGCAACTCGCGCCATTCCTTGAGGTCGGCGTTCTCCACTCCTGTCTTGTCGAACTCCTGCTGTCCTTTGACATAACGGTTCTCAACGCAGAAGCCACCGATGTCCATGCCCCAAAACGGGATACCCGACATAGAATAGTTAAGACCTGCCGTGAGCTGTGCTCTCATGTCTTCCCAACGTGTGCCGATGTCGCCGCTCCAACTGGCTGTGCTGTAGCGCTGTTCTCCGGCAAATCCGCTGCGGGTAAGCAGGAATACGCGTTGGTTGGGGTTCACCGACCGCTGGCCGTTGTATATCGCGTCGGCATTTACTATGCTGTAGGCATTGAAGTATTCGGTAGAGGAGCCGAGGGCGGTAGGTCCACAGAGGGCTTTCCGGTACCACATAGGAGTGCAGTCGCGCACATTGGGTTCCGAGGCGTCCATCCACCAGGCATCAACTCCGAACTTATACTTTGAGTAGAGGTTTTCGTCCATCTGCCGCCAGAACATCTTCCTTGCTCCGGCAGAGTATGCGTCATAGAAGGAACCCATGAAGCCGAGCCAGTCGTAGATGGAGTCGTGAACGGCCTGGTGGTACATCCATCCGTTGGCATCAAGCTCCTTGTAGTTCTTGGTCGTGCAATAGAACTTAGGCCATACCGAAATCATGAAGCGTCCGTGCATGTCGTGGA
Organism: uncultured Prevotella sp.; assembly: GCA_900316565.1. GTDB lineage: Bacteria > Bacteroidota > Bacteroidia > Bacteroidales > Bacteroidaceae > Prevotella. The sequence goes on along the minus strand of ONDK01000018.1, from coordinate 30,351 downwards.
TGCTGTCGAGCATAGCCTGCGGGTTTGGATAGCGGCTCTTCTCAAACTCATGGCTTCCCCATGAGTCGAGTTTCCAGTAGTTCCAGTCCTGGACGATATTGTCGACAGGGATGTGATGGTCTCTGAAATGCTTCAGAACGGTCTCTATCTGTTCCGAAGAAGTGTATCTCTCGCGGCTCTGCCAGAATCCCAATGCCCACTTCGGCATTACCTGTGCTTTTCCGGTAAGCGTGCGGTAACCTGAGATTACCTCGTCCATGTCATCGCCAGCAATGAAGTAGTAATCCATGTCCTTAGCCATCTCACTCCAGATGCATAGTTCGTTCTGCACGTCCTGTGGTTGTGGTGTTGCAACACGCAGTCCGCAGTAGCTTACATCTCCATCAGGATACCAGTCGATGAGCAGCTTGTGGCGTGTGCCTTTCTTCAGTCCGTATTCAAATTTATGGGAGTTGGGGTTCCATGCGGTTCTCCAGTGCTCCGGAACGACCTCTTTTCCGTCGATAAACACCTTCATGTAGCCTGCATAGTATAATAGGAAATGATAGATGTTGTCCACTGGTGCCTCTATGAAACCCTCATATGTTACATGAGAGCCGTTAAGCTTGAAGCCTTTCGGCAGATTAGCTACTCCTATGTCGTTAAGTCCGCGGGCAGCGATGTCCGGCAGTGCGAACTCATAGTAGATGCTGTCCTCCGCACGGGTAACAGAATTGCCATCTTTGTCGGTGTATGTACCCGTGAGTGAGCCAGGCTTTCCGTCCTTGTCATATAGCTTGAAGGCACGGTTCAGCTGAAGGTAGCTGTTAGGATTGCCAAAGCGGCAGTAGCTGTAGCTGTCCCAGAGAATGCCATAGTTCTTGTTGGAAAGCACGAACGGCACGGAAATCTTTGTGTTGTACTGAAAAAGGTCTTCATTGCGCCCTTTCATGTTCAGCTCCTCGCTCTGATGCTGCCCCAATCCGTAGAAGGCCTCGTCGTCAGGACTTTGGAATGTCGCTGTCCAGGTCCAGCCATGCCTCTGGGCTTCGGTCAGATGGCTGTCGGCACCTATCTCCCTGTCGGGGACATAGTATGGCTTAAAGACCTTTCCTCTTCCGTCGGCGACCTCGTTAAGCAGGACCTTTCCTTCCTTGTCCATGAACTTAACCCTTCCGTCGGTCTCGCTGACTGTCGCCGTGATACAACTGGTCCTTACTGTTACCACATCTGCTGTTTCGTTGACGGTAAAGTCGGTGTAGGCCGGTTGTGGTAAAATGATGAGGCTGTTCTTTTCCGGGAACGTCTCGGCCGCCGTTGCCTCCACTCTGATAATTTTGCTGCCTATAACTTGCAGCCTTACAGTCTTGGCACCGTTAGACCATGCCTTCTTCACCGGTATAGTGATGAAGTTCTTGCTGATGGTGTAGTCGGTTGCAGACGCGCAGACGGCTGCCAAGAGGAGTCCTCCTGTGATTAGAGATTTTATTGCTGTCATATAGTTTAAGTATTGTTGTTTTCTGTCTTCGTTTCTTTGTCAGTTATCCTTTGAGCATAGATAATTAGAAGGTATGCAAAGTTACGAAAAACTTATGACCTCTGCAATCATAAGTTCTTCGAAATAGTGCGTCAGATGTTAATAACAACAGTACTTTTTGTTAAGAAGCAACCTATGGCAAGCGCTAAATCCTACTTCTTATACTGTGAAGGCATGACACCATACATCTCCTTGAAGTATTTTGAGAAGTATCTTGGATTATTGAATCCGACGCTGTAAGCCACTTCGCTGACTGTCAACTGACTTTCACGCAGCAGCTGCTCGGCTCTCCGAAGTCGTATTTGCCGGATGAACTCTATCGGTGTACTTCCCGTGACAGGCAGTAGCCGCTTGTAGAGCTGTACGCGGCTCATGCCCAAAGCCTTTGCCATCGACTCCACACTTATACTGCTGTCGCGTATGTTATCGTCAACATATTGCGTGGCTTTGTCTACAAGTTGTCTGTCGAGGGATGTTATCTCTACGTGCTTGAGCTCCGGCTGGAGCTTTCCTGCGTCTGTGGCGGGTGCAGAGTCATGCCATTTGAGCAAGTTCTTTATCCTCATGTAGAGCACGTCGAGGTTGAATGGCTTCGTGATGTATTCATCAGCGCCATTGGCCAGTCCCTCAATCTGATGCTCCTGGGCCAGACGTGCCGTGAGCATGATAAACGGTATGTCTGCCGTGTGCTTGTTCTCTTTTACGGCACGGCAGAACTCATTACCGTCCATTACCGGCATCATCACGTCGCTGAGGATGAGATCGGGCTTATGCTCGCTTATCTTGTCGAGAGCCTGTTTCCCGTTCTCCGCAGTGCGGACGTGGTAGCGCTGTCCCAGTTCATCTTTCATGAAGTCGAGGAAGTCGGTGCTGTCGTCGACAAGGAGTATCTCCGGGATACGTTCGCCTTCCTTCTCTTTCGCCACGGTATCGCCCTGAGCCTTGACTCCGGTGCCCTTGTTGCCGGTTTCCACAGAAACGACGGGCGCGATGTTGTCTGCCATGGTGGCGGTAGAGCCTTTCTGCTGCTGACTTTGCTGTCCCATCATTGGCAGTGATGGGTCGTGGCGTATTGGCAGTGTAACTGTGAAGACGGTGCCTCCACCCTTGTTGTCGGCAACGGTGATGTCGCCGCCATGCAGGATGGCAAAGTCGCGTGCCAGGTTCAGTCCTACACCAGTTCCGCCGTAAGGGCTCTCCACATTATGTGCCATATAGAACCTCTCGAAGATATGCTTTTTATCCTCATCGCTGATACCGGGCCCGTTGTCGGCGACGGTAATCTGCAACATGTCTTTATCATTTCCGTCCTCTTTCGGAAGTATGTTGAGCGAGACGTCGACCCGTCCTCCGTCCTGAGTATACTTCATTGCGTTGGAGAGCAGGTTCCCGATTATCTTCCTGACCTTGTCGGAGTCGAAAGCCATATTGAAACTTTCTATCGGGGAATGGTATTCCAGATGAATGCCCTTGCCTCCAAACGACTGGAATGAGTCGGTAATGTTTCTCACATATCCGGCTATATCACCCGTGATGAGGTTCAGCGCCTGACGGTTCTTTTCCATTTTCCGGAAGTCGAGGATCTGTCCCACCATCTCCAGCAGTCGTTGCGCGTTTCGGTATATCATGTTGAGTATTTTCTTCTTGCTCTCATCATTCTCCTTGTTCAGCAAAGCCTGTATAGGAGAGATGATAAGCATGAGCGGAGTGCGCAGCTCGTGGCTTACATTAGTGAAGAAATTGAGTTTCATTTCCTCAATCTCTCGCGTCCGTTTCAGTTCTTTCTGATACTGCTCCACCTCAAACTTGGCCTTTTGCCTGCGAAGGATATATCGGCGCCAGTACCATATGGCTGTTCCGATTATAATAATGTATAAAATGATGGCCCATATAGAGAGGTATATAGGCGGAGAGATATGTACCTTCAACTGGCTTATCTCAGTGCCAATGGAGCCATCGCGGTTTATGACCTGTGCTTCGAGTGTGTAGTTGCCCGGTGCGAGATTAGTGAAGGTGATGCTGTTTTGGTCCTCTGGAGTGATGGCCCATTTATCGGAGAATCCCTTCAGGCGATAACGGAACCGTGCTTTCTGCGGCACAGAGATCTCACTTGATGCAAGGATGATGGTGAAGGCGTTCTCTCTGTGTTTCAGGCTTATACTTCTGCTCACGTCCAGATTGCCGTTCAGAATGATGCGTCCGTTGTATTCCTCACCCACTCTGAGAGGATGATCAAAGAGAACAAGGCCTGAGAAGAGCACTCTGGCATTACTCTTCCGCTTGCCTACCGTCCTTGGCGGGATGATGTTTATACCGTCCTGTCCGCCGACGGCAATATCGCCATTGCTCAGCAGATGGATGGAACGGTAGTTGAACGGGCGCTCCTGCAGTCCGTCGAGACTGTTGAAGGCCGTGGCGAAATAGCTGTACCTCCCCTTTCCGTTCCCGCTGACGGTGATTGCCGATACGGAATGTTCGTTGACGACCCATATCTGTCCGCTCCTGTCCTCCGTTACACCGCAAGCTACAGAGCCGGGGATGCTCGTCAGGTTGTTGATGGTGACAAGGTTGTCGGTCTTGGGATTATAGGCGTTGATGCCAGAGAGTGTGGCGCACCATATAATACCCCGGCTGTCCTCAAATACCTGGTTTATCTGCTGGCTGGAGAAGGAGACCCCTGCATGATTTCCTCGGACATTCTCTACGTTATGCGTCTTTAGGTTGATGAATGCCAGTCCTTCAGAGTGTGAGACGATGAGGCGTCCGTCGTGGCTTACGACCATAGAGTTGATATAATCTGAGAGAATCTTACTGTTTTTGGTATTGTATGTGTCCGTGAACTTATCAGCCCTTGGATCGTATAGCTGCACTCCTGAGCCCAGAGTGCCTATGGCAACCCTTCCGTCGGGCAACTGTGTGAGTGCCCATACGTTGTCGTTGAGCAGTCCTGAACCATTACCGGCTCGCCAAACCTTCCATGAGCCATCCTTGTAGCGTGCCATTCCACCGTTGTAGGTGCCGAACCATAGTGAACCGTCATCAGCTGTCATGGAGCACACCACGGTGTTGGAGCCCAGTCCAGACTCTTTGTCGCTTATAGTACGTGTATCCTTTGTCCTTGGATCATAGGTAATGATGCCTGCATCGTTTGAAGTGCACCACAGTGTTCCGTTTCTGTCCTGGGTAATGGAACAGATGTCCCCTAACGCTATGGTCTCAAATTTTATCTCGGATGGCGAATAGTATGCTATTCCGTTTTTGATGGAACCTATCCAAAGTCCGCCTTCTTTATCGACATATAGACACTGTATCGTATTGTCTGGAATGGAGTTTGGGTCCAGACGGTTGTAGAGAAACTGCCGCGCTGACAAGTCTTTATGGCTGAACATCAGCAGTCCGAGATGCTCAGTGGCTATCCATAGATGATGTGAGCGGTCTGAGGTAACGTCTTTTATTAGCATCTCATCGTTGAAGGGCAGCTTGTAGCCCAACTCTCCGAAAAAGTCGCGTACGTTAGTGTACCACTTCTTCTTGCCCGAGCCATAGACGAAGACACCGTGGTTTCCTGATACCCACACATCGCCTCTGTCATCAATGTAGGTCTTATAGTTGTTGATGCTGCCGTAGTTTTGTTTCTTTACAAAATCTGTCTGCCAACGCTGCTGTAAGGTGTTGGCGTCTAGAGCTTTAATCATTCCGTCGTCAAAGTTGACGATAATCTGTCTGCCATTTCTGAGAAGCCAGGTGATTTTGGAACTATGATATTCCTTTCCGAACGACTTGAAGGTTGTCTTGCTGGTTTTGGCATCTATCCGATATAATCCTTTCCCGACAACGGTTATCCATAAGTTCTTTTCATCGTCAATGTATATCTTGTCAGGAGTACCCTGAATGTGATAATTGCCAATGTAGTCGTGCAGATCGGTATCGAAGGTCTCTGAGTAGTTGTCGTAGACACAATAGCCCTGCATGGTGTGTACCCACAGACGGCCATTGCGGTCCTCCTGAATATCGTCGACCATATTATTGGGTAAGGATGTTGTTAAGCCATCGACATGCAGCAGTGTTGAGAAGCTGAAGCCATCGTAGCGTGTCATGCCATACTGCGTGCCGACCCATATATATCCTCTTGAGTCGCTCATGATACAGTTCACTTGTGAACTTGTGGCCGTTGCGTCAGCTTTAATGCGGTGGAAGGGCAGACTCATAGATTGTGAAAGTAGCTTTAATGGCAGCAGCAAAAGGATTGCGGCAACCATTGGCCATAGTCTCAGTTTTCTTGTAGTCATATATAGTACTTAGTAGAATGTAGATTTAACTTTATTGTATTAATTTTTGCAAAGATAGGCAAGTTTCGTCAGACTACCAAATTTTTGGTGGCAGAAGTTGTCTAAATTGCGGTGTTGAAAGCTATGGTCAGGTAAAGAAAAATGTAAAGATAATATCCAGTATGCCTCTGCATCTGTCCGACTTAAATTCGTGTTGTAGGGCGTTGATTATAAGGAGTTTTGTAAAACCATATGCTTTGACTTGCAAAAGGTATGCTTTTAGAGCGTAAAACAATACCTTTTGCAACGTAAAAGCATTCCTTTTACAAGCCAAGAACAGTACAGTTACGAAGTGTAAAGATTATTCCTGCTTCTTCCGTTTGTCGGAGCTCTCTCGGATGATAAGATCCATCGGTACTATTTCCTTGTAGTGCTTCTTGTCTCCATTGATTACGCGCATGAGAAGCTCGCAGGCCTTACGGCCTTGCTCTGCCGCATTGTCGGCGGCTACCGTGAGCTTTGGTGTGACGTGAATTGCCGTGTCGTTGTCTGTGAACCCCACAATAGCCACGTCGTCCGGTATCTTCAGTCCACGATCCTTTATGGTGTCGAAGATGGCGAAGGTCATCGTGTCGTTGAAAGCCAGAATGGCGTCGGGTGGATCTGGCAGCGAAAGCAGCTCCTTGGTGGCCTCTACGGCGTATTCCTTACTTATCTCACCGCATTTTACTATCTCTCGGTCAATGGGAATGCGGTTTTCACGAAGAGCCTGAAGGTATCCGTGCTTGCGGCGGCGCACCATGTCGAGGTGGTTGGGCCCTCCAATAAAGGCAATCCTCCGACTCCCGGTGTCTATGAGATGTTGGGTCGCCTTCTGAGCGGCCACGTCGCCGTCGCCGGTAACCTGTGAGAAGAACTCCGGAAGGCAGGTGCGTGCGAAGAAGACCAGCGGAATGCCCATCTCGTGTATCTCCTCGAAATGGGAGTAGTCGGTGGTGTCCTGTGCCAGGCAGGCAATGATTCCTTCTACATGCAGATTGATGAAGTTGTCAATGGCCCGCTCTTCAAGCTCGTGGTCCTCATGCGAATTGGAACTGATGACAGTGTATTTGTATGTTCGGGCGTAGCTTTCTATACCGTCAAGCACTGCGGAATAGTAATGGGTTACCAGATCTGGTACCACTACTCCTATGATATGTGGTGCTTCCTTACGCAGACTCTGTGCGAAAGGATTCGGACGATAGTTCAGTTCCTTAGCCAGTTTCTGTACGCGTTGCTTCATTTCCTCGCCGACTTCATGGCTGTTGCGAAGGGCGCGGCTGACAGTTGCAATGCTGACATTGAGCTGTTGTGCCAAGTCTTTTAGTGATGTCCGGTGCTGTTTCATTCTGTTAGTAAACTTATGTATCTGCAAAGTTACATAAATTTATTCATTCCGCAAACGTTTACGATGGAAAACCGCAAACGTTTGCGACAAAAATTGCAAACGTTTACGTTTGATTTGAGCATATTTTCTAATTGCGTGAGTCCAAAATGTATTAACTTTGCATCAGTTTTTCTAAAAGAGTAATGAATAGTTGATAATAAGTTAGTTAGAAGAAATGAAGGCTCAAAGTTGTTGTGAAACAATTTTGAGCCTTTTCCTTTATGTAAAAATGTAGCTTTTGTCTGCATTGTGGCATTCTTTTTCAAAATATTTCGGGGAGTTTTGTTTGGAGTTGTGAGAAGAAATGTGTAACTTTGCAGCACATTAAGACAAAAACACAGTGTTTCTTTTCTTGAAACACAGATTTTATATCAAAGTTATTCCCTATACATATTATATATATGTTAAGCAAAGAAGAACTATTAGCGAAGGATGTTCCCGAACTGGAGGACATCGCACGTAGTATCGGCGCATCTTTCAACAAAGATGATGACAAGGATACTCTCGTTTATGCCATCCTGGACAAGGGCGCTGAGGACGAGGGGAAGGCTCATCCGTTGGGAGCGAAACGTCATCGCACACGCATCAGCCGCCCTGAGACCGATCACGTCTATTCCGTGAACGGCAAAGATGGCGAAAACCTGGACACTCCGAAGGCCAAGAAGTCTGCTGCAAAGAGCGCAAAGCTCTTTAAGGATGTGCAGAAGCCTGTTGAGGCCGATACAGAAAACGAAAACAACAATAAAGAAATGACACCTGAAGAAATTCTGGCTTCTATACCAAAGCACCGTGGCCGTAAGTCGAAAGCGGAGCTGGAAATGATAGCACAGGCCGAAGCCGCCATAAAGGCAAAGCAGGCTGAGGCTGAGAAGCAAGCGGAAGAGAAAGCCGAGGAGGCTCCTGTCGCTGTGGTGAATGAAACTCCTGAAATCCCAGCGGTACCCGAGGCTGAGTATTCCTCTGACAATGCCGGTGGTGAGAACAGCGAACTCTTATCACAGCTTCAGCAGAAGGTCAACGAGCGCAATGAGGCTCCGGCACAGACAGCAGAACCTGTCGCCGATGGGGTTTGGCCCGGTGATCCTGGTGATGGCACTGATTTCATCACGGTTGTCGACCTGCCGATAGAGGATCAGGGAGCAATGCCGGAGTACGATATGCTCGACCGTCCTGCTGTTCCCGTAGATGACGCAGCCCCTGTGAACAGTAATTTTGCGGCTAAGAGCGCCCGCCAGGAGCAGGCTTACGACTTTACTAATCTCATCACATCGAACGGTGTGTTGGAAGTGATGCCCGACGGCTACGGCTTCCTTCGGTCAAGTGACTACAACTATTTGAGTTCTCCGGACGATGTTTACGTTCCGAACAATATAGTCAAGAAGTACGGACTGAAAACTGGCGATGTCATCGACTGTCATGTCCGTCCGCCTCATACCGGAGAAAAGTATTTCCCGCTGACATCCATAGACTATATCAACGGCAGAAATCCGGCAGAGGTTCGCGATCGCATACCTTTCGAGCATCTTACACCACTGTTCCCTGATGAGAAGTTCAACCTCACCGGAGACCCGAGGACCACAAACCTCAGCACGCGTATTGTCGATATGTTCTCGCCTATTGGTAAAGGTCAGCGTGCACTCATCGTAGCACAGCCAAAGACCGGTAAGACCATACTCATGAAGGATATTGCCAATGCTATCGCGGCTAACCATCCTGAGGCTTATCTTATGATGCTCCTCATAGATGAACGTCCGGAGGAGGTGACGGATATGTCGCGGACAGTAAACGCTGAGGTCATCGCTTCGACTTTCGATGAGCCTGCGGAGCGCCACGTGAAGATTGCGGGTATCGTATTGGAGAAGGCTAAGCGAATGGTGGAGTGCGGACATGATGTCGTCATCTTCCTCGACTCTATAACCCGTCTGGCCCGCGCATACAATACAGTGGCTCCTGCCAGCGGAAAAGTTCTTACCGGTGGTGTTGATGCCAACGCCCTCCAGAAGCCAAAGCGCTTCTTCGGTGCTGCCAGAAACATTGAGGGAGGTGGCTCGCTGACGATTATAGCTACAGCTCTTATCGACACCGGCAGTAAGATGGACGAGGTGATCTTCGAGGAGTTCAAGGGAACTGGTAACATGGAGTTGCAACTCGACCGCAGCCTCTCCAACAAGCGTATCTTCCCGGCTGTCAACCTGGTGGCTTCAAGTACGCGTCGTGATGACCTGCTTCAGGATAAGACTACCCTCGACCGTATGTGGATTCTCCGTAAGTATATTGCGGATATGACACCGATAGAGGCTATGAACGAGATCCATTCACGTATTAAGAATACAAGGAATAATGAGGAATTCCTCATGTCGATGAATGGATAATATGTAGATAATGCAAAGGAACGGCATGCTGTATATGAAGACGGTGCTAAGTCTTCGTTAGCAGGATGCTGATATCAGAAACGATAAATAAAAAAGGGAGACCCGTGAAGGTCTCCCTTTTTTAGTTCTTGTATGTTTAGCATACCTTATGTGAGCCGTCGCTGATGACAACAGGATAGAACTCCGGCTCATGACCATACTTAGCCGTGAACTTCTTCTTAGCATCAGCAACGAATGTGTCGTAGACATCGTCCTTCACAAGGTTGATGGTGCAGCCACCGAAGCCGCCGCCCATGATACGGCTGCCGCTGACTCCGTTGGCCTTGGCAACCTCCACAAGGAAATCAAGTTCCTCACAGCTGACCTCATATTCCTTGGAGAGGCCTTCGTGGGTCTCGTACATCTTACGGCCTACGGTCTCGTAATCGCCTGCCTCAAGAGCATCACTGACGGCGAGGACGCGGTCTTTTTCACCTAGGACGAAGTGGGCACGTTTGTAGTCTTCTGCACTTATCTCCGTCTTGACCTCTTCAAGTTCCAGCCATGTGGCGTCACGGAGTGTCTCATACTTCTTGTCAGGGAAGTGCTTGCCAAGGGCAGCTACTACATTCTCACAACTCTTGCGGCGGTCGTTATATGGGCTTCCTACAAGCTCATGCTTTACCTTTGAGTTGACGAGGACAAGCTTGTAGCCCTGAGGATCGAATGGGAAATACTGGAACTCACGGCTTCGGCAGTCCAGGCGCATCAGTTTACCCTTCTGTCCGAAGACGCTGGCAAACTGGTCCATGATGCCGCAGTTGACGCCAACATACTTGTGCTCTGTGGCCTGACCTGCGAGGACCATATCCCATTTGGAGATACGACCGTTGGCGAAGAGGTCGTTGATTGCGAAGGCGAAACAGCTCTCCAGTGCGGCAGAAGAGCTCATACCGGCACCGAGAGGAACATCGCCGTAGAAAGCGGCGTTGAAGCCCTTGACGTCAACACCCAAGGCACGCATCTCCTGGATAACGCCATATATGTAGCGGGCCCATGTGGCCTTAGGACCCTTAGGGTCGTCAACCTTGAACTCTACTTTGTCCTTGAGGTCGATAGAGTATAGGATGACGGTGTCCAAGCCGTTAGGACGGACCTCTGCCATTATGCCCTTATCGACAGCTCCCGGGAATACAAATCCACCATTATAGTCGGTGTGCTCACCGATAAGATTGATACGACCCGGCGACATGTAGATGTTACCAGTCTGACCATCGAAATGCTTTATGAAGCGGGATCTAACTTTTTCTGTGTCCATATTGTTAGTTTTTGATAGTTTATTTTTTGTTATGGTTGTAAAATATTTCATACAAAATAATGTATAATGCATGATAAACGGCATATTGCTGGCGCTCAGCCGTGGGCGCATTATACATTATTCTTAGTTTGGAATGTTATACCGGGATGTCCTTGTTGACGTTCTTGCTGAAGAATGTGGCATAAACGAACATGTAAGCCATTGCTATGAGTGGAACGAAATAACTCAGCATGTAACCAGCATGGTCAGCGATGAAGTTCTGGATCAGCGGAAGTACGCCGCCACCGACAACCATCATCATGAAGATACCTGACGCTTGAGCTGTATATTTGCCAAGTCCTTCTGTTGCAAGGTTAAAGATGGAAGCCCACATGATAGAGGTGCAGAGTCCGCAAAGCACTAAGAGAAGGGCACTGAGAGGAATCGTGGTCATGGCGAATGATGTTCCTGTAAACAGAGGCATAGTTGTTGTGACAGTCTTAGGAATGAAGATAGCGGCGATGATGAGGATCATTCCTGCGCAGGTGGTTATCATCATAAGTGCACGCGACGATATCTTGTCAGCTATAAATCCGGCAACGAACCTTCCTACAAGCATCAGCAGCCAGTAGGTTCCTGCTACGAAGCCTCCTATGGCAGCAGCGTTAGCGACCGCTGTGGTCCATGCTCCGCTTGCCGTTGTGTCAGAGATATAAAAGTTCAGTGTGCCTGGTATGCCAGTTTCCACTCCGACATATACGAAGATGGCTATCACTCCGAGCTTGAAGTGACGGAAAGCCCATGGAGAATGCTCAAAGACAGTGTTCTCGTTGGTCTTACCCATCTCCGGGTCCTGTATAGGAATGAATGAGAGGATGATGAATGCGGCGGCAAAGACAGCCATTGCAATATAAAGTACCGGGTTAACATCGACCATGCTGGTATTCTTGGTGACCGTGCCGATAAGGGCTCCGACGAACATTGGCGTCAGTGTGCCGGCAAGTGAGTTCAGTGTGCCCCCGATAAGGTTCAACTGATTACCGCGGTTGCCACCACCTCCGAGGAGGTTAAGCATCGGGTTTACGACGGTGTTGAGCAGGCAGACAGAGAGTCCGCTTATAAAAGCTCCGAGAAGATATACCACGAAGCCTGCCATACCAGAGGGCATGCCGGAGAGGAACTGTATAAGTACTCCGAAGAAGCCAAAGGCGATGCCTAATAGTGCGGTTTTCTTGTAACCAATCTTAGTTAGAAGTTTGCCGGCTGGAATTCCCATGAACAGGTAAGCGAAGAAGTTCATAAAGTTACCCATCATTCCCAGCATGTTGCTGTTGCCGATTTCCGGCTGGTTCTTCCATACCACGCCGATAGGAGCGGCAAGGTTGGTGACGAACGCAATCATGGCGTAGAGAAACATCATAGTTATTATTGCTATGATGCTGCCATTCTGTTTTGTCTTAACGTTTTCCATTTTGAACAAATAGCTGTTTTTGTGTTTTTAAGATAATAATATCCGCAATCAACAATCCCGCATGTAGGGCGTTGTCTTGTCGATTGCGGATAAGTAGTTATAATTAATTGTTTGTTATTCTATTCCAAATTTATATACCGTGCGCTGTTCGTATACCTCTCCTGGATTTAGCTCTACCGACGGGAAGTACGGATGGTTTGGCGTATCAGGGAAGTGCTGGGCCTCCAGACAGATAGCACTGCGTTTGGGATATGTCGTTCCGTGCCAGCCTTTGAGACCGAACTCAAAGTTGCCGGTGTAGAGTTGCAGACCAGGTTCCGTAGTATATACCTCCAGTGTACGTCCGCTAACCGGCTCATGAAGCTTTGCGGCGAAACTCAGTTCTCCTTCTTCTTTCTTGTTGAGAACGTAGCAGTGGTCGTAGCCGGTGCCGTTTTTCAACTGCTCGTTGTCGTCGTTGATGCGCTCGCCGATAGTGTGAGGCGTGCGGAAGTCAAACGGTGTGCCCTCAACTTTCAGTATTTCGCCCGTAGGTATGCTGGTGTTGTCGATAGGCAGGAAGTAGTCGGCGTTGAGCTGTGTCTCAACGTTGAGCACGTCCGGTGTCGGTTCGGCATCTCCTGCAAGGGAAAAGAAGCCGTGGTGAGTAAGATTGATGATTGTCTTTTTGTTTGTTGTGGCGCGGTACTTGATAATCAACTCGTTATCATCTGTCCATGTGTATGCCACCCATACGTTGACTTCACCTGAGAAACCCTCATCTCCGTACGGGCTTGTATATTTCAGTACCACAGCGTGGTCGTTTATCTGTGTGGCATCCCATACCTTGACGTTGAATCCGGCCTTGCCTCCGTGCAGGTGGTTAGGACCATCGTTGGTATAGAGCTGATATTGCTTGCCATGCAGTTGGAACTTACCTTTCGCTATGCGGTTTCCAAATCTTCCGATAAGACGCGAAAGGTATGGCTCTTCTGAATTCATGACGCCTTGAATGCTGTCATGACCTTGTATAACGTTGGCATAATTGCCATTCTTGTCCGGAATCATTATTGCGACGATAGCACCGCCGTAATTTGTAAAAGCCAGTTCGTTGCCAGAAGAGTTACGGAGAATGAATAAATCAGTATGCTTGCCGTTGACAGTGGTCTGGAAGTCTTCTCTTCTCAGACCGCATTTGTTTTGTGTTTCTACAGAGTTTGCCATATTCACCGTTTTTAGTTGGATTGAAATTATTAGTTACTTTTCTGCAAAGTAAATGAAAAATATCGATACAACCAAACTTAAATGGGAAAAATAAGCAAGAACTTTGTTAAAAACAATTAAGGTAGCAAACTGGCAGTCTGTGATAGTTGAAGCGAAGTGTTGTCGTGTTCCTCTATAACAGACTGTCAGTCTGATTGTGAAGGTTGGATACCGGCCCGCAACAGACTTCCTTCCTACCTTAGCATATAGCAACCGCCAAGTCCCGCTAATGCAAGTATGCCCCTTGTGGCCGTCCGTAAAAATATTTTATGCCAGAAGGTCGGCAACAACATAGCTTGAGCCGCCGACAAAGACGAAGTCGTCGTCGGAGCTGTCGGCAAGTGCAGCCTTATAAGCCTCCTTCACATTTTTGAACATACGTCCCACAAGGCCTTGTTTTTTGGCTTCCTCAGCTACCTTCTCAACAGGAAAGGCGCGCTTGTTCGATGGCTGTGTCCAATAGAACACCGCGTCGCGTGGCATCATTGAGAGAACCTTGTCGATGTCCTTGTCGTCAACCATCCCGAAGACTATTCTCCGTCTCCGGCAGGGTTGTTGTGCTATCTGTGGCGCGAGATATTGCCATCCTCCAACATTATGTCCAGTGTCGCAGACAGCCTTTGGGTGCTCGCTGATAGTCTGCCACCGGCCCATGAGACCTGTCGACTCGCAGACATTGGCGAAGCCTTTCGCAACACTGTCCACGTCCCTGATGACATTTTTGTCCATTAACATCATGCATGCGTTGAGTACCGTGTTGGCGTTCTTGTCCTGATAGTCGCCTCCAAGCTCATAATGGATATCGCCGAAGTATTTGGTCTTGTAGTCCCGTCCGCCTTTAGCATTGACTCTTGCGGAAGTAACCAGCGGCTTGTCCTGTGCGAAGACGATGGTGGAGCGCATGGTCTCTGCCTTAGCCTCGAAAACAGGACGTGTCTCCGGAACATCCTCTCCGATGACCACCGGCACACCGTCCTTGATTATCCCGGCCTTCTCTCCGGCTATCTTCGCCAGAGTGTTGCCGAGGAACTGTGTATGGTCGAAGCTGATATTGGTGATGACAGACAGTATTGGAGTGATAATATTGGTGCAGTCGAGTCTTCCACCAAGTCCAACCTCTATCACGGCGATGTCAACATGCTGCTCAGTGAAGTATTTGAAGGCAAGAGCCGTGGTGAGTTCAAAGAACGACGGGTGCAAAGGTTCAAAGAACTCTTTGTTCTCCTTTACGAAATCAACGACATACTGCTTCGGCATCATCTCTCCATTGACGCGTATGCGCTCGCGGAAATCGACGAGATGCGGACTCGTATACAGTCCTACCTTATATCCGTCGGCCTGCAGTATCGATGCAAGGGTATGTGAGCAGGAGCCCTTACCGTTTGTTCCGGCGACGTGGATGGAAAGGAAGTGCGTGTGCGGATGTCCGAAGTGCTCATCCAGAGCCAAAGTATTTGACAGCCCTTCCTTATATGCCGATGCCCCTACATGCTCGAAGACCGGTGCGCTGTTATATAAATAATGTACTGTGTCGTTGTATTCGTTATCCATGACTTTTTATGTTCAACTGAATATATTCTTGAACTTCTGGAATATCGTTTCCTTTGTTGTAGCGTCGCCCTTGAAGTTGTCGCTGTCCTGGAATTTCTCGATAGCCTTTTTCTCATCATGTGAAAGAGTCTTCGGGATGTAAACGCTGATTTGGACTATCAGGTCGCCCATGCCATAGCCGTAGCCCTTAACAGCCGGCAGACCTTTGCCACGAAGGCGCAGTGTCTTGCCCGGTTGTGTGCCCGGCTCTATCTTTATCTTTATCGACTTGCCGTCGAGTGTTGGAATATCGACCTGTCCACCGAGTGCGGCAGTAGGGAAGTCGAGCAGGAGATTATATATAAGGTCCTGTTTGTCGCGGACGAAGGTGTCGTTCTGTTCAACCTCTATGTAGACCTTTATGTCGCCATTTATTCCGTTGTGCTTGCCGGCGTTGCCCTTTCCCGGCACGTTGAGGACCATTCCATCCTCTACACCAGCCGGTATGTTTATCTCTACGACCTCATCGCCCTTGACGACTCCAGTGCCTCCGCAGTGTGTACATTTGTTCTTTATGACAGATCCTTCGCCACCGCAGACATGACAAGTTGTCTGTGTCTGCACCATACCAAAGATGCTTTGCTGCGTGCGTATCTCCATTCCCGTGCCATGACAGTTCGGACAGGTCTCTACGCCGGAGCCGTTCTCAGCTCCCGTTCCGTGACAGTCGGGGCATGCTATGTCCTTGCGTACCTTGAACTTCTTTGTAACTCCCGTGGCAACCTCCTGCAGTGAGAGCTTTACCTTCAGCCGAAGGTCCGAGCCGCGGTATTTCCGCGTCTGCGCGCTTGAGCCGCCTCCGAAGCCTCCGAAGCCGCTGTGTCCTCCGAAGACATCTCCGAACATGGAGAAGATGTCGTCCATGGAGAAGCCTCCAGCTCCGAACGGACTTCCTGAGAAGCCTCCTCCCGGTGCGTTGAAACCGAACTGGTCGTACTGCTGTCGCTTCTGCGGGTCGTGGAGGACGTCGTAAGCCTCGGCAGCCTCCTTGAATTTTTCCTCGGCTTCCTTGTCGCCGGGGTTTCGGTCGGGGTGATATTTTATGGCGAGTTTGCGGTAAGCTTTCTTTATCTCTGCGTCAGAGGCATCCTTGCTTACGCCAAGTACCTCGTAATAATCTCTCTTTGCCATCTTGGATTATTGGATTATATTGTAAATGGGTGATAGTATTAACGCATAAAAGGATGAAGCGGCAATGACATTTTACGTCATTGCCCCTTCATCCTTTCATCATATTACTGACCTACTGCCACCTTTGCGTGGCGGATAACCTTTCCGTTAAGGGTATAGCCAGCCTGTACGCAGTCGATGACCTTGCCTTTCTTGTCGTCGCCGACACCGGGAACCATGGCAATAGCCTCCATGTTATCAGTGGTGAAGTCTTTGTCCTTGGCATCAATCTTCTCAACGCCCAGGCTCTCCAGCGACTTGATGAATTTCTTGTAAATGAGCTCCATGCCTTCTTTTATGGCCTTCGCATCATCGTTGTCGTTGGCCAGGGCACGCTCAAAATCATCAAGAACAGGGAGAATGGCCGTAACGGTCTTCTCTCCGCCGTTGAGAATCAGCTCGGCCTTTTCCTTCAGGGTACGCTTCTTATAGTTGTCGAATTCCGCAACAGTACGCAAGTAACGGTCCTTAAGGTCGTCGACCTGCTGCTGGAGCTTTTCCTCCTTTGAAGGCTCCTTTTTCTTGGCTTCCTCCTTCTTGTCGTCATCCGCATCCTTCGGTGTAGCCTCTTTTTCCTCCTCTTTCTTGGTATCGGCCTTCTTGTTCTTATTCTCTTCCTGATTGTTCTTGGGCTCCTCGCCTTCAACCTTTATTTTCTTTTCCTCTTTATTATTGCTCATAATATTTCTTTTGTTTTTCTTTGCTATACAAATTGCCAATATGGTGATAGCAAAAATTATGCCAAGATGAATGAACCGCAATGCACATTGCGGTTCATCTGACAGTGGGGCGGGGTAGAAAAGCTGTGATTGCTGCCTTATTGGGCAGTGTACATCTTTTCCTTCTGCTCCTTGATGGCCTCGTCGTGGATGTACTCGTCGTAGGTCATAAGCTTGTCGATAGTCCCTGAAGGAGTGAGCTCAATGATGCGGTTGGCCACGGTCTCGATGAACTCATGGTCGTGGGAGCTGAAGAGTACGTTACCCTTGAAAGAGGTAAGGTTATTGTTGAAGGCCTGAATGGACTCCAGATCGAGGTGGTTTGTCGGCGTGTCGAGGATGAGGCAGTTGGCATTCTGAAGCTGCATCCTAGCAATCATACAGCGCATCTTCTCACCTCCTGAGAGCACGTTGACCTTCTTCTCCACTTCCTCCTGGCGGAAGAGCATTCTTCCGAGGTATGCCTTCATTGTTACCTCATTGCCCGTTCCGTACTGCGACAGCCAGTCGACGAGGTTCAGGTCGCTCTTGAAGAACTCCGTATTGTCCAGTGGGAGGTATGCCGTTGTGATGGTAACGCCCCATTTGTATTCTCCTGCATCAGCCTTTCTGTTACCATTGATAATCTCGAAAAGAGCCGTCATGGCCTTCGGGTTATGGGAGAGGAAAACTATCTTCTGTCCTTTCTCAACGTTGAAGCTGACATGGTCGAAGAGAACAGTTCCATCCTCTTCCACAGCTTTGAGGTCCTTAACCTCAAGGATCTGGTTTCCCGGTTCACGCTCCATCTGGAAGATAATGCCAGGATACTTACGGCTTGACGGCCGTATCTCCTCCACGTTGAGTTTCTCAAGCATCTTCTTACGGCTTGTTGTCTGCTTGCTCTTCGCAACGTTCGCAGAGAAACGGCGGATGAACTCTTCCAACTGCTTGCGCTTCTCCTCAGCCTTCAGTCTCTGGTTCTGTGCCTGACGAAGGGCGAGCTGTGAGCTCTCGTACCAGAACGAGTAGTTGCCGGCAAAGACGGTAACCTTTCCGAAGTCGATGTCGATGGTCTGTGTGGATACAGAGTCGAGGAAGTGACGGTCGTGGCTGACAACGAGCACCGTCTGATGCTCGTCGATGTCGCTGAGGTAGTCTTCCAACCATTCCACCGTATCGAGGTCGAGGTCGTTGGTAGGCTCGTCGAGCAGCAGGTTGTCGGGCTTTCCGAAGAGGGCCTTTGCCAGCATGACACGTACCTTCTCGTTATTCGACAGTTCTGCCATCTGCTTCTGGTGCAGTGTCTCCGGTATTCCCAGGTTCTGCAACAGCTGAGCGGCATCGCTTTCGGCCTCCCATCCGTTCATCTCGGCGAACTTCTCCTCAAGTTCTGCCGCGCGGTTGCCGTCCTCCTCGGTCATCTCAGCCTTGGAGTAGAGCTGCTCACGCTCCTCCATGTTCGCCCACAGAGGTGCATGTCCCATCAGGACGGTATCCATGACCTTGTAGTCGTCATATTTGAAGTGGTCCTGCTCCAGTACGGAGAGGCGCTCGCCTGGTCCCAGTTCCACGGTACCCTTATTAGGCTCAAGTTCACCGTCGATGACACGGAGCAGTGTTGATTTTCCGGCACCGTTGGCACCGATGACACCATAGATGTTTCCGCGTGTGAACTTGATGTTTACGTCCTTGTAGAGTATTCTCTTTCCGAATTGAACGGCAATGTTGGTGAGTGTTATCATCTTATACTTTCTCTATACATTATTTATATTTGGACTGCAAAGGTACAACAATCGTGGCAAAAACCAAAGGCTTTTGCTGATTAAGATTTATAAAAAGCTGATATTAACCTACTTGTGGTTATTTATTACTACCCAGCACACCTCGGTTTGATACAATCTATTGGATGCAGTCGCTGGCTGCAAGGATTCAAAGTATATCAATCCGAGGGGCACAAAGCAATTTCACTTCTATAGCAAGAGCTGCATCATGATGGCGTCGACATACCTTCCGTCCTTGTACAGCCAGTCTTTAAGACTGCTGCACTGTTTGAATCCCAACGAGAGGAAAAGGTTCTCCGAGGCCTTGTTGCCTACGTCGATGATAACATATAACTGATGGAGGTGCAGTGTGTTGCAGGCATAGCTGATTATTTTTCGGACCGCTGCCGAGGCATAGCCATGTCTGCGGTAGCGGTTCATGACGACAATGCCAAGTTCGGCGCGCATATGGCGTGGCTCAAAGTTCATGATATCTATGATGCCCACGTCCTCACCGTCAGCGTTTTCGATCATAAGACGGAGCTGACGGTCTGCGTAGATGTCATTCTTGCAGTCGGCGATATAGTTGTGAAGGGTGTAGCGGCTGTATGGTACGTTAGTGCAACCGACGTCCCAAAGCTTTGTGTCGTTCTCTATGCGGTAAAGGACGTCCAAGTCTTCCGGCTCCATCGCCCTGAGCGATACTGTGTTGTCGTGTTCGTTATTCATGCCGGTAAATCTCCTGGTTGGTAATGATGGTGTTCGACTTATGGCTGTATGTGGCAAGGAAGATGTTCTGTGCCGGATGTTTGGCGAATATCCTGAAGATGTCGTCGTAGGAGTAAGCCTCGGTATCGTAAACAATCTGATACGTCTTCTGCGGGTTCAGTGACGCTATTTCCCTTAGATGCCCGCCAGGGTTTGTTGTGGCGTCGCAGGTGATGAATCTCCCGATGAGTCCTTTCTGCCGTGATATACGCTTGCATTGCTCGATGTTGCGCTCCCTTCCTAGAAATAGGAACTCCGGCATATGGCTTATCGAAGGCTGGATGAAGCCTACTGCTTTCCGTGCCTTGTTGAAGACCATGCCCACGAGAGCCGTAAGAGCCTTGGCGTAGATGGCTGTCTTGATGGGGATGGAGAGAAAAAATGACAGATGCCCGTAGTGTTTGCGGAAGAAGATGAGCATGGCGTCATAGAAGACGTGGACGTAAGCGAAGGACCCTCTCTGCGTGCTCTCGCCTTTGTAGTGCAGGATCTTGCATGGGAGGTAGTAGTTCTTGTATCCGCCTTTCA
Organism: uncultured Prevotella sp.; assembly: GCA_900316565.1. Taxonomy (GTDB): domain Bacteria; phylum Bacteroidota; class Bacteroidia; order Bacteroidales; family Bacteroidaceae; genus Prevotella. The sequence continues at coordinate 10,263 of ONDK01000018.1, read as the reverse complement.
GAAGCCTGTAGCTAAGGTCTATGTCCTCGCCATACATGAAGAAGTCCTCGTCGAGCAGACCGACCTTCTCCAGTGCGGCCCGGCGCATCATGCAGAACGCACCGCTTACTATCTCTATCTCACCTGGTTTGTCCCAGGGTATATCTCCCATATAGTAATGACCCAGCACCGCGTTCTTTGGGAATCGCGCACATAGACCACTCATCTTGAAAAATGCCGTCATAGGGTCGGGAATGCCACGGCGGCTCTCCTTGGCAGCCTCTCCGTTGGCCTGGAGCATCTCCACACCGCATGCCCCTGCGTCCTGATGCGACTCCATGAAACTTAGGCATTCCCTAAGGACCGTCTCACCGACGATGGTGTCAGGGTTCAGGAGCAGCACAAACTCGCCGTCGCTCTCACGGATTCCGATATTGTTGGCACGCGCAAAGCCGAGGTTATGGTTGCTGGAAACAAAATTAAATTCCGGAAACCGACGCTCCAGATAGGCTGTAGAGCCGTCCTTAGAGTGGTTGTCAACGACAAACACTTCCGCATCAATGTCCTCAATGGCACGCCGCACACTGTCGAGACACTGCTCAAGGTAGTATTTTACGTTATAGCTGACTATGATTATGCTTAGTTTCTTCATGTCTTCTGCTCTATAGCTTAGTATGACCTGGGGGCACCGTCGTTAGGGGTTGGGTCATAGTCCTTGGCATCCGACTTTATGCCTGTCTCGTGAAGGCACCGTGAGAGGGTGGGGTAGACCATGAAAAGACACAGCGCGCAGATGACGGAGAGATAGAAGAAACGGACGTTCTCTCCAAAAGCATAGTAGAGGAACATGCACACCACCATCGGCACGCACAACATCATCATCCTCACCGTGCCCCAGAAAAGCAGATGGCGTGGTGCGGAACTCTCGTCGCCGGTGAGCAGCCCGTTAACATGTCCGGTCTTGAAGAGATAGAGCGATGACGGTATGGCTACCAGGACGACTATAATCATAACCATTCCCGTGAGCACCTGTGTGTTGCTGTCGTCGGAAAGCATGCCGGGCAGTACCAGCTCCGACTCAAACAGTAAAACTATAAGAGCTGTCAAAACCACTGATACCCATAGCTCAGCCATTAGTATGTTGCGTGTTCTTCGCATTTTTGACTATAATAAGAATGTTTTACCCTTAAATTACCTTTTCATCTCAGTACGGTTCATAATAGCCCTGCCCAGAGTTACCTCATCGGTGTATTCCAGTTCGTCGCCAACGCTGATGCCACGGGCTATCACACTGATGCGCACTCCCGTTGCGGCGAGCTTCCGTGAGATGTAGAAGTTGGTCGTGTCGCCTTCCATTGTGCTGGCAAGGGCGAGTATCACCTCGCTGATACCACCTCCCTCAACTCTCTTCACCAGTGAGTCAATTTCTATGTCATTGGGACCGATACCGTCCATGGGCGAGATGATGCCGCCAAGGACATGGTATAGGCCGTGATACTGCTGCGTGTTCTCAATAGCCATGACATCCTGCACGTTCTCTACGACACACACCATGGAACGGTCGCGGGAACGATCAGCACAGATGGGACAGACATCCGTGTCGCTGATGTTATGGCATAAGGTACAGTATTTGACATCGTGGCGTAGGTGAGAGATGGCATCCGTGAACTCGTCGATGTCCGCAACGGGTTGCCTGAGCACATGAAGCGCAAGACGGAGAGCCGTCTTGCGTCCTATGCCCGGTAACTTAGCCAGTTCGCCTACTGCCTTTTCCAGCAGTGCTGAAGGATATTCCTGCATTTCCCGGCTCTTGCTTTAATCGTCGAAGAGGTATATGCCTATGCCGACCTTAAGTCCTACCGTAGAATACTTGCTCTTCTTGAACGACTGGTCATAATAGACAGCCGGCTCAATGGTAACCGAGCGGTTGATGAAGAAAGCATATCCCACCTCTGCTCCAGGCATGAGGTCGTTGTAGTTGTGACTTGCGTGAACCAATTTGCAGTTAGCACCGAGGTACAGTCCGTTCTGGGTGATATAGTAACGGGCTCCGACACCGACCCTGATGTCGTCAGGCACGTCGCTGTCGCCATTGTGCTGAATACCGGCTTCTGCCAGTAACATGATGTTGTCCCATGGCAGGTAGCCTGCTTTAGCCTCCACTCCGAGCTTCAGTTTGTCCTGGCCATTGTAATGAAGGTCAAGACCTGTCAGTGATGCGCCTACGTAGCCTTTGCCGGCTTTAAACTGTGCGTTGGCAGAGATGGTCATAACCAGTGCCATCAGTAATAGTGTGATTTTTCTCATTTTCGTTATTTTTTGTGTTTATACCATTTACTCTATTTCACATTTGGCGGTATTGTTGTATTTCCGAAGCCAGAGGACAAACCAGATGACGGCTATCACTAGACAGCTGATGCCGAGGACGTAGCCGACGGGGCGTGGAATCCATCCGCCGAAAGCCTGCTTGCTGACAAAGAGGAATGTCGTGCAGACGGTAGTCATGAACAGTGCCGGGATGAGTGTTATCCAGAATGGCTTGTCCTTCTGAACAAGATAGACTGTAACGGTCCATAGCGTGAAGACGGCAAGCGACTGGTTGCTCCATCCAAACCAGTTCCAGATGGTGTTGAAGCCGTTGGGGTCCTCAATCTGCCAAGCAAGGAGAACGATGGCGGCGGCAAACATCGGGATGGCTATATAGAAGCGCTTGCGTATCGACTTCTGGTCCATGTGCAGGGCGGCGGCAATGATGAGGCGGGCACTGCGGAAAGCGGTGTCGCCACTGGTGATAGGTGCTGCCACCACACCGAAGACTGCCAAGATGCCACCGAACACTCCGAGCCAGCCCACACAGACATACTCCACGACCTTTGGTGCTGTGAAGAACTGTGTGAGGCTCTTTCCGCCGTTGTTGTGTACCTGTGCCATGAAATTGTTGACAGTGTTGGCATCTATGGAGTTGGCTACGTCGCGCCAACCTCCGTAGTAGAAGAAGTACATGGATACGGTAGCCCAGATAAGGGCGACGATGCCTTCGGTAATCATACTGCCAAAGAAGACAGCGCGGCCGGCCTTCTCACTTTTCAGACAACGTGCCATCAACGGGCTCTGTGTGGCATGGAAGCCACTGATAGCTCCGCAGGCTATGGTGAGGAAAAGACACGGAAAGAGAGGATTACGCTTGAAATAGCTGGCTGTTCCTAAAAGGCCGTCGGGGTCGTTGGCGGCTGTATAGCTGCCAAGGTCCGTCCATATCTCCGGGAGACTGGGCTGCTTGTAGAACAGACAGACCATAAGGGCCAATGCCATGAACAGAAGTGCGAAAGCGAAGATAGGATATATCTTGCCGATTATCTTGTCGATAGGCAGCATGGTGGCAAGGACATAATAGATGAAGATAACAACCACCCACGTGATGGTAGACCAGCAGATGTCGCCTAAGATTAGGGCCGGAGAGAGGACGAACACCACGCCGACCATCATAAGCAGGATGACAGAGAAGACAAGCATCACCGCCTTGGTGGTCTTGCCAAGGTAGGTGCCGACAAGTTCCGGCAGGTTGGCGCCGCCATGTCTTACTGAGAGCATTCCAGAGAGGTAGTCGTGGACGCCTCCTGCGAAGATGCACCCGAAGACTATCCATAGATACGCACTAGGGCCATACCATGCTCCCATTATTGCGCCGAAGATTGGTCCTGTGCCGGCAATGTTCAGAAACTGAATCATAAAGACCTTCCACGTAGGCATGACGATGTAGTCGACGCCATCTGCCATGGCAATTGCAGGCGTAGGTCTGTTGTCAGGTTTAAAGACATGCTCGATGAACTTACCGTAAAGGAAGTAGCCTGCTATAAGGGCCAGAAGGGCAATTGTAAACGATATCATATGGTTTTAGAGAGTTTTAATAAATTGCGACAAAGGTAAAGATAAATTTTGAAACAACCAAGAAGTTTCATTACCTTTGCACCTTGTTTCGCCATCATTCATGTCATGTTGTAGGTGTATAGAATGAAAAAACAAGAATATTTGGAAATGAAAAAACAATTGATAATACTGGCATTGCTTTTCGGGCTTCTCACAACGTTGGAGGCCCAGACAATGATAATACCCAAGCGTGAGGTGCGCGCTGTGTGGCTGACAACGCTGAAGAACCTAGACTGGCCCCGAACACCGGGACGCGACAGCTATTCCATTGCCAGACAGAAGCAGGAACTTAGGAATATCCTTGATAAATATCAGAAGGCCAATATCAATACGGTACTTCTGCAAGCCGTCGACCGTGCCTCTGCCATCTACCCCTCCGCCATTTATCCTTGGGACGCCTGTGTGTCGGGACGCTTCGGCGTAAATCCCGGCTACGACCCACTGGCCTTTGCTATTGCCGAATGCCATAAGCGTGGCATGGAGGTGCAGGCGTGGATAGCCACGTTGCCGGTGGGACCCTATACGGGGTCTGCAGCCAAGCGTCTTCGTGCCAGAGGATATAAAATGTTTAAGTTGGACGGAGACGCCTTCCTCGACCCTTCCCAGGAGTCTACCGCGGAACTTATCACTTCCGTGGCCAGGGAGATTACGACCCACTACGACATCGACGGTATCCACCTCGATTATATACGGTATCCGGAGATGCTCCCTGCCCCGAGGAACGCGTATGTAGCTCAGTGGCGCCGAGATAAGATAACGGACATCGTAAGAAAGGTGCACGATGCCGTGAAGGCGGAGAAACCGTGGGTGAGGATAAGCTGTTCGCCGATAGGGAAATATTCCGACTTAAGCCGTTATTCCTCTAATAACTGGAATGCCCGCGACCGCGTCTCTCAGGACGCGCAGCTTTGGCTTCGTCTTGGGCTGATGGACCAGCTTTATCCTATGATTTATTTCCGTGGGAACAACTTTTATCCCTTCGCTGCCGACTGGGCAGAGAACTCTTGTGGAAAAGTCGTGGTGGCGGGCCTTGGAACTTACTTCCTGGATAGGCAGAACGGTGGAAACAATACGTGGAGCCTTGATGACATAGCGCGTGAGATGATGGTCTCCAGAAGAATGGGACTGGGGACGGCTCATTTCCGTTCACGTTATTTCACGGAGAATGTCAAGGGAATATACGACTTCTCGTCGCTCGTCTATGCTCCATTCCCGGCTCTGGTGCCTGCCATCAAAGAGGATGGCGGCAATGGTCCGAAGAAGCCTGCCAGTCTTTCTGTAAGTTCTGGTGAACTGGTTATCGGACGGTCCGGTCCACGACAATTATATAATGTATATGGAAGTGACCGATGGCCGGTCGACATTACCGATGCGCGCAACCTGCTCCTCACACGTTACGCCTCGAATATCGTCCGTCTGCCGTCGTATGCCGCCTGGCAGCCACGTTATTATGCCGTTACCACCATCGACAGATATGGTAATGAGAGTGAGGCTGTGCAGAGCTGGCAGCAACCGGAGCCTGTTCATGGACAGCTTCTGTGCGACGGCTACACCGTGCGTGTTGAGACGGCATCACTTCCTGGACTGTCGCGTGGGAATGACCGTATCATTGTAACGAATTCTCAGGGACAGCTTGTTAGGCGGTTGGCAGTAATGAACTTTGGAACAGACGGCTGTGGTACTAATGAAAAGTATATTGATTTCGATGTGAGAAGTCTGCCTGAGGGCGTTTACCGTCTCTCTCTCGTATCACGTTACAGTAAAAAGAAGACTATAACCAGAGATTTGGGATTCTTTATGATAAGGAGATAGTTACGTGTTTTTCAGTAAACTTATCTTGTAAGAGCGGCACACTTACGTTGTAATAGTGCTGCCCCTACTTAGTATTTAACGTACACTTACAACGCAAATGTACAATACGTTGTTGGCGTTAATAATTTTAATATTCCTTATCCGTTCTTTACCTCAGTGCCGGGTAAAGAACGGGATTACTTCTTAAGCTTGAAAGAGCTCTCGATGGATGCCACCTCCTCAGAGAAAGCCTTGTCGATTTTCAGGCGCTGTTCCACTTGTGAACAGCTGTGGATAACGGTGCTGTGGTCGCGTCCGCCCACCAGCTTACCGATACGGCTTGCCGGCATCTTGGTGTATTTCTGTGCGAGATACATACTCACCTGACGCGCGATGACATAATCGCGCTTACGGCTTCTGCTGTTGATGTTCTGTGTGGTAACATTGAAGTGGCTGCCTACCTTCTCAAGGATGTCATCGATGGTAAGCGGCTCGTCGTCAATCTTCACAGCGCGCTTTATGACACGCTCAGCAAGACGCATGTCGATATTGCAGTTGTATACCACGCTGTAAGCCAACAGTGAGTTGATGACACCTTCCAAGTCTCTGACGCTTCCGTTTGCCGTCTCGGCGATGAACTGTATCACATCGTCAGGTATCTGCAGACCGTCGCGTTTTATCTTGGAGTGCAGGATGTCGACGCAGAGCTGTACGTTAGGACGCTCCAGCTCAGCGATAAGTCCGCATGAGAAGCGAGTGATAAGACGGTCGTTCATGCCTTGAAGGTCGATAGGTGGCCTGTCGGAGGCAAGGATTATGCGCTTACCATTCTTGAAGAGGTGGTTGAAGATATGGAAGAACGTGTTCTGCGTCTGAACATTAGTAGCTCCGGCCCACTCCTGAATATCGTCGACGATAAGCACGTCGATGGTCTGATAGAAGTGTATGAAGTCGTTTCTGGTGTTCTGCCGGCAGCTGTCAGTGAACTGTACCTCGAAGAGTCGTGCCGAGATATACAGCACGCGCTTCCTTGGATAACGCTTCTTGATTGCCATTCCTATGGCGTTGATAAGATGGGTCTTGCCGCATCCTGACGGTCCATAGATGAACATCGGGTTGAACTGTGTGTTGTTGGGGTGGTCAGCGATGTACAGTCCGATGCTGCGCGGCAACTTGTTGCTGTCGCCTTCTATAAAGTTGTTGAAGGTCTGGTGTACATTGAGTTGCGGGTCCAGGTCGTTATTGACGGCATCGAGCACAGTGGGACTCTGGTTGGCACGCTCCGTGGGTCTCTGACTGCGGCTTTCCGTGCGCACGTCGTCGGCAGGGTCGGCTTCTACGACCTGCGATATATTGTTTGTCTTGTCGGTGACGATACGGTAAGAGAGCTGTACGCCTTCGCCGAAGACGTGCGTGAGCACCTTACTGAGCATGTCGATGAAGTTCGCCTCTATATATTCATAAAAGAAAGTTGATGGTACCTGCAAGAGCACCGTCTTCTTCTTTTCTACAAAAGACTCGAAGACGATGGGTTGGAACCACGTGCTGAACTGCTGCGCAGATACGTTTTCCTTTATTAAAGAGAGAGCCTGTTGCCAGAGCTCACTTGATTGAACCTTCATTTTTGACAGTTAATATATTGCGGAGTTTAACTCTATGGATTTGTGTGTTCGTTAAGCCATAGACTTTCTGAAACGCAAGTGCAAAGTTAGTAATTTTTTCCGTTTTCCGCAACCAGTCTTTTTTGCCAATATAACGTAAATATCCGCTAAGTACCACGTTAATAAATACTTAGCGGATATTTCATAGTTGTTACACTAAAATTAAATTTTGTAGTTTGTAAGGTAGTGATTACCAACGGGTTATTAGATTTCGTGGCTTGTAACATGCGTAATAGTGAAACAATTGGCATAGCCAGTTAAACTATCTGATATACATGCCCTTTGCCCTACAAGACTGATGCGTGGAACTAAAATAGGTGTATTTAGACTATTTTTAAATAGCCATCTTACTTATCCTTCTTTCCAAACAATGAGAAATGAACATATCTCTTCGGGTGTGCCTTGAGGTTGGTGACCAGTGAGTCGGCATCGCTGAGAGTCCTGTTGAGGTTGTTGTAGAGTGCAGGGTCGTTCATCAGCAGTCCCAGGGACCCTTCCTTGTTGTTCAGCTTGTTGGAGAGTGTCTCCATGTTGGCAAGTGTCCTGTCGACCTTAGCCATTGTTCCGGTGAGGTCAATACCGGAAATCTTTCCGTTCACATTGCTTATCATGCCGTTGGCGTTGCCGATAAGGCCGTTCACATGTCCCATGGTGCCACGCGCATCGGTGATAAGACCGTTGGCGTTGTCCATAACTCCCGGCACTTTGCTGTTCAGTTCAGCAAGAAGGCTGTTGAGCTCACGTGTCGATGTGGTGAGGTCCGACGATATTTTGTTGGCGTTGTGGAGCGTAGAGGCCAGGGCCGGGTCCGCAAGGAGGGCATTGACGTTGGTGAGTATGGAGTCGACTTTCGGGATGAGGGCCTTTATGGTAGGCATGGCATCCTTAACGGCACCCAAGGCACCGCCGCTGAGCTCGCCGTAGATGGTTCCTCCCGGCTCCACATATCCATCCTTGCCGTCGGTAAGTTCCAGGTCCACCTTCACGTTGCCCATCAGGTCTGAGCTGATGACGGCCATGGTGCCTTTCGGGATACGCATGTTCTGATCTATGTCGGCGTTTACCGTTATCTGTCCGGGATGGTCGTAGTCGTAGTCTATGGACTTAATGATGCCCACCTTGTAGCCGTTGGCATAGATAGGATTCGACACCGCGAGACCGCTGACGTTCGAGAACCTTATCTTATATACATTCTCCGTTGAGAAGAGGTCGAGGCCTTTGAGAAACTGCATGCCAAAGAAGAGGATTACTATGCCTGCTATGGCGACAAGAGCAATCTTAACCTCAGGTGTAAAGACTTTCTTCATTATTCTTATTTCTTTCTATGTTTGCTGTTATACTTCTTATATTCGGTGATAGCCTGCGACAGGTTCATCGGCTTGCCGTCTTTCAGAGCTATGATGTAGGCTTGCGGGAAGTCGGCACGGAGTGTATCGCGGAGCTTTACTATTTCGTTGTAGTCGTTGCTGGCGCCGATGGTGTACTTCGTAAGGTTACTTCCGGCAGTCTGAAGGGTCGACACATCCTTTCTACCTTTCAGCAATGGGTCGTTGGGCTGGAGCTTTCTTGCCACGGCGAACACCTGGACCTTGAAGACGGGGAGGCCGGCGCTGACCTGCGCCTTTGCGGATTCCGTCTTTGGCTTATTTACTTCCGTTTTCGACTTTACGGGCTCCCCCTTTGGCTTATTTGTTTCTGCCTTTGGCTTTTGCGTTTCCGCTTTCGGCTTTACGGGATCCGTCTTAGTCTTAGGCGATGCGGCCCTTGATTTGGATGTTTCGTCCTTTACTGCTTTTGCAGGCTGTGCCTTCTTTACCGAAGGAGCCTCTGGCTTCTCTGCCTTTGGCTGAGTCTTCCGGGCAGGCTCCGGTGCCTGTTTCTTTGTTGATGTCCTGACGGCGTCGACCTTTGATGAAGGTGCGTCCGGGACTACTGGCACCGCCTTCCTGGCAGGGGTCAGGCTGGCATTGCTGCTGTCGCTTCTGTCGCTGTCCCTGACGGCTATGCTGTCTGCTTTGCCGGATGTTCTGTTGTGGTATTTGTTCTTGTATTCTACAAATGCCTTGTATATGCCGTTAGCCATCTTTTCCACGCCGGCGTCGGAGTTCAGGAATTCCTCCTCATCAGGTGTAGTGATGAATCCCAACTCTATAAGACAACTGGGCATGGAGGTCTCGCGGAGCACAAGGAATCCGGCTTGGTGGACACCCATATTGTTTCTGTCGGCAGTGGAGCATACGCTGTTCTCTATCATCTTTGCCAGTTCCACGCTCCTTCGCATGTTTGCGCTCTGCATGAACTCGAACATTATATAGCTCTCACTCGACTTCGGGTCGAAGCCTTGGTATGTCTGCTTATAGTTGTCCTCCTCCTCGATGACCGAGTTCTCACGCATAGCCACGTCGAGGTTGTCCTTTGCCCGGTGCATACCAAGCGTGTAGACCTCGAAGCCGCGGGCTATGCGTCCGTTGGGAAGGGCGTTGGTGTGGACCGAGACAAACAGGTCGGCATTGTTCTTGTTGGCTATGTTGGCCCTGGTCTTCAACGGTATGAAGACATCGGCCTTACGGGTATAGATGACATCTACGTCCTTACAATTCTGCTCTACGTATTGTCCGAAAGCCAATGCTACCCTTAGGTTGATGTCTTTCTCCATGGAGCATGCTCCCTGCGCGCCGGTGTCATGACCTCCGTGTCCGGCGTCAATGACCAGTGTGAACCTGTTTCCCGCTATGACGGACAGGTTTATGAGGATTAGCAATATGGTGAGAACGGCCTTTTTACTCATACATTATATATATTGTCTTCTTCTATATAACTAATCAGTGCCATCCGTTACCTTGAGCCCAGATTGAGCTTGCTCATTCTGTAGGCGAAGAATCTTTGCTTGAAGCTTTTTAATTCT
>ONDK01000073.1 GCA_900316565.1 uncultured Prevotella sp. | reverse complement strand
GCCGCGCCCTGCAGCCGTCGGTCTGACACGGATATTTTATATAGCGTTTGGAGTCTGACCATACCCTGCAAGCGGATTACATTCGCTTGTACTTCCTCTCCGAGGCTCTGAGTGGACACTATCCTTTCTATCTGTCCCCAGACTGCGCTCGTTTCGCTCGTTTAGCCGGGGTTACTGAGAGCCAGCCTCCGAGGCTGGGACGGCCCTTTCTAGTCAACCGAGGCTTGACGGCCCTTTTTAATGAGCCGAGGCTGTGATGGTCCTTTCTTCTTTTTATTATCGCCAGTATTGAGCAATAGGTTCTGGGTAGTTACATCCAAAGGCACGATACTGGGTTTCGTAAGTGATTGATAACCAGAGACCGGTTTTGTGAAAAAGACTTTTCAAGTGGGTTCAAAAAAATATTGGGTATTCAAATTGCAATTTGAATACCCAATATTAGAAGTGAGGCAGCAAAGCTGCTAAAGAATGCAGTCCCTGTTACTTCTCCTCTTCCTCAGTCTTATCCTCGAAGTCAGTTACGCCGGCAGCGATAAGGATATTGTACCACTGGAGAAGCTTCTTGATGTCGCTGTTGTGCACGCGGTCGCGGTCGAAGTCGGGAACTACGCTTGCGAAATAGTCCTGGAGCTCCTTTGCCGAAGCCTTACGCCAGTTGAGGGATGCCTTCTTGCCGCCTTCCTTATCGCGAAGGCGTGCCAGGATAGTGCCCAGGGGAAGGTCCTCACTCTCAGTGTACATGGTGATGTCAGCAAGTGATGTCACACGGTCTGTGGCGAAAGCCGGTACACGGCGGTGTGTCTCATCCAGAGCCTCAACGATAAGGCTTGCCTTACCACGGCTGACGAGTTTATACAGTCCCGGCTTGCCGGCTATAGCTAAAATTGTCTGTTCCATTTTTCTTTATTTTCTATTTTATATATAATGTGTAATTATAGATCTCTCTAGTTCCACTACGACACCTCTGCCTCCCAAAAGGGAAGAAGGGATTACCTTTAAACCATTGGAGGATGGGGATAAACCCCACCCCTACATTGGGTTCCTTCACCGGATTATAAACCCCACCCCAACATTGGGCTCCTTCACCGGATTATGAAATCCACCTAGCTGCACTCTGCAAACAGTTTTGGCTTCCGAAGTTTTGAGCTTTTCAATCTATCTTTTTATTCCGAGCCTTCGCAGAAGGTCGTTTATCTGCGCGTCGATGTCGGCCGTTCCGTCGTTGACAATCTCATAGTCGCTGCGGCTGAGCACCTCATCCTGTGGCAGCTGCCGGTTTATCCATTCTATGGCTTTATCCCTGGAGATACCGTCGCGGTTCATTATCCGTGCTATACGTATCTCCGTTGGTGCCGTGACGCAGACCACCCGGTCGACGTTGACACGACGGTCGAAGCCACTGTCGAAGAATATGGCACTCTCGAGCCAGTGCAGTCCACTGTCCATGAAGTCGCGTGCCACGGCAGGGTGTATGATGTCGTCGACCCGTTGCGCGTGTTCCCCGCTCTCCAGGATATACTGTGCCAGGACACGTTTCTGCAAGACACCGCCGACGTAGACCTCCTCTCCGACGAGCCTGCGGAGCTCCTCCTGCAAGAGAGACGACGAGCGCATGAGCCGTTTTGCGCCAGCATCACAGTCGTAGACCTCTATGCCGGCGGCCCTCAGACGCGAGCAGACGAACGACTTTCCACTACCTATGCCACCGGTGATGGCGTAACGGCCGTCGGGGAGCGGTTCCTGTTCGGTGGCGCTCACGCTGTTTCCTGTCCGACAAGTTTCCATGTCTTTGTTTTTAAGCGATTCTCCCATTGTGTTATCTCGACTCGATGAGGTAGTCGACCTCATCGGTCTCCACCCTTGCGTTGCGCACACTCGACGGCGACGCGCCAACATAGATATGACAATGGTCGGAGCCTTTCTTCTCTATCTCGGTATAGTCGGCATAGACGCGGAAGCCCTGAGGCAGGATCTGCTTCGTTATCTCATCTTTCGGCATGTGCCTCAGCTGGTTGACACCGACGACGAAGCGCACGCCAATCTTCGGTGGGAATATCCTCAGCACCTTGTCCTTCGGCACGTTGATGGCCTCGATGGGCACCTCGACGACCTCCTCGGTGAGGATATCGGGATAGAGGTGCATCGTTACCATGGACGGCTCGAACTTAGCTCCGCGGACCCTCCGCAGTGCCACCTTCATTGTCCTCGGCTCCGACAGTCCGTTGATATTCTGCTCCACGGTATAGGCGTACTGTATGGTGTTGAGCAAATTCTGCGCCGCGTAGACTGTTACGCTGTCTGGCGTGAACTGTGTCTGCGCCAGATAGTAAGTGCCACCCGGGTTGACGCGTCCCAGCATGCGCACCGGCACCTTCTTGTGCTGTCCGTAGTTGTAGAAGAACTCTATGTCGTCGGTCTTCACCGAGACGAGCTTGGTGGAGTTGTAGAGCTGCTGGAGGATAAGCTTCTGGATATCGGCCACAGGAATGGTGCCTTGTCCTTTGTCGCCGGCATACTGCTGGAAATTAATGCGCAGGGGAGTGAAGTGGTCGCCATATAGATATGTGGCAATCATGTATCCCTTGTCGCGCACCACGGCATGGATAGTGTCGCTGACATCAGTGGTGATGACAACGTTCTGTGGTACGTTGATGAGTTGCAGCCTCACCGTAATCTCCCGCTCATAGGTCTCGTTGAGGGTGATGACGAGCCAGAAGGCGCTGCTGAGGACGAGAAAGAACAAAAAAATCAGAAACTCCTTGCTGATTATCCTCCGCAAGAAGTTCCTGCACGTGCTGTATGCTTCTTTCAATCCGAAGCTCATGTCCCAAGATGATTATTTGTTTGCTACCTGCGCGCTGTCGGCGGTGCTGTTGAAGATATAGCCCTTGTCGACGGTGATGACCACGCCACGAGCTATCTCCAGGTCGATGGTGCCATGCTCCAGGTCGATGCGCTTCACTGTTCCGTAGATGCCACCGCCGGTAACGACCTTGTCGCCTTCCTTCAGTGCGTTCTGGAACTTACGTATTTCCTTCTGTTTCTTCTGTTGCGGACGGATCATGAAGAGCCACATGATGACAAAGATTGCCACCATCATAAGTATCATTCCCCATGGGCTGCCGCCCTGCTGCGCCTGCTGTGCAGAAAGTAAGATTGCTGTATTCATTATATTCTACGTTTATTTTTAAAAAAAGTTATCGTGAACGGTAAGCCTGCGGGCCGCGCGGTCCCTGCTGGCGTGGTGCCATAGGCTTGAAAATCTTGCCGCTGTCGTTGAGATAGCGGGCTATGCCGTCGAGCATTCCGTTGATGAAACGGCCGCTCTTCGGTGTTGAGTAGAGCTTTGCCATGTCGACATATTCGTTTATGGTGACGTTGACCGGGATGTTCGGGAAGTTGATCATCTCGGCGATGGCTATCTGCATGATGATAACATCCATGTAGGCCAGGCGCGAGAAGTCCCAGTTGCGGCTTGCGTCGCTCATATAGTGCTGGTAGGTGTCGGCATTGAGGATAGTGGCGCGGAAGAGCTTCACGGCGAAGTCGCGGTCCTCCTCGTCCTTATATTCCGGCAGGAGCTCCTCGTTGGCACCGTTTTTCTTGTCAAACCGCTTGATGGTCTTCAGCACGAAGGTGTCTACGATCTCCTTGTCGTCGTTCCAGTAGAGGCTCTTGTCCTCCAGGACGGCATCGAGGTCCTCGTTTTCCTGTATCAGCGTACGGTATATCTTGCGCCACAGCTCACGGTCAGCATCATAGCTGTCGTCCTCCGACGCCATATATTCCTTATAGAACGTACTGTTCTCTATCTGCTCGCAGAGCTTGCGCACAGCCTCTATGTCGTTGTCCCACGTCAGCTTCTTGTCCTCCAGGAAGCTGTTGAGCTGCTTGTTGCTCTCGAGCTGCAACTCAAACTTGTTGTTGACAAACTTCTCCGACGGAGCCTCCTTTCCCTCTCGCGCCGCGCGCTGCCTGGCAATGTCAAGGCGGTGGCGCTCCTCGTCGGTGATGGCGACGATAAGCTCCAATAAATAATTGTAGAGGTCATAGGCTTTCGACAGGCTGAAGAGCAACTCCTTCTCTGCCTTGTCGATGTTTCCGTCGCCATTCTGATAGTAGGCATAGGTTAACTGGACTATCTTTATGCGAATTAATTCCCTGTTAATCATTTCTCAATTGTACTGTTGTTGTATATTTTCTTGCGCTTAGAATATGCAAATGTAGAAATTTTTAGGCATTCTTGCAAGTATTCAGTGCCATTTTTCACAAATCTTATATACTTTCCGGCATTAAAGGAGAAAAACTCATTCCATTATTTGTCATATTGCGCAAAAAAGCGTACCTTTGCACCGCTTTTTTACTTAGCACTCTCGTGTGATGGTGAATTAAGGCAAATTATTTTTCAAATCTTAATTTTAGAGTAACACAAAATGAAAGAGATTACAGTTTCAGGTCAGAAGCGCACAGACCTTGGAAAGAAAGCTTCAAAGGCTCTCCGCAAGCAGGGCCTCGTTCCATGCAACATCTACGGTGAGCAGAAGGATGCCAACGGACAGCCGGTGGCTATGGCCTTCGCTTCTCCTATGAGCGAGCTCCGCAAGCTCGTCTACACTCCGCACATCTATGTCGTAAACCTCCTCATCGACGGCGAGAGCCATCCTGCCATCCTCAAGGAGCTGCAGTTCCACCCGGTGACAGACGCTCTGCTGCACGTCGACTTCTTCGAGGTCAACGACCAGAAGCCTATCACCATTGGCGTTCCTGTTAAGCTCAACGGTCTGGCACAGGGTGTCCGTGATGGTGGCCGCATGAACCTCTCCATCCGTAAGATCGACGTTACAGCTCCTTATCAGAACATTCCGGAGCACCTCGACATTGACGTTACCGGCCTTCGCCTGGGCAAGAGCATCAAGGTTGGTGAGCTGAGCTTCGAGGGTCTTGAGCTCGCTACTCCTAAGGAGGTTGTCGTCTGCTCTGTGAAGATGACACGTCAGGCTGTCGACTCTTCTGCCGCTGCCGCTACTGACGAGGCTGCTGCCGACGACGCTGCCGCAGCACCAGCCGCTGAGGAGAAGTAATTCACCATAAAGGATAAAAAGGTAATAAAGTAAAGGTTATCACCGGCCGGCACGCCTCTAAGGCTGCCGGACCGGCCTACGGCTTTACTTTATTACCTTTTTTGTTTTTTATCAAGCTCAGGGAGACATGAGCTTTTATCAATAGGACTATCGTGGATAAGTTTTTAATCTGTGGACTGGGAAACCCTGGCAGTGAGTATGAGGGCACCCGCCACAACACAGGATTTATGGTGCTGGACGCTTTCGCCAAGGCGTCCAATGTTGTTTTTGAGGACAAGCGCTATGGCTTCGTGGCCGAGACGTCGGTAAAGGGTCGCAAGGTGTTCCTACTCAAGCCGACGACATTCATGAACCTCAGCGGCAACGCCGTGCGCTACTGGCTCAACAAGGAGAACATCGACCAGAAACGGCTGCTCGTCATCTCCGACGACGTGGCACTGCCGCTGGGTGAGTTCCGCCTGAAAGCCAACGGCTCCAACGGCGGGCACAACGGACTGGGACATATCATCCAGCTCATCGGTCAGGACTTCGCACGGCTGCGCATGGGCATCGGCAACGACTATCCGCGCGGCGGACAGATAGACTGGGTGCTCGGACACTACAGCGACGACGACATGAAGGTCCTCACGCCGGCCATCGACACCGCCGTCGACATCATCCGCAGCTTCGTCCTTCAGGGCATCGACGGGACGATGAACGAATATAACAGCAAGGGAAAGGCGAAAAAGAAATAAGAAAAGACTGATATGGCAGAAAAGACACTACGCATGCCCAAGAGCGGTGAACAGGCCAGACTCGACAAATGGCTGTGGGCAGCACGCATCTTCAAGACCCGCAGCATCGCCGCCGACGCATGCAAGAACGGACGCGTCACCGTCAATGGCGTGAGCCTCAAGCCGAGCCATAACATCAAGGCCGGCGAGGTCGTCAGCGTGCGCAAGCCGCCGATAACCTATTCCTTCAAGGTCCTGGCCTGCATAGAGCAGCGCGTAGGCGCAAAGCTCATACCGCAGGTCTATGAGAACGTCACGGACCGTAAGCAGTATGAGCTCCTTGAGATGAGTCGTATCAGCGGGTTCGTCGACCGCGCCCGCGGCACCGGCCGTCCCACCAAGAAGGACCGCCGCCAGATGGACGACTTTACCGAGGCCGCAATGTTCGGCTTCGATGACGACGACGAGTGGGACGACGAGGACGACATGGATATGTAGCCGTCCTGCGCCGCAGCGGATTTGTTATCCTATCGTTATAGTGTACCGGCTCATGAAGCTGGCACCGGGCAAAAGCTTGTTCATAAGATATTTATCCTTGAACTCACCGTCGTATTCCGCCCAGTCATGGATGCCATACCACGGCTCTATGCATACAAACGGCGCATGCTTGCCGGCAGGACTCCACAGGCCCACGGCAGGAGTCTTGAAGTCGAGTGCCACGACGGCCTTGCCGTTCTTATCGAGTATCTCTACATGTTTGAGCTGGCTCTTGTCGAAGATGACAGCGTCGTCGGTGAAGCTCTCCTCGGTGAACGCCCATACGCCATTGTCGGTCTTCACGGGGAAGTGGCCGTTGGTGATGCATCCGCCGGTGTTGCCATAGAGACGCTCCGGTGCCGCGTTGTCGAAGCGCAGACGGCCCTCCAGATGCTCGCCCTTCTTTGCTCCCGGCACGAGGAATGCCGGATGACCACCTATCTGGAAGTAGATAGGACGGTTGTCGGTGTTCTCCACATGCCAGATGACATGTATCTTGTTGCCCTCAAGCTTATATGTGACAGCAAGGTTGAAATGGTAGGGATACACCTTCAGTGTCTCCTCGGAGTCGGTAAGCGCATAGGTGATACTGTCGGCACCCTTGCTGATAAGGGTGAAATCGGTGTCGCGGGCAAAGCCATGCCGGCCGAGATGATAGGTGTGACCCTCGCAGCGATAGGTGTCCTTCCACAGTCCGCAGACCAGCGGGAAGAGTATTGGGGAATGACGGTTCCAATATTTCTCGTCGCCGTCCCAAAGATATTCCTTACCTTCATTGTCCTTAATGGACTGCAGTTCCGCTCCATGCTCCGACACGGTCAGCACGAGCTTGTCATTTTTGATTTGTTCCATCGTTAAAATGTTTGTGAGGTTTTTATTATTATATGTCTTAAGTTACCTAAGGATAGGATTGTTCCAATTCTATAAAACTAAACAGTTATTAACTGCTTCCTACTTACCGTCTGCAAAGGTACAGAAAAACTCATAAACACGACAATCCAAAGACTTAAAAACTTATAATCCAACAAAACAAGCAACTATTTCTATCTCCCTTTTTATGAGGGATAAAGGGTCTTGCCCGTGGAGGATGAGGATAACCCCCATCCATTCATTGCAACCATCAGCATGTGTGATTGGAAGCATCCGCATAAATGTTTGGCCCCATCCGATTTATCGGAATAACAAGCGTACCGGCGTCCGCCAATGTAGGGGTGGGCATTATGCCCATCCTCCAAGCGCTGGACCCCGCTAACTCCCTAAAAGGGGAGAATCCGGTCACTCTTCCACGTGCAACAATGATTTACAGCCTCGGAGATTCTGACTCTCAATAACCCCAGGTTAAACGAGCGCAGCGAGTGCAGCCTGGGGGTAAGTAGGTGGTGGAACCCTACTCCGTGCCTCGGAGAGGTACATACACGTAGTGTTCATCATTATATCCTAATGGTTGTCTTATAGGGCTAATGGTATATGGCTATATGTACACACTACGTGTCTGAACCTCTCCGAGGCTCTGAGTGAATGCGAGCTTCCGACCTATACCCCAGACTGCGCTCGCTTCGCTCGCTTAGTCTGGGGTTACTG
>ONDK01000051.1 GCA_900316565.1 uncultured Prevotella sp. | reverse complement strand
TATAGCTGAGGTAGTTGTCGGCCGTGAGCAATGTGCCGTCTTTCTTCCTCAGTCCGAGCGAGTTGATATAGGCAGGAAACAGAGCGGCCAGTTCCTGCGTCACTTGTCGGTGAGCCGCATCATTGGCCTTGCGCGAGTCGGTCTGACCATATAGCCACTCATAGGCCATATCGGCATGACTGAGGTCAGTGATAGGACAATAGCAAATGCTGGCAAAGACATCGTCGCGCTCATTGGCAGCGCCCATCGCCTTTAGATATTTATCGTAGGCAGGGTTGTTGCCTGTAGCTCCCATCAAGGCCGACATGGCCCCACCGGCCGATGTGCCGTCAGTGATAATCTTCTCAGCGTCTCCCGGCATCTGTTTGTCGACGTGGCGCAGATAGCGGATAGCAGCCTTTAGGTCGAGGATAGCCGCAGGAGCCTTACCGTTGTAGATTTTCTTCTTGCCCTTGGTGACATACGAAGACCGGCCGCGCGAGCCCACGATGACCACAACATAGCCGCGCTGCAAGGCCATGCCCGTAATGTCGCCGGCCGACGGATTGCCTGCTGCCGACGGCATGTAACCGCCCACGTTGGTCTTTAGGATAATGGGCGACTGCTGGGAAGCGCCCTCCGGTACGAAGACATTCATGTACTGATATGTGGTGTCCTCGACGTTGGTTACATAATAGAGTTTAGTAAAAGCAGTATAGTTTACTCTGCCTTTTGGCATTTCTACAGACCCCGCCACGCCCTTTGAAGCGTCAAACTGCAACTGTGCAGTTGGCTTCTTGGCAGCTGATGCGCTCAATGCAATCACTGCTGCCAGCGTTGAAACGATAAACTTCTTCATACGTTACTTTTGTTATGAACCATAATAAGCTTTCCCGAAATTCATAACTGGACTTACATGCACTGTACGGGCAACACACGTTACACTTTTATCAGGAAAACGCTGCAAAAGTAACGATTATTTCCCTAATCCACAAACAAAGCAACTAACTTTAATAATATTACGGCTTATTTAACCGCAAGCCGTACCCATGCGAAGAGGTAGCCTAAATGATGCTAGCCTGTAACACTCTCAGGTAGCCAAGTGCCATACCGTATTTCAAATCTTCCATCCGACGAAGAACCCGGTTTTTTTTGATGAAGTGCCTTGGAAAGGTGATGAAATGTAGATTTATGAGAGCTTTTTGGTGCTGACATTTGTAGGTGTCATGGAAAATACCTAAATTTGCAACGATACAACTTACGAGAGCATGAATAAGATCAGATATATCAATATGTGCGTTGTAGAGTTTGCCAAGAAGTTCAACATGTCAGCCAAGATAGCTTTCAACTACCTCAAGCAGTACAAGGGCTTAGAATTCCTTGACAAATGTTATGAGGCAGAGCATCAGATGTCTTTAAATGATTCTATTAATGACCTTATAGTCATTTGTCTGTCATGTCTAAGCCAATTTAAAGGTTCTGTTTGCAAATAAAAGGATTGTTTTTTATATGTGCAAATTATTTATACGGTTAGTTTTTGATTAGCAGGAAAGAAGCATGCAAGGCCGAGGTATCAATTTTATCTATCCTTATCCCTCTCTGTATTCCTTTGGCGTCACTCCGGCAAGTTTCTTGAAGAAGCGGGAGAAGTGTTGAGGATACTGGAAGCCGAGGTGGTCGGCAATCTGCGAGATGCTCTGCGACGGGTCGAGGAGCAACTGCTTGCTGAGCTTGAGAAGGTGCTGCTGGATATAATATTGTGCCGTCATGCCCGTTTCCTTGCGGATAAGATCTCCGAAATAACCCGCGGAGAGGCAGGCCTTATCAGCGAAGTAGGCCACTGAGGGCAGACCGCTACGCACGGCCAAGCCCTGCTCGAAATAGTCTTTGATGTTGCGCTCAAAAGCCGAAAGGACATCTGAGTTCTCCTTGTGGCGGGTAACGAACTACCGGTCATAGAACCGCTGACAGTAGTCGAGGATGAGCTTGATGCGGTCGGTGAGGATCGTCTGCGAGTGCTTGTCTACGGGCTGCTCCATCTCGAAGCGGATGGAGTTGAGCGTGTCGGTGTACATCCGCCGCTCACGCTCGCTGAGATGGAGCGACTCTGCCGAGTCGTAGTCGAAGAAGTGATAGCCACTGATGGCTTTTCCCAATGGCGTACCGAAGAGCAGGTCGGGGTGGAAGAGGAGCCCTAAAGTGTGCGACGGCGTGCGGAGCTGTTCCTCTGTCATGTCCACACGCACCATCTGACCCGGTGCAAAGCTCACGATGGTGCCATCCTGATAGTCGTAGAGCTGACGACCATAATGCAGCGAGCACTGGATACCGTCTTTCAGCCACAGCGCATAGACACCATAGCGGAAGGAGACGTGGTTGGGTATCTTTGTGGCTTCCGCCATATCTATCACACTCACTAATGGATGCAAGGTCTCGAAGCCATACATCTTATTGTATGCATCGATATTGTCAATAGGGATGATCGTTGTGTCGCTCATATTTGTCTGTCTTTATGTTTCTAACCGCAAAATTAGCTGAAATAATCTATTCACGCAAGAGCAGCGACACGATTTCAGCAATAAGGGTCATAGCTGCCTTAATCGGGGTAATAGTCCCACCGACAATTTCCCCATGGATCTATGATACTCGCAAAGCACGTTTGACTGTACGTCTTTGCACCGCTGAGCAAACAATTCGGAATGGATTCCTAAAACGCTGCATCTCCGACTACTTTTCGGAATAGATTCCTAAAACTTTGTATTTTTAGCTACTTTTCGGAATGAATTCCTAAAACTTTTGCTATCTTTGCACCAGTAACAACTAATCGTGCATGACTATGAAGAGAATAGAGCGGCGAGAATATCTCAGCAAACTGAAGAAATTTAGGGACAAGAAACTGATAAAGGTCGTTACAGGCATTCGTCGGTGCGGCAAGTCTACCCTCATGGAGATATATCGTGATTGGCTGATTACCCAAGGAGTGAGCAGCGGGCGCATCGTCTTTATCAATTTTGAAGACTACGATTATTTTAGTCTTCGTGATCCTCAAAACCTCTATAGCTATGTCAAGGAACGGCTATCTGATACTGAGATGACCTATCTCTTCTTTGACGAGATACAGCATGTGAAGGACTTCCCAGATGTCATCAACAGTCTTAATCTCAAGCCTTATACTGACATCTACCTCACAGGTTCCAATGCTTATATACTCTCGAGTGAACTTGCCACGCTACTCTCCGGCCGATACGTCGAGATACGCATGCTTCCGTTGTCGTTCAAAGAGTATGTTGAGGCTATAGGCGGGCAAGACAACCTGCAGGGCAGTTACAACCGATATGTCACGAATAGCAGTTTCCCCTATGCACTGGAATTGGATTCTGACGAAGAGGTATCCGATTATCTTGATGCCGTATACAATACCATTGTGGTGAAAGACATCATGGCGCGTCTAAAGCTCCAGGACGTGACGATGCTCGAGAGTGTCATCCGTTTTGCAGCAGACAACATCGGCAACATCCTCTCAACGAAGCGTATTGCTGATCTTCTAACGGCAGGGGGTAGAAAAATAGACCAGAAGACTGTGGAGAAATATATGCACGCCCTCTGTGAGACATTCTTCCTTTATGAGGCCAAACGCTACAATATCAAGGGCCGACAACTACTCAAGTCGCTCAGCAAATACTACCTTGTGGACATTGGTCTTCGCCGTATGCTTTTAGGCTCAAAAGGCTTCGATGTGGGAAGAGCTCTCGAAAATGAAGTCTATCTTGAGCTCCTGCACCGTCACAGTCAGGTGTATGTCGGTAAGAACGACCAACTCGAGGTGGATTTCGTAACCATGAATGCTGACGGCCTTGCTTATTACCAGGTAGCCGCCACTGTCAGAGACCCTGCTACTTTGGAGCGGGAGTTGGCTTCCTTAAGAAACATTGACGACCATTATCCGAAGTATCTCCTTACGCTGGATGATGACCCGGATTCCGACTATGACGGAATACTTCGCATCAATGCGTTGAAGTGGATGATGAATGAAGAATAGAAACCATCAGCGTTGCCATCGTCAAGCCATGACTCAGCCTTATCAAGGGCGGGTCATGGCTTTTCTATTTGCAGCATCAAAAGTCAATGTCAGCGATTAGGGTTATAGCTGCCATAATCGGGGTAATACGAAACTGCCGGGAAACGCGTAACTTTGCAACGGGGAAAAAAAATAACAAACAGATGAGAAAAATAATCACTGCCTTGGCATTGCTGATGAACGTTATCGCTGCCGGGGCACAAAACACGAAGGAGATGACACAGTTGAAGATGACACAAGAGTGGGACAAGGTATTCCCCAAGAGTGAGAAGGTGAATCACGAAAAGATTTCCTTCCACAACCATTTCGGCTTTGAACTCGCTGCCGACGTCTATAAGCCCAAGAATGCACAGGGACGCCTCGCGGCCATTGCCGTTTGCGGCCCCTTCGGCGCAGTAAAGGAGCAGTCGTCAGGTCTCTATGCCCAGACCCTCGCTGAGCGCGGATTCCTCGCTATCGCCTTCGACCCGTCGTTCACCGGTGAGAGCAGCGGACAGCCACGTGATGTCTTTTCGCTCGACATCAACACAGAGGACTTCCAGGCAGCCGCCGACTATCTGAGCAACCGTCCTGACGTCGATGCCGGCCGCGGCTGGTATCAGGAGTGGGGCAAGCCTGCACGACAGCTGTTGCCCGGCGACGTGGTGAACATTCCCGCCAACGTGAAGCACTGGCATGGTGCCGCACGCGACAGCTGGTTCGCTCACTTGGCGATGCCCGTGCCCGGCGAGGATGTCAGCAACGAATGGCTTGAGCCGGTGAACGACGAGGAATACAATAAACTAAAATAGGAGTAACTATTCAGCGAATAAAGTCTTACTACTCACGATTTCCTTTTTATCAAGAATTTGAGAATTATAGAATATCCTCCGCTTCATAGGGAATTGATAAGAATTGGAGAATATAAGCAGCTCCACAGCCTTCGCCTGATAATTTCTTTTAATTCCTGTCGACAGAACAATTCTCTAATTCTCAAATTCTTGAGATAAAATAGTCACGGAGATCTTTCGCAAAACTTGTTACAAACAAGAACGCGTAAAAGTCACACGGGTTTGTGTCACACATAATAGTGTGATACAAACCCGTGTGACTCGTTTCCTTTTATACCGTTATCTCTATCTGTATATTCTCCGGACCCAGGACACAACTCTCATAGTAGCCGTCGCCCGTGGTGCGGGGGCCGCTGACAACAGTATAGCCTGCTTGCGAAAGCTCCAAGGTTTTCTTGTCCACAAGTTCCTTGCTGCCTATACTGAACGAGAGATGGATGAACCCTGTGTTGTTCTTGGCCGCATCCACGTCAACCATGTCCGGCCGGTTCATCAGCTCCAGTCGGCAACAGCCCTCATTGAAAGAGAGAATATAGGTAGACAGTCCCGTGCGGGGATTGTGATACTTGTCGTTGCTGGAAGCACCGAAAAACTTCATGAAGAAATTACGCATGCCTTCCAGATCGTGACAGTATAGTGCTATATGATCTATACGCATTGGTTGATTCTTTACGGATTAATTTTGAACTTGAGACAAAATAAAAGATCCTTGGCGGTTATGACTGCATCGGCCGCCCTTCTATTGCGGTAATCTCTCCGTCGCGCAACCGGATGATACGTTGGTTGCGAGAGCCGCGGAAGGCAAGGGTAACATCGCGCTCGCTCTCTATGTATGGCCCGTCGACGATGACATCGACGTATGGAAGAATACCTTTAAGAGACGACACCAGGATCTGTTCCATGGTGTAACCGGTGTAGACCCAGATATTCTTTTCCGGCATCTCGGTCTTGATCTCCCGCGCAAGAGTGAGAATGTCGTCGTAGGAGTCGAGGGGGTCGCCGCCGGAGAGCGTCAGCCCTTGGATGTAACTCTTCGACAGTTCCTTAAAAAGGTAGTCGTGGGCCTCCTTGCCGAAGGGCTGTCCTCCGCAGGGGTCCCACGTCTCTGGGTTCTGACAACCGTGGCAGTGGTGCGAGCATCCTGCCACCCAGAGGGTGACCCGGAAGCCCTCGCCATTGTTCACGTCGCATGTGGTAATGTCATGAATACGCATCGTACCTGAACCGTTATGCCGTCTGCTCCTTCTTGGCAAACGACTTTATGTGCTTTACCCTGTCTTTGACTTCCGCCTGCTTTCCTAGGTTGAAGTTATGGTAATCGGTAGTGAGATAACCGGTCACACGGCGCAGGCGGCGGATATTGTGGCTTCCGCAGACCGGGCACGCATCGTTAATCTCATCAGTGTATCCGCAGTCCATGCAGGTGTCGTTAGGCACGTTGATGGCGAAGTAAGGGATGTCCTTGTCCATGGCGTAGTCGATGATCTGCTCCAGTGCGTCGATATTGTGCTTTGTCGTCGACGGCAACTCAACGTATGTTATGCATCCTGCCGACGAGTATCCGGTGAGCTGACTCTCTATGTCTATCTTCTCAAACGGCGACATGTTCTCCCATACCGGCACATGGATGGAGTTGGTGAAATAGTCGCGGTCGGAGACATTCTTTATCACGCCATACTTGGCCTTGAACTTCTTCATTGCCGTGAAGCAGAGGTTCTCGGCCGGAGTGTAATAGACGCCGAAGTTCAACTTGTACTGTTCCTTGAATTCCTTGCAGCGCTTTGAGAAGAGCTCCTCAATGCGCTTTGCCAGCTTCATACCCTCAGGTGTCGTCTGGTTGCATCCGATGAGCAGCTGCAGTGTCTCTGCCAGGCCAAGCTGCCCTACGGCCAACGTTCCGTGTTTCATTGCCGAGCGGATACCTTCCT
Organism: uncultured Prevotella sp.; assembly: GCA_900316565.1. Taxonomy (GTDB): domain Bacteria; phylum Bacteroidota; class Bacteroidia; order Bacteroidales; family Bacteroidaceae; genus Prevotella. The sequence continues at coordinate 5,763 of ONDK01000051.1, read as the reverse complement.
CAGGGATATATCCCGCCATGGTGTTGTTGTCCCACATGAACGGAGCTGTTTTCGGGTCCTGAGAGCATATCCAGTTGAAACGCTCTATCAGTGTGTCCTTAGCCTCGTGTATCTTCTCGTCGAGGAGCGTCATGAACTTCTCTACGTCCCTGCCAGCCTCCATGGCCAGTGTCGGCATGATGATGGTTGTAGGGCAGATGTTGCCACGTCCGTCCTTGAGCTGTCCCAGTCCGTTGATATCGTAACCGTTGGCGGTGCGGCATCCCATGGTAGAGAAGTAGGTGCGCGGGTCGTTGCGGTCGTAGCCGGCATTGCCGCTCCAGTCTACGTTGGCGTAGTTAGGATACAGACGCTGCGAGGTGGAACGCATGGCCAGCTGCTTGAGGTCGTAGTTCGGCGTGCCCGGCTTGTCGTTGACACCTTTCATATACTGGAAGATACCGCATGGGAATATCGGGGTGTTATGATGGAAGCCGATGCCTTCGAGCGAGCCGAGAAGCAGTGCGCGTGTGACGAGGCGTCCTTCCTCCTCGGTGCATGTGCCGTAGTTGACCGATGTGAATGGCAACTGGTCCCCGCTGCGGCTCTGAAGGGTGTTGAGGTTATGGTACATAGCCTCCACGGCCTGGTGGAGCTCCTGGATGGTATCGCTGAGAGCACTGTTGTAGTAACGTGCGTCGAGGCCGGCCTTGTTCGATAACTTGAAGTCGTCCTTTGTCAGTCCTGTCTTCTCGAAGAACTTCTTCTTTACGCCATCGGTCCATTTGTCGTATGCCGAACGGACGACACCCGTCGCGTCGGTATAAGTCTGGTCGTAGAGTGCTACGCAGTCCGATGACTCATACTCCTTCTGGTCCTTCGCCCACAGGTCGATATAGTGCTTCATGAACGACTTGCGGAAATAAGGCACCATGGTCCAGTCGAGGTGTGTGGCAGATACTCCGCCGAACTGGTCGAGGCTCTGAAGCTGGAAGATGACGGCCACAAGCTGGAAGGCCGTGTTCAGGCTTCCTGCCGGACGCACGTCGCCCTGGCGTGTGTGGAAACCCTTTGCGAGGAGGTCGTCGAAGGGGATGCTCAGACAGTTGTGGAAGCCGATGGCATATTTATTAAGGTCATGGATGTAAATCTCATTGTTCTCATGGTTTCGGCGTGCCTTCTCGCTCATGCAGTGGTCGAGGGCATATTGTTTCTCGTACACGTTTGCTGCCTCACCGCTGCGGCCGCCACCGGAATACTCGTCGATGTTGGCGTTCTGGTTGACGACATTCTTTGCCATGAGCTTGTCCTCGTAGGCCTTCTTCACCCTCTGCTCGCGTTCCAGCTTATGCTGGTAGCGGTACTCGCAGTAGGCGATGACGGCACGCAGCTCACCCTCGCGTGAGAGCACCTGTACTACGGTGTCCTGAATGTTCTCAATGTCGAAGATGCTTGTCTGCGGCAGGTACTTCTGCTCGCAGAGCTCGAACACCTCGTCGGCATACTTCTTTGCCGTAGCCTCGATGTCGCCCTCATGACCGATGGCCTTCAAGTCTTTCAATATAGCTGTCTTTATCTTTTCCAAATCAAACGGCACGACCTTGCCGTCACGCTTCCTTACTTGTATCATTTCCAGTTGCTAATTATATATGTGTGCTTAGTAATCTTGTTAGTTTTGGATAACTTTTTAATTTTGAAAAAGAAAAAAGTTTCCCGTTTTGGTCAACTTTTTGTTTTCTCTATCTAAAAAAGTTTTCCTTTTTTGTTGCTTTCGGTGTGCAAAATTAAGAAAAAGATTTCACCGGACATAATGTTCTGAGACCTTTTTTTGAACTTTTTTTCATTATCTCGCTAACCCTTTTGCAGGCCAATCATTTAAGGCAATTATCCTAATAATTACTTTTGATCATCGTCGAAACGTGGTGATAATGAGATGTTAATAATTAGCAATGAGCAGTGAGTAATGAGCAACGGATAATGAGTAATGAGCAATTGGCAATTAATAATTAACAATGAGCAGTGAGGGATATTATTGGTGAATTCTTTTATTTTTATTACTTTTGCAGGGATATGATAACTTCAGAACTCAATAAAGTGGTGAGCAAGGTGCTTGCCACAACCAGTCTTCCGGCTGTGACCGTTGCCGACAGCCTTGCCGAGGCCTTGCGCAGCGTCCATGCCGCCGTTGTCGTGGCACCTCCCGGTGCCGGTAAGTCGACATTGCTGCCACTGTCGCTCCTCCGCTCTCATCAGTCCGGCCGCATTGTGATGCTCGAACCCCGCCGCATTGCCGCCCGCCAGGTTGCCGCCCGTATGGCAGCTATGCTTGGTGAGAGGGTAGGACAGACGGTAGGCTATCAGATACGGTTTGAGCGTAAGGTGTCGGCGATGACCCGTATAGAGGTGGTCACCGAGGGCGTCCTTGCCCGTCGCCTTGCTGATGACCCCACTCTGGACGGTGTGGACTGCGTTATCTTTGATGAGTTCCATGAGCGCAGCATACAGTCCGACCTCACCCTTTGCATGGTGCGTCAGGTACGCGACGTCCTTCGTCCTGACCTTAACGTTGTTGTCATGTCAGCTACCATCGACACCACGGTCTTATGCCGGCAGCTTGGTGCTAAGGAGGTGAGCTGTGAGGGACGTATGTTCCCCGTCCGTGTCGTCCAGGCCAGTGAAGACACTCCAAAAGAAAATATCGCTGAGGCTGTGGCCACCACCGTCGTACATGCCCACAGCAGTCATGAGGGCGACATCCTCGCCTTCCTCCCCGGACAGGGCGACATAGAACGTTGCGCCGCTCTCTTAGGCGACAGCCTTGCTCCTACGCGCATCTGTCCTCTCTATGGCAATATGAGCATGGAGAAGCAGGCGGAGGCCATTGCCGCGTCGCCATCAGGAAGCCGTAAGGTTGTGCTGGCCACTCCCGTCGCCGAGACCTCGCTGACCATCGAGGGCGTGCGTGTTGTCGTCGACAGTGGCTATTGCCGTAGGCTGCTTTATGATGCTGCCACGGGGCTGAGCCATCTTGTCACGGTTCGCATCAGTCATGACATGGCTATGCAGCGCACGGGACGCGCAGGCCGTGTGGCACCCGGTGTATGCTATCGTCTGTGGACCCTTGCCACCGACGCACGGATGGAAGAACACCGCCGGCCGGAGATTTCCGATGCCGACCTCACTCCGATGGTGCTCACCCTTGCCGCCTTTGGTGAGACCCATCCTGCCACTATGCCTTGGCTCACGCCACCACCGGAGATGTCGTTGCGGCGTGCCACGGAAGAGCTGCGTCTCCTCGGTGCTATCGACGACAAAGGGACCATCACCGCCTTAGGCCGCCGCATGGAGGCTATGCCCTGCCATCCGCGTATCGCGAAGATGATTGTCCATGCCGCCGATGATGCCAGTAAGGCGTTGGCCTGCGACATCGCCGCCATCCTTGAGGAGAAGGATGTGATGAGTGCCGATGACGTTCATGCCGACCTCCTTCCGCGTGTTGCCGCCCTTAGGGACGCCCGTCGTGGAGGCCGTCTCGGACCGTGGTCGCGTGTTGCCCGTGTGGCCGATGAATACCGCCGTATGGCACATGTGCGTAGTGATAATTCTTTTGTTGGATCGGAAGACATAGGAGTACTTGTCGCAGCGGCTTATCCGGAGCGGATAGCCATGGCCGTCGACCATAATGGTACCTATCGTCTGGCTGGAGGGGCTACGGTGCGGCTCGATGCCTCCGACAGCCTTACGGGATATGAGTGGATAGCAGTGGCCTCACTGCACGGCGGCGGCCGTGGTGTCGGCCGCGTCTTCCTTGCCGCAGCAGTGGGAAAGGATGATGTTGAGGCCATGGCTTCATGGACCGATAACCTCACGTGGATAACACATCAGGGTGGTGTGGTGGCCCGTCGTGAGTTGCGCATAGGACAGCTCGTTATCGAGAGTCGTCCGCTGACCACCGTTGATGACAAGCTCCTCACCGATTTAGTCTGCGATGCCGTGGCACGCGAGGGACAGAGCCTGCTCGACTGGGATGAGGAAGTGAGCATGCTGCAGAGACGTGTGGCCCTTGTGGCGCGGTGGCATCCCGACTTAGGACTCCCCGACATCTCTACCGACCATCTGCTGGCGACGGTCGCCGACTGGCTCCCGTTCTATCTTCATGCCGACGGCCACATTATTACCACTGTGGCGGCCTTGCGCCGCATACCCCTTGCCCAGGTGCTGTGGAGCATCCTTCCCTTTGATGCCCAGCAGACCGTTGACAGGCTGGCACCGGCACGTATCAGAGTGCCATCGGGGAGCATGGTGAAAGTCGACTATCGTGTGGGCTCCGATGTCCCGGTGCTCAGTGTCCGCCTGCAGGAATGTTTCGGCCTTGCCGCCACGCCGTGTGTCGACGGCGGACGTGTGCCGGTACTTATGGAACTGCTCAGCCCAGGGTTCAAGCCCGTCCAGTTGACAACCGACCTCGCCAGCTTCTGGCAGAATGCTTACTTCGAGGTGAGAAAGGAACTGCGCCGCCGCTATCCCAAGCACTATTGGCCCGACAATCCCCTTGAGGCTGAGGCTACGCGGGGTGTCAAAAGACGAAAATAGAAGAAACTAAAGAGTGGATACAACGCACCGGATATCCTGCATGACAATTTTATCCGGATGCTCGTTGTTAATTAACAAGATGTAAAATAAACTGACAATTTAACCCCTTCATTTTTCGATTATTCTGAACGACGACCTATAACGCTGTCAAATACGCCCAAAATGGCCAATTTGTATTACCTTGATTATCAATACGTTACCCAAAGCCCGTTTTTTAAGGCTCGAAAAATGGCCATTTTGGCCTTAAAAGTAAGGCTTACTTGCGTTGTAAGTGTAGTACTTTTACGAGGTAAAACCTATGCTTTTACAAAAAAGTGTACTACACTTACAAACCAACCTGTTTTTTCCTGCCAAATCACCGTTATTTTCTTGCCGTTTAAGAGATTTTAGCATCTAGATTGATTGATTTTTATGGCATGATTTTGTAAAAAAAAGTCAAAGACGGCTTATAGAAGCTCGGCACGATACCGACAAGAACTGTTCTATATCTCGGATGGAATGTTATTTCACAAGGATTTAAACCCTAGACATCTCACCCATTCAAATATCAATGATTTGCTGCGCGGGCGTGTGCAGGGTGCGGCTAGGTAGGGTTAGGGGCCGTCCGCCATAATTTCTGCATGTCATTGTTGGCGGACGGCCCCTAACCCTACCTAGCCGCACCCTGCACAAGAACGACGTGTATACTAGATTAATAATCATAAAGTCTGTGTGCAAGATTAAAGGAGCATGTATAATTTTCTTTCTCTGTGGTGGTAACTGTTCAGTGAAAGGTCTTTTTGACTATTTTATCTCAAGAATTTGAGAATGAGAGATTTTTTCCTGTCTTCTACCCTTTTGGGAGATAGGCTTGTAACGCATTGATAGTCAATATTAGTGTACTTTGATATTTTTGTAGGGCTCACACAGAGACACAGAGCCACAGAGACTAACTCGTGACTCAGAGCAAAGAAACGGCTTCGCCTTAAAGAGAATACGGTGTCTTATGCGTGAGCTCGCTATGTGAACTCTTTACGGCGAAGCCGTCGCTGTGAACTCTATATTAATAGGTACCCCGTCGCTGATACTCTGTGGCTCCGTGTCTCTGTGTGGGTATTGCTTCAAGGGTATTCTATGACGAATACAGGAGCGACGCTGTCATTCTTAAATTCTTGATAAAAAGAAAATAGCGAGTGGCATGGTTTCAACTTC
>ONDK01000070.1 GCA_900316565.1 uncultured Prevotella sp. | reverse complement strand
GTCCCGACTTTGTCATTTTTTTGTTGAGACAAAATAGCACCGTTGATAATCAATTAATGCAAGGATATTTAGGTGATATAGGGTGACGCATATCCAGTGTAGGGAAGGGCTTCATGCCCTTCCTCAAAAAATGTCCCAACCGCTGAAAAATATCAAGAATTAGAGAATTAAAGATTTATTACAAATGACACAAACGCGAGAGAAATAGGCCGAACATTGTTTTAGGAAGGGCATGAAGCCCTTCCCTGCACTGGCACGTCAGTGATGTCCGGCAAGTCGATGTCCGGAGAATGCCAAGGCGGAATAATCGCTGTTATGTATTGTGCTGATTAGAACTCTATCGGAATAAGATACTGGGCCTGAACCAGGCGTCCGTTATGTGTAGCCGGTTTCCAGTTCGGCATACGGTTCACCTCACGGACAGCCTCATCCTTCAACTCCGCAAGGCACTTCTCCGACACCTCTGCCTGACGTTCAGGCGAGAGCTTGTTGAACTTCTTGGTATTTTGTATGACGAAATCCTCTACGCGGACCACCCGTGCGCCGCTGACCTTACCGTCGAACGATGTAGTGAAGCGGCAGACGACACGTGCCGTGGCCTTATATTTCCTGCATATTGGCGGATAGAAGCGGTTGGCATCGAGGAACTTTCCCAGTCCTTCCTTGCCATCAGGGAACAATGCCACGACTTCCTCCATGGTCAGCGTCTTCGGAGCGAGCTCCTGCAGGCCCTCACGAAGACGGTTGATGTCGACTGTTCCGAAGACCACTCTGCCCTCAGGATCGATGAGATACATGGTAGGTATCCAGTCGACATGGTACAGGCGGTCTATCGTCGTGCCGTGCTTCCATCGTTTCAGCTCACTGACCTGCGTCCAATTCATCTTGTATGTGGTCCAGTAGGCGTTTATCCATGCGTCACGGTCGGTGTCGAAGGATATTCCGACGAATCTAACCTTTTGGTCGCCGAACTCATTGAACAGCGTTTTCATCTCAGGGATATCCTTCCGACAGTCGGGACACCACGAAGCCCAGAAGTCGAGCACCACATAAGAGCCTCTGAAATCAGACAGACTGATTTCCTTCTTGTCGGCAGTAAGCAACTTAAAGTCGGGAGCCACGCTACCGGCTTTCAACAAATTCTTTCCGTATTTCGCGTCAAGCGAGTCGCTCTGCGCACTGACTGTCATCGACATCAGCACCAGCGATAAAAGCAATATTATCTTTTTCATGCCTGTTGTTCTTTCTATTTCCTATGGTCACATATCACCGCTACAGTCGCAGCTTGTCACTCATGTTGCAAAATTAGTCCATTTTATTTTAAAACGCAAGTTTTGTGAAAAGAAAAATCAAAGCTTCTCTATCTTCAATGTCTGGTCGCAATAGTCGACAACAGCAAGACGATGAGTGATAAATATTATCGTTTTGTCGTTATGCTTAAGAAGGTTTTGCAACAGATGTCGTTCCGTCTCCGGGTCAAGGGCCGACGTAGCCTCATCAAAGAGAATGATGGAACGGTCGCGGAGCAGTGCGCGTGCTATGCTGATACGCTGTGCCTGTCCTTCGGAAAGACCGCCGCCCTGCTCTGCGCACTGTGTGTCGAGGCCGTCGGGAAGGTCCATAACGAAGTCGGCACAGGCCTTATGGAGGGCTGCACGCATCTCCTCGTCGGTGGCATCAAGCTTTCCCAGACGTAGGTTGTCGCGTATCGTACCACTGAGGAGGGTGTTACCCTGCGGCACATAGACGAGGTTGGCACGCATCCGGGGGCTCATCTCACGGCACTCCTTGTCGTTATACAGTTCCACACGGCCTTTTTGTGGTTTCAGCAGTGCGAGTATCATGCGTACGATCGTCGTCTTTCCGGCGCCGGTCTCACCGAGCACAGCCGTACAGGAGCCCGGGCGGAAGTCGAAGTTAAGGTTATGTATGACATCCTCATCGGCATCTGTATAGGCATAACTGATATTGTTGAGCCGCACTCCACAAGGTGCATCGAGCACGATGGGGTCGCCCTGTTCCTCAAGAGGGTCTTCCTCCAGCTCCATGAGACGCTCAGCGGCGGTGAAGACACCGACGAATGCCGGCACCAGCTTCGTCAGCTGGCGTGCAGGACTCTGTATCTTATTCACCAGCTGGAGATAGGCCGTCATCTGTCCGAAGGTCAGTACGCCACCCGACATACGTATCGCAGCCCACAGGAACGCCACAAGGTATCCCAAGGCGAAACCAAAATTCAATACAAGATTGCTGAACACCGAGAAGATGGTACGCTTCACGACCTTCCTGCGGAGGACACTCTGCGTACCCTCCAGCTTATGCACGGCGGCACTGTCGCTTTCCAAGGTCTTTATCAGCATACGGTTCTGCACCGTCTCCTGCAGGACGCTCTGCACCTTGGAGTCCTGGTTGCGCACCTCGCGCGTAAGGTTGCGCATCTGCCGGACATAAATCTTACTCACCAGGACGAAGAGCGGTATCATAAAGGTGATGACAAGGGCCAGACGCCAGTCGAGGTTGCACAGATAGATGAACGCGCCGAGGAACAAGGCCAACGTAGACAGAGCGCCGGGGATGGTCTGCGTGAGGAAGACCACCACGCTGTTAACGTCGAACTCCAGCCTATTGAGCACGTCACCGGAATGCCGCGACTCCTTACCGTGCCACTCCGAACGCAGAAGACGGTCGAGGATCTGCTGCTGCATTCTGTTCTGAGCCTTCACCCCAAGGATATTCTGCACCCAGACACTGGCAATGTTCAATGCGAAATCACAGAGGATAAGTCCACCCATGATGGCAACAGCCCAATAGATATTGCCTTCCGTGGCATGGGAAGCCACGTCGATGGCATGCTGCACGGCCCAGACCGACGACAAGGACACGACAACCGAGACAAGTCCTATGACGGCGTTGAGCACTGCCTGCAGGCGGTTTCCCTTCCAGGCATGCCAAAGCCAACGGAAGATTTCTCTTGCCGTATACTTTGTCTGTGGCACCTTCAGTAAGTCCTTTAATAACATAAGTCTTATTATAAATCCTCAAAAGGATGTATTGTTCTAAATAAATTCCGTCATTTGAGAGGCTGGTGGACGACGCCCTGTCCCCATCCCATCTTATCTCTGAGGTTCTTGTAGTACTGCTTGCTGAGACGTTTCACGATACGGATAACGAAGGGGGCCTTGCGTATCGTTACCTTTGTGCCCTCCTGCATCTTCTCCGAACGCCCGTCGACGGCTATCAGGAAGTTATGCGAGCGACTCTCCACCTCCAGCTCCACAGTAACATTGTCGTTAATGACTATCGGCCGTACGTTCAAAGAGTGCGGGGCGACTGGTGTCAGACACAGCACATCAGTCGAGGGAACCATTATCGGACCGCCATTAGAGAGCGAATAGGCCGTGCTTCCCGTCGGTGTGGAGACAATAAGGCCGTCGGCCTGGTATGTTGTCAGATACTCACCGTTTATCGTTGTGCGTATCAATATCATCGAGGCAATGTCGCGTTTCAGCACCGCCACCTCGTTGAGGGCATACGGGTTGCCACGAAACGGCTCGTTTTCTGTCGACGCCTCAATGACGGAACGCTCCACGAAACGGTATTTCCCTTCAAAGATGTCATTGATGGCAGCCTCAGCCTCGTCGGGAGCGATGTCGGCGAGGAAGCCCAGATGGCCCATATTGACACCCAAGACCGGGACATTCTTCTTCCCCACCCTACTGGCGGCACGCAGGAAAGTGCCATCACCACCAAGGGAGATGGCGAAGTCGACATCGAAGTCATATCCGTCGAAGACTCCCGTCGGGTCGATATCAAGATGAAGTATGCCTGTGAGGTAGTCGTAGTAAGGACGGTCTACATAATATTCTGCATTATGATGCCTTAGAGCATTGAAAATTCCAATGACCGTTCCCGCGCCATTTGGCGAGTATTCATTGCCGAAAATGGCAAAACGTATATGGTCTTGAGCCATCATTAGAGTGATTTTTATAATCTTTTTACGTCAAAACGGTCAGAAAACCAACATTTATCTGTATCTTTGCGTTTTGAGATAGTAAGTGCAAAGATAATACATCTTGGAGACAATTCAAAATGATTTGCACTATAATTACGGATTATAATTAATAAAACACAAAAAGGACATGGCAAAAGTTTATGAATTCCTTGCAAACGGTTTCGAGGAGATAGAGGGTCTGGCACCCGTAGACATACTTCGCCGGGGCGGAGTAGAGGTCATCACAGTGAGCATAACGGGACAGCGCGAGGTAGAGACCTCACATGGCATCACCGTCCTTGCCGACACCACATTCGAAGAAGCAGGACGCTTTGACGACGCTGACATCCTCCTGCTGCCCGGCGGCATGCCAGGAAGCACAAACCTGAACGCCCACGACGGTGTGCGTAATGCCATACTACGTCAATATGAGAGCGGAAAGCGTGTAGGAGCCATCTGTGCCGCACCGATGGTCCTCGGCTCCCTGGGTATCCTCAACGGCAAGCGCGCCACCTGCTCACCGGGATTTGAGAAGTATATGACCGGTGCAGAGTATACCGCTGAGCTCTACACCGTCGACGGAAACATCATAACGGGAGAGGGACCTGCCGCTACTCTGCCCTATGCTTATAAGATACTGTCGTTCTTCGTAGGCGACGAGAAGGCCAAGGAGTTACAGACCAAGATGCAGTTCACCCACTTAATGGAGAAAAGACAATAGTTTATGACCTACATGATAATCGTTGCCGGCGGCCACGGCACACGGATGGGAAGCGACATTCCGAAGCAGTTCCTCAAGATCGACGGCAAGCCGATACTCATGCGGACCCTGGAGAGGTTCCACGACTACGATCCCGAGATGCATCTTATTGTCGTCCTGCCGAAGGAGCAACAGGAATACTGGCACAAGCTGTGCGAGGAATATCATTTCACCATACCGCATGAGATTGCCGACGGTGGCGAAACACGTTTCCAGTCGTCGAAGAACGGACTGGCGCTCATTCCCGACGACGCTGAAGGACTTGTAGGCTTCCACGACGGAGTGCGTCCGTTTGTCTCTCACGACACGATAAGGCGGTGCATAGAGATGGCGGAGGAGGAGTACACGGCCATTCCCGTCGTACCCGTAACGAGCACCCTGCGGCATATAGACCCACGTGGTGGCGGCTTCAACGTGGACCGGTCGTTGTATCGTGAGGTTCAGACTCCGCAGGTCTTCGACATCACCCTGGCACGGCAGGCGTTCAACCAGCCCGACCGTTCACAGTTCACCGACGACTCCAGCGTCATAGAGAGCCTCGGCTGCAAGGTCTCCATCGTCGAGGGCAACCGCGAGAACATAAAGATTACCACTCCCTTCGACCTGACGATTGCCGAAGCCATCATCAGAAAGGAGTCCGAAGAGTAACAGTCCTCTCCCATCATCGGGAGAGGCTACCAGGTTATCATTAATATATCTTAGGGTTATCATTAATATATAATGTACGATTTTCTCCAACAAGACATAAAATTCCTGCCGGGCGTAGGACCGAGACGCAAGGAGATACTGAGCAAGGAGCTTGGCATCAACTCCTTCGGCGACCTGTTGGAGTACTACCCTTATAAATATGTGGACCGCACCCACGTCTACACTATCCGCGAGCTGACGCCCGACATGGCATTCGTACAGGTCGTCGGTGAGGTGCTGAGCTTCGACGAGACGATGATAGGACCGCGGAAGAAACGGCTTGTCGCACGGTTCTCCGACGGTACGGCGGTCTGTGAGCTCGTCTGGTTCAACAGTACAAAATATGTGCGCGACAACCTCCATCCACATACCCGCTACGTGGTCTTCGGCAAACCGGGGCTGTTCAACGGCCGCATACAGTTCTCCCATCCGGAGATGGACGAGGCCGACAAGATAGAGCTCAACGACATGGGCATGCAGCCATATTATATCACCACGGAGAAGATGAAAAAGGCAGGGCTGACGTCGCGTGCCGTGGAGCGCATGACAAAGACGCTCATCGCCAAGATGACAGTATCGCTGGAAGAGACGCTGCCACAGTTCATCACCGGACGGCTGCACCTCATAAGCCGCGACGAGGCCTTTCGAAAAATACATTATCCGAAGACCGCCGATGATGTCAGCAAGGCCAAGATGCGGCTGAAGTTCGAGGAGCTTTTCTATGTACAGCTCAACATTCTGCGCTACGCCTCCGACCACAGAAGGAAATACCGGGGATATATCTTCAGCCATGTCGGCGACCAGTTCAACTGGTTCTACAAGCATAACCTTAAGTTTGAGCTTACCGGTGCACAGAAGCGTGTCATGCACGAGATCCGTGCCGACATGAAATCAGGACAGCAGATGAACCGTCTGCTTCAGGGAGATGTGGGCTCGGGAAAGACCCTCGTAGCCCTGATGTCGATGCTCATAGCCATCGACAACGGCTTTCAGGCCTGCATCATGGCGCCGACAGAGATTCTCGCCGAGCAGCATCTGCAGACGATAAGGGCGTTTCTCAGCGGCATGCACATCCGTGTGGAGCTCCTCACGGGCATCGTCAAGGGCAAACGGCGTCAGGCTGTCCTCGACAGTCTCATCAGTGGAGAGACGCATATCCTCGTCGGAACGCATGCCATCATCGAGGACAACGTGCAGTTCCGCCGTCTCGGACTGGCCGTCATCGACGAGCAGCACCGCTTTGGAGTGGCACAGAGGGCACGGCTATGGACCAAGAGTGAGAACCCGCCGCATATCCTTGTCATGACAGCCACGCCAATACCACGGACGCTGGCCATGACCATCTACGGCGACCTCGACGTGAGCGTCATCGACGAACTGCCGCCGGGACGCAAGCCGATAGCCACAATACATAAATACGACGACCAGATGACAAGTCTCTATCAGGGTATCCGCGACCAGATACACCGCGGCCGTCAGGTCTATATCGTCTTCCCGGTGATAAAGGAAAGCGAGAAGAGCGACCTCAAGAACCTTGAGCAGGGCTATGAGGCACTGCTGGAGGTCTTCCCTGAGTTCCACCTCAGCAAGGTCCACGGCAAGATGAAGGACAAGGAAAAGGAGGCCGAGATGGATAAGTTCGTCAATGGCGACACACAGATACTCGTCGCCACCACCGTTATAGAGGTTGGCGTCAACGTCCCCAACGCCTCCGTAATGGTTATCCTCGACGCACAGCGCTTCGGTCTGAGCCAGTTGCACCAGCTTCGTGGACGTGTGGGACGCGGAGCGGAGCAGAGCTATTGCATCCTTGTCACCAACCATAAGCTGACAAAGGAGACAAAACGGCGCATCGACATCATGTGCGACACTAATGACGGTTTCCAGATTGCGGAGGCCGACCTAAAGCTGCGCGGTCCTGGCGACCTCGAAGGCACCCAGCAGAGCGGAATAGCATTCGACCTGAAGATAGCCGACATAGCACGCGACGGTCAGATAGTGCAACTGGCACGCGACGAGGCACAGAAGATTATCGACGATGACCCGGAATGCAATAAGGCTGAATACAAACTGCTATGGGACAGACTTAAAGTGTTAAGAAATACTAATATTAATTGGGCTGCGATTTCTTGACATAAAGCAATTGAAAACATCGTGAAACGACGATAAATAAATATATATAAACGCATTTTCAATACATTGTTGGCGCACACGTTTTGTGTTAAAACTGCAATAAAATACGTTAACGGTGTAATCATTTCGTAATATTTTTGCTACCTTTGCAATGTACAAATAACAAATGCGTGATCTTTTGTCTTGCTCAGCATTGGCTATTTGGACAACAATAAGGACCAGTTCCGTTGGAATTTTGTATGGGAATAGCACCTAAGTATTTTCCCAGACGCCCTCTGACAACCAAACGATAAGTTATGATTATAAACAAGATAAGAAGTATCGCAATAGCATCATTGTTGGCTCTTACTGCCATCCCGTCCGCAGCACAAGACCTGCTCGCGCGTCAGGCCCCTGTAGACCGCCGCAGTTCGGCTGCCGACACCATAGTATTCGAAAGTCTCCGTCACCGCGAGAACATGGAGAACCCATCATCAGACCTTTATCCCACATGGGAGAACCGGTACGCCCACAAGGCAACGCCGATGCCAAGCGCCTACAAGATAGACCTCCGTGGTTTCTGCATGCCAACGCCAAGCCGCGTCGTAACAAGCAACTTCGGACGCCGATGGGGTCGCTGGCACAAGGGACTGGATATAAAGGTATATATTGGCGACACCATCCGCGCCGCTTTCTCCGGCAAGGTGCGCATCGTCGACTATGAAGCTGCAGGATACGGAAAATACATTGTCATACGTCATAACAACGGTTTGGAGACCATCTACGGCCATCTGTCGAAACAAATCGTTACTGAGAACCAGTACGTCCACGCCGGCGAGCCTATAGGCCTCGGAGGAAACACGGGACGCTCCACAGGTTCTCACCTCCACTTCGAGACACGTCTCTGCGGAGTGGCACTCAACCCAGCACTGATGTTCGACTTCCCGAACCAGGATGTTACCGGCGACTTCTATACCTATCACGCATCAACAGTAGATAACGAGTCGGAGATGGCTACGGCAGCACGCGGAAAAGCGGCAAGTCGCGGCTATTCACGCGAGAACATACAGGGCAATGGAGAGATACACCACGGCAGCATGGCTCAGCTGCATCAGACTGTACGCCACAAGATACCGCAGGCTCCACGCAGCGAACAGCCAAGCAAGGCACCTCAGATGCGCTATTATAAGGTGGAAGCTGGCGAATCACTGGAAAACGTCGCGGAGAAATGCGGTGTGAGCGTAGAGACGCTATGCCGTCTGAACCATTTCGGACGCTTCACTGTAGTCCGTAAGGGACAGTTGCTGAGATACTCATAAACAACAACATATAAACAGAGAAAACTTTTTTCATAATCATATAAACTCTAACAACCAATAGAAGCACAAATACAAAAGGAGAAGTCCGTTCCCACAGTCCTGTGGAAACGGATTTTTTTGCACCACTCCCCCCCCAAAAAAAACTTATTTCTACAACACCTGTCTTCGTCACTTTTTGGAGATAGGTTTGTAACGCATTGATAATCAATATTAGTGTACTTTAATATGGGTGTCCCAAAAAGCTTGAAAAGCACTCT
>ONDK01000086.1 GCA_900316565.1 uncultured Prevotella sp. | reverse complement strand
GAATTAAAAAGCTTCAAGCAAAGATTCTTCGCCTACAGAATGAGCAAGCTCAATCTGGGCTCAAGGTAACGGATGGCACTGATTAGTTATATAGAAGTAGGATAGAAGAAAACGAGCTATCGTAGAACAGAATGGAGAGACATACATTGATAGATGAGAACAGTGAGTTTGACGCTGTAATCCTTGCCGCCGGGGACTTCCCAAGGGGAACGGCGGCAAAGGGCATACTGACGAAGACTCGTCCGCTCATTGTCTGCGACAGTGCCCTGGAGGAGATTGTCGAATATAACAGCCGGCAGACGGAGGAACATCAGCTAACCCCGGCAGCAGTCGTCGGCGACGGCGACAGCCTCTCCCCTACTCTTATGGAGCGCTACCACGCGATATGGCACCATATCAGCGAGCAGGAATACAACGACCTCACCAAGGCAACGCGCTTTGCCATAGAGAACTACCATCCGAAGACCGTCGCCTACGTAGGGGCTACCGGCAAGCGCGAGGACCACACGCTGGGAAACATCTCTCTGATGGCGTTCTATCTCCGTGAACTAGGCATCCGTCCGACACTGATAACCGATTATGGATGGTTCACACCTGCAAAGGACACGGCGACATTCGAGTCGTTTCCAAGGCAGCAGGTAAGCATCTTCAACGTCAGCTGCAAGCATCTGGAGGGCATCGGCTTCCGATGGAACCCATATACCTATTCAGAACTGTGGCAGGGGACACTGAACGAGGCCACGGGCAATGAGTTCACCATCAAAAGCGACGGCGAGTTTATTATCTACCAGACCTTTGAACCGAAATAACATATCATTTGATATTTGATAAAACGCAGATTAATGCCATAATGACATAAAACGATGTCATTATGGCATGTTTTTTATTTGGTACATTACTTGCATTTTAAAGGGTGTAAACAAAAAAATATATAATATGATGTACAGAAACAATTGGTTACCAGAAGTCTTCAACGACTTTCTCAACAACGCAAATATGACAAAGGCAAATGCCACGGCTCCGGCAATCAACGTGCTGGAGAGCGAAAAAGAATATACAGTAGAACTCGCTGCCCCAGGTCTCAGCAAGGAGGACTTCGACGTTAACATCAATGTCGACGGCGACCTGACAATCAAGATGGAGAAGAAGGAGGAAAACGAAAGTGAGAAGAACGCCCATTATCTCCGTCGCGAGTTCTCTTATTCTAAATACGAGCAGACTCTTATCCTGCCGGACGATGTCGACCGCGACAAGATTGCCGCACGCGTCAACAACGGAGTACTGACAGTCGTTCTGCCTAAGATTGGAAAGCAGGAGCAGAAGATGTCCCGCAGCATTGAGGTCGGTTAATATTACCGGCACGGATTGAGTTTTCTTTTACTGAAAAAATAGGTGTTATTTCGATATTAATTGTGTGATTGTTAGATTTTTTCGATGTAAAAGCCTGAATGCGTGAGCACTCAGGCTTTTACTTTGTATATCCCGTGCCGGATAACTGAGAAAATAACGAATATTATGTTGTCAGGTTATGTAATTTTCATTATCTTTGTACTCGGAATAACAATTATCCTTCCACGCTCCATAAGACGTGGAGTTCAACAGATTATATTATCATGATATTGAACATTATTCTCATTATTGCAGGCATAGCACTTGTGCTGTGGGGTGCCGACAGACTCACCGACGGTGCGGTGGCGGTGGCTCAGCGTCTTGGCGTGCCCCAGATAGTTATCGGACTTACCATCGTGGCTTTTGGAACAAGCATGCCGGAGTTCTGCTCCAGCCTTGTCTCGGCACTGAACCATCAGCCGGGCATGGCCGTGGGTAATGTCGTTGGGTCGAATATCTTCAACGCTCTGCTCATCGTCGGAGCGGCAGCCCTCGTGGCACCGATAAGTATCCTGCCACAGACGGTAAGGAAGGACATTCCTTTCGCGCTGGTCTCATCGGTGCTGCTGGTTCTGCTCTGTGGGTTCGACGGAAAGATACAGTGGTATGATGCCGCCATAATGCTGGCTTTCTTTATCATCTTCATGGTCATCACGCTCCGTGAGGCACGGTCGGGAAAGAACAGTGAGGAGACGCCGGCAGAGAAAAAGCCTATGAGCCGACTGATGTCGGCGGTGTGGATTATCGTGGGACTGGTCTGCCTTATCGGCGGCAGCACGGTGTTCGTCAATGCGGCCTCAGAGCTCGCCTCATCACTCGGTGTGGACCCGGCAATCATCGGTCTGACGATAGTGGCAATGGGAACATCATTCCCGGAGCTGGCCACGAGTGTGGTGTCGGCGACGAAGGGCAACAGCGGCATTGCCATCGGCAACGTCCTTGGCTCCAATGTCTTCAATATTCTGTTCATACTCGGTACCACCGGCGTCATCTATCCTCTCGACATCAAGGGTATCACACCCTTGGACCTCTCGGTGATGGTCGTGGCGATGATACTCCTCTGGCTCTTCTCCTTCACTAAGCTTAAGATAGAACGATGGGAGGGTGCCGTTCTCGTTCTGGTCTTCATTGGATATATGGTCCTGCTGCTTAAGTGAACGTCATTCCCGAACAATGATTATCATATCGGCAGCGTCATTTCCCAAGCTATTTGAAGCCCCAGGCGCGGAGGACATTCTCAAGCGGCAGACCTTCCACATGGTTCTCGATATCGTCGGGAAGATTACAGAAGAAGTCGATGCCGGTAAAGTCCTCCAGTTTGTCGATGTTGACGACATACTTCGCCAGATTGGTATCGCGGCTTTCCTTATGCTCTACCTTGAAGCCCATGGCACGGTAGCCGGTAGCATTCTTAAGCAGCACGGCCATATAATAATATTTCGGGATAATCATGCCATGGACCTTCTGCGGGAGATACTGCGACGGATTGTCGATGGTACCGCCCTTGACGACATAGAGCGTGTCGCGTGAGCCCACCTTAATCTGATTGCGCACCCACGACTCCATGGTGGCCCATACTCCGGCGTTGAAACCATTGACCTGCGGCATCATATTCGTCAGATAGAACGTCTGGTAGTTTGAAATACTGGTGTTCAGCCTGTCCGCGGAAGGACAGAGATGTCCGTGGTCATATCCGGAGCGCCAGAACGGGTCGTTTTGTGATGTCCATGCCGTGGAGCAGTGGAAATTGGGGTCCGTAGGATACTGATTGGTGTCAGACTGATACCTTTCCACTCGCTTCACGTGGTTAGAGGAGTATATCTCATACGCTGACCAGCGGTTCGACCGCTTCACGGTATCCCATTCCACGCTGTAGTTGACCTCTCCATTGTCGAAATGGGTTATGACTGTGCTCTGTCCGCCCTTCAGCCGTGGGAACTCCAGACGGTGGACAACGGGATTGGCGTTGGAAAGGTTTGAGTTGACGTTCTTTGCTGCGGGCACAACGGGTCCTGTAGTGCCGCCTTCATCATCAGAACCGGAGCATGAGACGATGGCCGCGATAAACATGACCAGCATCATTGCGGTCAGCGTCCTAATCATGTTTCTTGTTTCCTTCATAAGATGGGATTTATATTGTTTCAGAAGTACAAGGACATCACGTATCTACATCCGAAAGAATATGCCATTATACTTTTATATAAACAGAAAATGCGGACAAGCGCATATGCAACTACGCCTGACCGCATTAAAGTTATGAAATATCTTCTTGTTGAAAAGGTTTCGCTATCGTAAAGAAGAGCAACCTCTCAAAAGGAAAGATTACTTCTTCAGCTTACCGTAACGGCTCATGAAGCGGTCAACGCGACCTGCTGTATCGACAAGCTTGCTCTTACCTGTATAGAATGGGTGAGAGGAGCTTGAGATTTCGACCTTCACTACTGGGTAAGTCTCGCCTTCAAACTCTACAGTTTCTGTAGTCTTTGCTGTAGACTTTGTAAGGAACATATCGCCGTTGGACATGTCCTTGAACACGACGGGACGATAGTTTTCTGGATGGATACCTTTTTTCATTTTTTGTTTACTTTATAATGTTTAAAATGTTTCCTTCATCAGGACGTTAAAGCATAATGCTCAACGGGCTGCAAAATTACAAAGAAAAATGCAATCAGCCAAACAATTAACAAAAAAAATCCCCACCTCCTGTATTAGTCATAGAGACACCCACCTTACAAAGCCATGTAGGAGGCGACGCGTCTCGCGTCGCGATTGTTTCTTGCAAGGTTATATGGTTTTGTGACGCGGGACGC
>ONDK01000069.1 GCA_900316565.1 uncultured Prevotella sp. | reverse complement strand
CAGCCGTCGGTCTGACACGGATATTTTATTTAGCGTTTGGAGTCTGACCGTACCCTGCAAGCGGATTACATTCGCTTGTACTTCCTCTCCGAGGCACTGGGTGGAAACTATTCTTTCATCTGTCCCCAGGCTGCGCTCGCTCCGCTCACTTAGTCTGGGGTTACTGAAAGTGTGCCTCCGAGGCACTGGGTGTAATCCCACATCTGCTTATCTGGATGCGCTCGCTCCACGGAAACCTCTTTCACCCAATGTAGGGGTGGGGTTTATCCCCATCCTCCAAGCGCAGAACCCTCTGCCTTTTCCTAAAGGTGGAAAAAGAAATTACCTATAAGCCTTTGGAGGATGGGGATAAACCCCACCCCTACATTGGAGGAAATCGTTTGTCTACTTTTATGAGTGTTGTGTTATGACGAGTATATAAAATTTAGAAAAATATTTACATCAAAACAAGTGTAGTACACTTGCATTGTAAGTGTACGGAAAATACATCGTAAAAGTGCCCCTTTTACAAAAAAGTATGCGGAAAATAGAACGCAAATGTACTACATTTACAATCCATTGACCAGCAGTGGGTTACAAAGAGTAATTTTAAGGACCGGGGTTTGAAATATATTTACATGTTTTTGATGGCTATATCATACTAACGCCAAATAAAATATCCGTGTCTGACCGACGCCTGCAATCGTTAAATTAAATATCCGCGTCTGACCGACGGCTGCAGGGCGCGGCTAGGTAGGGTTAGGGGCCGTCCGCAAACTAGTACATATGTTTTTTGGGGGGGCGGACGGCCCCTAACCCTACCTAGCCGCACCCTGCAGCCGTCAGACACCACGCGATAAAGGGATACCTCACAGCCTCGAGGCTGTAAATCACTGTTGCCCTTGGAGGATGGGGATAAACCCCACCCATACATTGGCGAGAGTCTGTTGTATCCTTGGCAGCGCCGTTTACTGAAGTTGTACCCTAATTTAGGATAAAGGCTCACTAGTTTAACCTTTAAGCCCATATGGGTTAGTTACACTTTATGGCAAATTAGCAAAAAAAACAAGAATAAAAGTTGGATTGTTCAAAGAAAAATCCTATTTTTGCAAAAAGATTAATGAAAGGAATATATTATGAACGCAATCTCAATGAACAACTTATGGACATATCTGCAGGGATTGTCTTTAACAGCTGACAACTGGAGATGGCTGGCGGAAAGAACATCCCAGATGTCGATGTCGGTGCATCAACAACATGCGACAACCGGTAACAAGAAATATCGTCTATCCCCAAGAATGAAGAAGCTCATGGGCAGTGTAAAAATAAATCCACAAGACGTGAAAAGCGATGACCGCCTGAAATACATTCTGAGCAAATGAAGAGAATATTTCTTGATACCAATGTATTGCTCGACTCTGCATTAGCACGGGGAGAGAATGGCATTGCCGCAAGTGCCATTCTCTCTGCATGTGAATACGAAGAAATTGAAGGATGTCTTTCAATACTTTCGGTAGCTAATATGGCCTACATCCTCAAGAAAGGTAGTACCATACAAAAAATGAAACAAATATTAGAGGAATATACCCGTTATCTAACTATCCTTCCTATGGATAGCGAGCAGTTACAGCATGCTTATAATGTTGTAGCCCCTGACTTTGAAGACGTGTTGCAATATGAATGTGCCAAAGCAGGTGGATGTACAACTATAGTAACAAGCAATACAAAACATTATAAATTCTGCAAAGATATAGATGTTGTTTCTACAGAACAATTTGCAAACCAATTTGTAGAAAATGACGACGATGTAGAAAATAAATGACAGCATAACAGTGCGCCTCCCCACACAATATTTCTTCCCATTCTCCGTTATAACCTTAATGAAGAAATACGCTACAATCATAATAATCGCCCTCGCGGCCATTCTCGCAGCCTGCACCGACGACGACACGTTCTCGACCTCGGTGGGCAACACCCTGACGTTCTCCACCGACACCGTCAAGCTCGACACCGTGTTCTCACGCGTGCCCAGCACCACACGCACCTTCTGGGTATACAACAACTCAGGCGACGGCATACGCTGCCAGAGCGTCAGACTGAAGAGCGGCAACCAGACAGGGCTGCGCGTCAACGTCGACGGAATATACCTCGGCGGCTCACAGGGCTACCAGACCTCAGAGATAGAGATACGCGACAAGGACTCCATACGTGTCTTCGTGGAACTGACTGCACCCGACAACAACCGGAAAGGACCGCAGCTCATCGACGACGACCTCGTCTTCACACTCGAGAGCGGCGTGGAGCAGAAGGTCAACATCCGAGGGTACTCCTGGGATGCGGACATATATAATAATGTATTAGAGATTTCCCACGACACGACGATAACGCAGGGCGACAAGCCGATAATACTACAGCAGGGACTGAAGGTGGACTCCGGGGCTACGCTCACCGTGGCCGAGGGGACGACGCTATACTTCGGACAGCGTGCCGGCATCGATGTCTACGGATGTCTTAAGACCACTGGCACAGATGAGAAGAATGTCGTGCTGCGCGGCGACCGCATAGACCGGATGTTCGACTACCTGCCCTACGACCGTGTGCCGGGACAGTGGCAGGGCATCAGGTTCCACGAGTCGTCGTACGACAACAGCCTTGACTACACCGACCTGCACTCGGCATACAACGGTATCATGTGCGACTCCTCGGCCTTAGACCGCACGAAGCTGAAGGCATACAACACCACGATACACAACTGCCAGGGCTACGGCATCATCACCGTGTGCAGCGTCGTGGACCTGTGGAACTGTCAGATAACGAACACGCTACACGACTGCGCGGCATTCTATGGCGGTCGTGCCACACTGCGCCACTGCACGCTGGCACAGTTCTATCCCTTCGACGCCAACCGCGGGGCGGCACTGCGTTTCGCCAACACCGCCGGCGGCAACGACAGTCCACTGGACATCAGCGTCTACAACTCGCTGATAACGGGTTACGCCGACGACGTCCTCATGGGCGACATCAGTGAGGAGGGCAAGGCGGAATACGTCTTCGACCACTGCATCATCAGGACGCCGAAGCCGACGACAGCCGACTCGACACGCTTCACAAGTGTGGCCTTCGAGAATATCAAGGACACCGCCGCCGTTACGGGTGAGAAGCATTTCATGAAGATAGATGCCGACAAGCAATACTACGACTTCCATCTCTCGAAGCGCTCACCGGCCATCGACGCTGGGACGCCCCTCCCCTCCCCTTGGAGTCTAACCGACCACGACGGCCTCAAGCGCGACGACAGACCCGACATAGGGTGCTACGAATACCGTTGACCATCACCTAAAACAGAACGACTATGAAACATATCGACCTCAACATCACCATCGGCTTCTGCCAGCCGCAGGAGCTGTCGGAGGAGGACCAGACCCTCCTCACCGCTGCACAGGGCGCAACGCTGAATTCGTATTCTCCATACAGCCATTTCGCCGTGGGAGCAGCCTTGCGCCTCGCCGACGGCACCGTCATCACCGGTGCCAACCAGGAGAACGCAGCCTTCCCGTCGGGACTCTGCGCTGAACGCACAGCCATCTTCGCCGCTCAGGCACAGCACCCGGACCAGCCCATAGACACTCTGGCTATAGCGGCAAGCAACAGCCACGGACTAACACGCGAGCCCATAGTGCCCTGCGGCTCCTGCCGCCAGGTCATGACGGAGATAGAGGACCGCTACCACCGGCCTATCCGAATACTACTCTACGGCACCGACGGTGTATACGTCATCAGCTCTGTCAAGGACATCCTGCCGCTGTCGTTCATCGGGGAGTCGATGAAATGAAAAAAAACCTCCCCAAGCCCCTCCGAATTGAGGGGATGTTGAATACATTTAAACGCTAGTGGGCTGCACAGCAAAGAAAATACATTGGATTCCATCGGTTTGTATGGAGCGGGTGCAGCCAGTGTACCGATAAGGCCTACGCCAATGTAGGGGTGGGGTTTATCCCCATCCTCCTAGCGTGGTCCCACCAATTGTTCATATCATCTGCCGGATGGTAGGATGTGGATAAACCCCACCCCTACATTGGCATAAGTTGCTTATATTAACATAATTCACGCTATTAAGCAATAAGCAAGGAGCAAGGTTCAGGAATTTAGATTACGGGCGTTTGTATCCGGCTGCAGGGCGCGGCTAGGTAGGGTTAGGGGCCGTCCGCCAACAAATAAGCATATCCTTGACGGACGGCCCCTAACCCTGTCTAACCGCACCCAGCAGCCGCCCGACACCTAGGCAAGGGGAGGCGGAACGCCGCTTACTTTGCCCCAGGCTGTAAATCATTGTTGCGCTTGGAGGATGGGGATAAACCCCACCCCTACATTGGGTTCCGCAGCTCCGTTTTTTAAAACCGGATACAAACGCCCGTCATCTAAATCACTGCTCATTGCTCATTACTCATTGCTCACTGCTCATTACTCATTTTACTCATTGCCCATTGCCCATTGCTCATTGCTAATTGCTAATTTCAATCAAGTGTAACATCGGTGAAGAATAGCTAAAAAATCTAAATAGCGAGTTTTAGATCCAAATAAATTTGCGAGTTTGAGTTTATGGCATTACTTTTGCAATTGGAAAAATAGCGACTATCGGCGCACCTCCCTATTTGTCGTCAAGTACACACAAAAGTATAAACTTATATCAACTTTTAATAAAAAACAAAATTATGCAGATTGAGAAAGTACATGCACGCGAGATCCTGGATTCACGCGGCAATCCGACAGTTGAAGTAGAAGTAACCCTCGACAACGGCGTTATGGGCCGTGCCAGCGTTCCGTCAGGCGCATCTACCGGCGAGAACGAGGCTCTCGAGCTCCGCGACGGCGACAAGAACCGTTTCGGTGGAAAGGGTGTCCTCAAGGCTGTTGCCAACGTGAACGATGTTATCGCTCCTGCACTTAAGGGCTGGAACGTACTTGAGCAGCGCGCCATCGACTACAAGATGCTCGAACTCGACGGCACTCCTACAAAGAGCAAGCTCGGCGCAAACGCCATCCTCGGTGTTTCTCTGGCCGTAGCACACGCTGCCGCTAACGCTCTTAACATTCCTCTGTATCGTTATATCGGTGGTGCAAACACTTACACACTGCCTGTTCCTATGATGAACATCATCAATGGTGGTGCTCACTCTTCAGCTCCTATCGCTTTCCAGGAGTTCATGATCCAGCCGCGTAACTTCGCTTCTGAGAAAGAGGCTATCCGCTGCGGCGCTGAGGTCTTCCACGCTCTGGGCAAGCTGCTGAAGAAGCGCGGCCTCTCTACAGCTGTAGGTGACGAGGGTGGTTACGCTCCTGAGCTCAACGGCATCGACGACGCTCTGGAGAGCATCTGCCAGGCTGTCAAGGACGCTGGTTACGAGCCGGGTAAGGACGTTACCATCGCTATGGACTGCGCAAGCTCTGAGTTCGCTTACCAGAAGGACGGCAAGTGGTACTACAACTACAAGCAGCTCACCAACGGCATGCCTAAGGATCCTAACGGCAAGGAACTCGACGACGAGGGCCAGATCAAGTACCTCGAGGAACTCTGCAACAAGTATCCTATCGCTTCCATCGAGGACGGTCTCGACGAGAACGACTGGGAGGGCTGGCAGAAGCTTACAGCTGCTCTTGGCGACAAGGTACAGCTCGTAGGTGATGACCTCTTCGTTACCAACACCAAGTTCCTGGAGAAGGGTATCAAGATGCACGTTGCTAACGCTATCCTTATCAAGGTCAACCAGATCGGTTCCCTCACCGAGACTCTCGAGGCTATCGAGATGGCTCACCGTCACGGCTACAACACCGTAACTTCTCACCGCAGCGGTGAGACTGAGGACACCACTATCGCCGACATCGCTGTCGCTACCAACAGTGGTCAGATCAAGACTGGTTCTATGAGCCGCACAGACCGTATGGCTAAGTACAACCAGCTCATCCGTATCGAGGAGGAGCTTGGCCCTGTTGCTAAGTACGGTTACAACCGTCTCGACCGCAGCCTCTAAGCTGAACGGCGACAAAAAAGTGTAAAATATTTATTTATACATAAAAATAAAAAAGCTGCAAGCTGCGCGTCAGGCCGGCCTGCGGCTTTTTTTATATATATTTGTTTGGGTGTCAGTTTTAGTTACTCAAGAGGTCGGAATAACGGAATGTAAACGGTGATGCGTAACCCAATGTAAACGGTGATGCGTAACCCAATGTAAACGGTGATGCGTAACCCAGTAGGGGTGGGGTTTATCCCCATCCTAACACCCGGCAGATGATATGAACAATTGGTGGGACCACGCTATGAGGATGGGGATAAACCCCACCCCTACATTGGCGGAGGCCGTTAGCGTTACACTGGCTACACCCGCTCCATACAAACTGATAGAATCCAATGTAATTTCTTTACGGCGCAGCACATTAGCGTTTAAATGTATTCAACATCCCCTCCATTCGGAGGGGCTTGGGGAGGCTTCTTTCATTCTGTGGGGCTGCCAGGCTTTTGATGGGCTTTTAGGCTCTCCTCGACAGCTCCGACGCAAACAGCAGTACGATAAAATATCCCAGGAAAGGTATGATGAATGGCAGGGAGAGCATACCGGTGCTGTCGGCTATGAGGGTCATGAGCAGGAAACCGCATCCGCCGATAGGTGTCATCATCAGCAGCGACGACGCACTCTTGGTGAGGTTGCCAAGGCCACGCAGAGCCAGTGAGAAAATTGTTGGGAACATGATAGCCTCAAAGACATAGTTGCCCACCAGCGCCACCATAGAGAGACGGCCCACATCGAGCATGACGATGCCGATGCACGCCACGCTTCCTGCCGCACAGATGAAGAGCATGTGCTCGGCCCTCACCGTCCGCATTATCCAGCTGCCGGCGAAGCGTCCCACCATGAAGAAAGCCAGACAGCAGGTGAGGACGATGGATGCCATGTTGTCGTTCATCCAGCCCTCACCGGTGACATAGTTTATGAAATAGCTGTTGATGCTTATCTCCGCAATCTCGTAGGCCAGAAGGGTGAAAAGCCCGAAGGCAAACATCGGATGATGTCGGAAGAGCTGTATGATACGTGTCTCCTTCTCGTTGCGCAGTTCCTCCTCTGTCTTTTGGTGCTTTATCTCCGGCAGGCTGACACGCGAGAAGACCACGGCGATGCCCAGGACGACGATGCCCAGGACGGTATACGGTATAACGATGTTTCCGCCGTTGTCTGTTCCGTCGAAGAGGAACTGACCTATGAGCAGCGTCGCCGACAGCGAGCCGAGACCGTTGAACGACTGCGAGAGGTTCAGGCGTGCCGTGGCGGTCTCCGGTGCGCCGAGTTCCGTGACATACGGGTTTGCCGACGTCTCCAGGAAGACCAGTCCACAGCCAATGATGAACAGGGCGCCGAGATAGGCGTAGAACGTGGCGGCCTCAGCACCGGGGATGAACAGCAGGGCTCCAATGCCGAAGAGCGTCAGTCCGAAGATGACGCCGTGGCGGTAGCCATGTCTGTTGATGAACCACCCCGCCGGTATGGCCATAAGGAAATATCCGAGGTATGTCGTCACCTGAACGAGCGACGACTGTGTCATCGTGATGTCGAGTGAGTTCTGGAAGTGCTTGTTGAGCACGTCGAGGATGGCGCGTGCAAACCCCCACAGGAAGAACAGCGACGTCACCAGTATGAATGGCAGGAGATAGTTCCTGCTTGTTATCTTTGGCTTGTTGTTTCTCATTATCTTATTCTCTCTCCCTTATAACCTTCAGGATGTCGTCCTCCGTCTTGTCGAACGGTCCGGAGTGCTCGATTTTAAGCGTACACATCGCCGCGGCATAGCGTCCGGCATCCCCCGCATCGGCACCGAGGGCACGGCAGTAGAGATAACCGGTGGAGAAGGTGTCGCCGCAGCCCGTCGTGTCGACGACACACTCAGGACGGTATGCAGGTATCTCGTGGTAGCGTCCGCCGGCATAGATAAGCGAGCCGTAGCTGCCCAACGTAATCACCACCTCGCTGACTCCTGAGGCGGCAAGGTGGCGGGCGACGGCACGTGCGTCGTTGTCGCCGTCGATGGTAAACATCTCGTGTTCATTGAGCTTCAGGATGTCGGTACAGGCAAGGATACGGTCCTTGTCCTTGAAGTCGACGGCAATAACCCTCTCGCCGACGACCTTCCGGAGATAGCCCTGCACGTCTATCGAGACACGTCCTTTCGAGGCTAGAGCCTCTACAACCTCCGGCGGGAAGTCGTCGGCCAGCAGACTGCCAAGGTGGAAGACCTTTGCGTCGAGGGGACGTATGTCGTCAAGGGTAAACGCGTCGGCCGTGGCCAGCACACGCTGCGTACGGTTGTTGGAGTCCGTGCCGTAGCTGTTCTCGAAGACCACCGTCCGACGGCTGTGGTAGCATACGGTGTCGACACCGCCGGCCTTTATCCTCTCCACCTCACGGAGCTGGTCATCGCCGACCTTCGTGACAAGTTGGAAGGAGACCTTCCGAGGCAGATGGCTGATGCCTTCAGCCATATAGAATGATGTGCCGCCAGACATGTTCACCGTTCTCTCCGGTGTAACAATCCTGTCGTGCGTGATATGTCCTATGCTGCAAATATCATACATTATATATACACTTTCTTTGAACCTGCAAAGATACAATATTTTTACGTTTTAGCATAGGGTTGTTCCCAAATAGGCTATACTTAGGAGTAAATAGGATAAATAGACTATCTATGGCAACAAAGAGAATGACTAGAGAGGCATCACGTAAGAACCTATATTGAGGCTATCTCTTCCTTAGTGAACCCTGTTATCTGTGCTATCGCCTCTGGTGCCATACCCATTGCCTTCATCTTCCGAACTAGGGATTTCTTTTCTTCGGCACGACCTTCTTCGAGACCTTCGGTACGACCCTTGGCACGTCCTTCTTCAAGACCCTTGGCATGACCTTCTTCAAGGCCCTTGGCACGTCCTTCTTCAAGGCCCTTAACACGACCTTCTTCAAGACCCTTGGCACGTCCTTCTTCAAGACCCTTGGCATGACCTTCTTCGAGGCCCTTTACTCGTCCTTCTTCAAGACCCTTGGCATGTCCCTCTTCAAGACCCTTGGCATGTCCCTCTTCAAGGCCTTCCATCTTTGCCGTGTCGAGGACATCGTTCTGCACCATG
>ONDK01000068.1 GCA_900316565.1 uncultured Prevotella sp. | reverse complement strand
GAATATATTTTCCTTTTTATTCGGACGGCCACAAGGGCCGCACCCTGCAAGCGGATATCCGCCGAAAGAGTGGGAACTTCATATTGAACACCCTATTTCTGAAGTTACTTAATAGCGTGGATTATATGGAATATAACCGACTTATGCCAATGTAGGAGAGGGGAATTGAACATCATAATAATAAGTTTATGACTCGATAAACATAGACAGCCATGACAGTCTTTACAATTTAATGAGTTTATGACGGACGATCACAAGGGCGAAGAGCCCTAGAAACATTTGATATATTATCAAAAATATTTACACGAAAATAGGTGTAGTACACTTACGTTCTAAGTGTACGGAAAATACATCGTAAATGTGCCCCTTTTACAAAAAAGTATACGGAAAATAGAACGCAAGTGTACGGAAAATGCAACCCGCAGAGCTACAATGGGTTACAAGGATAAATTTAAAAAGCTCTTGTTTGAATTTTATTTACATATTTTTCTGATAAGACATTATATACAACAGGTGTAATGTCCTGTTCATCTTTACACTTTTAATAGGCTCGATGAGAGGGAGGAATCTGTTGGTATCTCACCTTCATGAGCTTAAGGGTTAAACTTGTAAGCCTTAATCCTAAGTAAGGATACAACATTCAGCCACAACACTGCCAAGGGTAAACAAGCGACTTTCGCCAATGTAG
This sequence comes from uncultured Prevotella sp., assembly GCA_900316565.1. Classification (GTDB taxonomy): domain Bacteria; phylum Bacteroidota; class Bacteroidia; order Bacteroidales; family Bacteroidaceae; genus Prevotella. Next base: position 8,943 of record ONDK01000068.1, on the reverse strand, counting down.
GGGTGGGGTTTATCCCCATCCTCCAAGGGTTTAAAGGTGATTTCTTTGTCTCCCTTTTAGGGGAGATGGAGTGCTCCGACTTTGGAGGATGGGGATAAACCCCACCCCTACATTGGGTTCCGCAAGCCGATCTAAATTGGGTTCCGCAAACCAATTACACATGGAGGATGGGGATAAACCCCACCCCTACATTGGGTTCGGCAAGCCGATCTAAATTGGGTTCCGCAGAGCAACCTACATTGGATTCCACAGAGAATTCTACATTGGGTTCCTCAGAACTATCTTTGAGGATAACTTTCTATACTTATTGATATTTTACTGTCGGAAACGAACCATATAAGTGAACCGGCCGAAACAGCAAATACGGCTAGGACATTACCCTAGCGTTTAAATGTATCTAACATCCCCTCCATTCGGAGGGGCTTGGGGAGGCTTCCTTACTTCGGCAACCAAGAGACATCGCCAAAGACAGTGGCAGGAGTGATGGCAGCCGCTTCCTTCTTAGTCAGCTGGTGCGACCAGGCGACGCGTGCCTTCGTGTCAGAGCCCGGCCCATTGTTTTTGTACTCCATATATCTGACGATACCTTCCTTTGCGGGATCGTGATAGTCGACCCAGTTGTGCCAGCCTTCAGGAACGATATGACTGCCAAGAGTACACTCCTTGAAGAGAGTGTAGGCATACGCACGCCACGGGCGGCCGAGGAAGACCTTCGTCACACCGGGCTCTGCGGTCAGGCGGCAGTGATTGAAAATGTATCCGAACTTCTGGTCCTTAGGTGTTGATGCTGCAGTAACATACGAGTTGGAACGGCTCTGCAGCTCGCAGTTCTCGAACCATGCCACCGACGGACCGAATATAAAGTCCGTCGTGCCATTAATGAAACAGTCGAGGAAGTAAAGACGAGTGCCGGGAGTGCCGGTATAGATAGTGTCCTGATTGCCAAGGATACGGCAATTTATAAACACGAGGCGGTCGCCTTCGGTATGTAGGGCAACGGCCTGCCCCAACTTTGGAGCATTGTTCTCGATGGTGATGTTCTTGAAAGTGATGTTCGTACCCTCCACTTTTACGGTGTATGAGCGGAAAGTACCCATGTGATGTGTCGTCCCAGGAAGATTTATGTTGGCATGGTCATCGTAAGTGATGACGGTCTTGTCGCGGTCCTCACCTACTATCTCTATGTTTGTGAGCCATGACGGGACAACGACCTTCTCCTTGTAAGTACCGTTCTTGACATAGATAACCTTCTTGTACTCCATAAAGGCCCTGCAAGCCTCCACTGCCTCACTGACATTCCGGAACTCGCCACTGCCGTCGCGGGCCACAGTAATGGTATCCGTATTGTCATACTTGCCGCGCGCTGATACGCTGACGACGGCAGAAAGGCACATCAGTAAAATAAGTAGTTGTTTCATTTTCTATAGTTTTTAAGTTTGTTTGATTCAGTATCTATAGGGTGAGAGAGCATATCACATTATCTGGTTGACTTCCTGTAAATCCTTGACTTTCTTTAAGTTTTCTATGATAATACTCACCTCGTCGCGGTCGTGGACACGCAGTTCGATGCTTCCGTCGAAGATACCGTTGTCGGAGCCTATAGTCAGCTTGTGGATATTTATTCCGAGCTGGTCGGAGAGGATGTCGGACACGTCGCGGAGAAGGCCCTTCCTATCGATGCCGCGTATCTCGATTATAGCGTCGAAGAAGAGCTGCTTGTGCATACTCCACCGTGCGTCGACAAGGCGGTTGCCATAGCTGGCCTTAAGCTTTGACGCCACCGGACAAGCGCGTTTATGTATCTCGATATGGTTCTGATTGTCGATATAACCGAGGATGTCGTCGCCGGGGATTGGATGACAGCAATGTGGGAAGACAAACTTCCCGATGGTATCCTCGCTGATGATCACAGCGCGTTTCTTGTCGAACTTCTCGCCGACGACGAGTTTCTCAATTTTCTCGTCCTCCTTTTTCTCCGATTTCTTTTCCTTGCCGATAAAAGGCACGAGGCGTTTCCACCCTGACACACGGCTGGCAGAACGCTGTTCTTTCCGCAGTTCAGCGAGGTCGTGGTCGCCAAGGATGATACTCTTGTCGCCAAGGGCGAAGAAAAGGCTCTCATGTTTCTGAAGGTCATGGAGGTCGCAGATACGGTCTACAACGGAGTTGTTGTACTCTATGCCGTTGTCATCAAGCCAGTGGCGCAGTGCCTCCTCACCCTGCCGTTGTATCTCACGCCTCTCCTTATGCAGTATGGACTGTATCTTCGACTTTGCCTTTGCCGTGGTCACGAAGTTTATCCATGACGGCTGCACATGTTGTGCCGGCGAGGAGAGTATCTCCACCTGGTCGCCGCTCTGCAGCTTATGGCTCAGCGGCACGAGCTTATGGTTGACCTTCGCTCCAATGCAATGGCTTCCGAGGAAGGTGTGTATCTGAAAGGCAAAGTCGAGGGCCGTACATCCCGCCGGCATCGTCTTGATTTCACCCTTTGGCGTAAACACGAATATCTCCGAAGCGAAGAGATTGAGCTTAATGGCATCGAGGAAGTCCATGGCATCGGGCTGCGGGTCGTCGAGGATTTCCTTAATGGTACTCAGCCAGTCGTTGAGTTCTCCCTCGTCCTCAGTGTACTCCCCACCCTCCTTATATTTCCAATGGGCGGCAAAACCCTGCTCGGCAATCTCGTCCATGCGGTCGGACCGTATCTGCACCTCTATCCACTGTCCCTGCTTCGACATCAGGGTGACGTGCAAGGCCTGGTATCCGTTGGCCTTAGGATGGTTCAGCCAGTCGCGCAGACGGTCGGGATGGCTCTTGTAAATCTGACTTATGGCAACATAAATCTGGAAACATTCGTTGATTTCATCCTTTCGCTCCTTCGGCACAAATATAATCCTCACGGCGAGGATATCATAGATTTCCTCAAACGTAACATGCTTTTTCTGCATCTTCGACCAGATGGAATACGGGCTTTTCACGCGTGCCTTTATCTCATAATGGAAACCCATCTTATCGAGCGAGGCCCGAATAGGATCCGTAAACTCCTTGAAAAGTGTGTCGCGCTGCATCTGTGTCGTAGCCAGCTTACGCTCTATAGCAGCATAGGCGTCGGGGTGCTCGAACTTGAAGCTAAGGTTCTCCAGTTCTGTCTTTATCTTATTGAGTCCCAGTCGGTTGGCAAGTGGAGCGTAGATATACAATGTCTCACCGGCAATCTTATACTGCTTATTGGCAGGCTGTGAGGCAAGGGTTCGCATATTGTGAAGCCGGTCGCAAATCTTTATAAGTATGACGCGGATATCATCGCTCATAGTCAGCAGGAGTTTCTTGAAGTTCTCCGCCTGCGCCGAGGCCTGTTCTCCGAAGATGCCACCGCTTATCTTTGTCAGTCCGTCGACAATCTGCGCTATCTTCTTGCCGAAAATGTTCTCTATGTCCTCAATGGTATAATCGGTGTCCTCGACCACATCGTGCAACAAAGCCGCACAAATGCTCGTAGAGCCCAGTCCCATCTCCTCGCACGCAATCTGTGCCACGGCTATAGGGTGCATGATGTAAGGCTCACCGGAGAGACGGCGCACTCCCTTATGGGCCTGACGTGCAAAGTGGAAAGCCTTTGTTATGATGTCGACTTTCTTACGATGACGCGAAGCGAGATATGTGTCGAGGAGATGCTGGAAGGCATCGTCGACCATTTTGTTCTCTGCTGCTTCGTTATTTCCCGGAGTTTTATATTCGTCGTTCATATATGCTTTATGGATTATAGGTTAAAAGAGGGATGAGGGTAAACGCTCCCGGCGCATACGGGCTAAAACTTCAGCGCCGCCCCGATGCCGATGGCCGAGGACTGCAGTGGGTTGATCGACTGTCCGTTGTTGAGCACGCGTGGCGCTATATGAAGGGAGAGGTCCCGGCTGATATCGAAGTCGGAGAGGGAGGCGTCGACATAGGCGTCGATGACCGACACCGCATAGACGGCAATGGTAACGAACGAGGCCAAATCACGCCAACGGCGGTAGCGGTTCTTACGCTTTCGAAAGAGCTCCTGATAGCGGGTGCGGTTCTCATCGGTTATCTGATTGCCAAAATGCATGAACTGTTCGTAGCTCTTGGTATCGGGGTTGTTGTCCATGATGTCCATATATGCCTGGGCATAGTCGTGATACATCTGGTTGTTCCACGTTATCGCGTATATACACCCCACGAAGCCACCATAGAAGATAGGCAGCTTCCAGTACTTACGGTTGTAAATCTGTCCGCCACCAGGTATCACCAGTGCCAGCCACAGAGCCCGCTTAGGGTCCGGGCGCCATGTAGACCAGTCGCGACGGGCGGCCTTCTCCTTTATCTTCGCAAGGGATGATGACTGCGTCTCCGGCCTCAGGACATCTTTGCCGGAGGTCTTCTTATCTTTGGATAATGCGTTTTCGATTGATGCGTCCATGGAGTCGGTCTCACTGATGGGTGCCAGGGGCGAAGGAGCCGGACGCGAGCGGCGTGTGCTTGGAGCAAGAACGACCTTGCTGCCGTCCGGATAGACGATGCGCACACTGTCGTTATGGGCAGCGCGGATGCTGTCAGTATATTGTGCGGAAGCAGACAAAGTTGTCGCAACCGTTGCGATAATGAGCAACAGCCTGCGGACAAAATTGATGGTAATTCGCCTTGTCATGCTATGTGTGTATTTTAAAAGGACTTGAGTTGTTGAAGAGGCCTAAGGAAGACGGCTGGGGAGAGGCTTCCGCCAGCCATACTCCATTACCCCATACCTTTATTTTAGCTTATCGAGTATATTCATAATGTGCTCCAGGTCTTCCTCGTTGGCAAAGGGGATGCTGATTTTTCCCTTGCCTGTGGGAGAGCAGGTCATCTGGACCTTCGTGTCGAAGAAATCGGAGAGGCGCTTCTTCAGGTCGTCGAACTCCTTCGGCAAGTTTGCCTTTGCCTTAAGGTTCTTCTTCGCCGACTGGATATCCTCACCGTTGTTGAGCTGCTGGCACAGTTCCTCCACCTTACGGACGGAGTAGCCATTCTTCTGTATCTCGTGGAAGAGCTTGAGCTGCAACGACGGAGAGTCGAGGGAGAGAAGGGCACGGGCATGTCCCATGTCTATCTCCTTTTTCTGCAATGCCATCTGCACCTGTGCCGGAAGCTTCAGCAGACGGAGGTAGTTGGCCACGGCGGCACGGCTCTTTCCCACCTGGGCGGCCACCTTCTCCTGTGTCATCCCACTCTTCTGGAGCAGCTGTTCATAGGCCAGTGCTATCTCTATGGCATTGAGGTCCTCACGCTGTATGTTCTCCACAAGGGCCATCTCCATGACATTCTCATCGTCGATGGTGCGTATGTATGCAGGAATAGCCTTCAGTCCTGCCAGCTGTGAGGCACGCCAACGGCGCTCGCCGGCGATAATCTGGAAGCGGTTCTCGGCTATCTGCCGCAGGGTGATAGGCTGTACGATGCCAAGTTGCTTTATAGAGTTGGCCAGTTCCTCAAGGGCTACGGGGTCGAACTCACGCCGCGGCTGGTTGGGATTAGGCTCTATCTGGTCTATGGCTATCTCATTGATTGTACTGCTGCCCTCCGTATGTACGTCGTCGGTAGATATTAGTGCATCAAGGCCTCTGCCCAGGGCGTTGGTCTTTGCGTTACGGTTATATTTCTTGTGTACTGCCACTGCTTGTTCTGTTTATAATGCGGGTGTTATTAATTGTTCTTGTCGATTATCTCCTTCGCCAAGGCGAGGTGGTTCTTTGCTCCTGTCGACTCGGCATCGTAGAGGATTGCCGGCAGACCATGGCTCGGTGCCTCAGAGAGTTTTACGTTTCTCTGTATCACCGTCTTGAAGACGAGTTCCTGGAAATGGCGCTTCACCTCGTCGTATATCTGCCTTGCGAGGCGGAGACGCTGGTCATACATCGTCAGCAGGAAGCCTTCTATCTCCAGCTTCGGGTTGAGTTTGGTCTTGATAATCTTGATGGTGTTGAGCAGCTTGCTTATTCCTTCAAGGGCGAAATACTCACACTGCACCGGAATGATAACCGAATCGGCTGCCGTAAGGGCATTGACAGTGATAAGACCGAGTGAAGGGCTGCAGTCGATAAGCACGAAGTCGTAGTCGCCACGGATAGGCTCGAGTATCTTACTGAGCACCTTCTCACGGTTGTCAAGGTTCAACATCTCTATCTCCGCGCCTACAAGGTCGATGTGGCTGGGCACAATGTCGAGACCTTCAATATCGGTCTCATATATAGCGTCGTGAATATCGGCATGGTCGATGATGCACTCGTAGATGGAACAGTCGACATCCTTAATGTCAACGCCCAGTCCACTGCTGGCGTTTGCCTGCGGATCCGCATCGACGACGAGCACGGTCTTCTCCAGTGTTGCCAACGATGCTGCAAGGTTTATGGTTGTTGTCGTCTTACCGACACCACCTTTCTGATTAGCCAATGCAATTATTTTTCCCATTTCTTTATTCTTTTTCAAATAACAAGTATATCCTTAATACTGCTGAGAGTTAATGTAATTCAAGCTTAAGTTGGTCCTTTAACCTATGAGGTTTATTGCGCAAAGGTACATATTTTATTCGAGAATGCATTATTTATAAACCTTTTTTCGTACTTTTGCAAAGAAAATATGAAACCATTTATACTTATATCAAACGACGACGGTTACCATTCCAATGGCATCAGAACACTGGTGTCGTTCCTCAGTGACTTTGCCGACATTCTGGTGTGCGCTCCCGAGGCGGCACGCTCAGGTTTCTCCTGTGCTTTCTCGGCCGTAAACTATCTGCGGCTGAAGCAGAGGCACAACATCCCTGGCACGGAGGTGTGGTCGTGCACCGGCACTCCTGTCGACTGTGTGAAGATAGCCCTCGACCAGCTCTGCAAGGACCGGCGTCCTGACATGATACTCGGTGGCATCAACCACGGCGACAACTCCTCGGTGAACAACCACTACAGTGGCACGATGGGCGTGGCGCTCGAAGGCTGTATGAAATACATCCCATCGATAGCCTTGTCGAGTTGCGACTATGACGAGAACGCCGACTTAAGCTATCTGCGCGTGCCTGTCCGTAGGATTGTCAGGCGCGTGCTCAGTGACGGACTGCCAAAGGGGGTGTGCCTGAACGTCAACTTCCCGAAGATAGACCCGCAAAAGGAGAGGTTCAACGGTCTGAAGGTATGCCGCATGGGCTTCGGCAGTTGGATAAACGAGGTCGTCAAGCGTCGTCATCCGCGTGGCTTCGACTACTACTGGATGGTGGGTGAGTACCGCGACGACGAGCCCAACGCCACCGACAACGACCAGTGGGCCTTGAAGCACAAATATATCTCTGTCACTCCGACACGTATCGACGTTACCGATTTCGAGCAGATAGAGAAGATGAAGGACTGGGAGACAAGCGACTTTTAGAGGTCCTAATCCCGACTTTATATAATGTAGCTAAAGTCCCGGAAGTATATGAAATTACGGAATTATGTTATTCGCAAGTGAAATACAAGCGACTTCCGCCAATGCAGGGATGGGGGGTCCGTCGCACCTTGCTCAAGAACTTTTTCCGTTAATATATTTTATTTCCGTAAGTTGTATAATGTAAGCGTATGAGATACTATCTAATAGCAGGTGAGGCAAGTGGAGACCTGCATGCCTCGAGGCTCATGCAGGCCCTGAAAGAGGTAGACCCGATAGCTGAGTTCCGCTACTTCGGCGGCGACCGCATGTCGGCTGTCGGAGGAACGTGTGTTCGGCATATTCGCGATTTGGCCTACATGGGGTTCGTTCCGGTTTTGTTGCATCTCCACAAGATATTGGGCAACATGAAGATGTGCAAGGAGGATATCGTAGCATGGAAGCCCGACGTGGTCATCCTTGTAGACTATGCCGACTTCAACCTCAGTATAGCGAAGTTTCTTCACGCCAAGACCAACATACGCGTCTTCTACTACATCTCTCCTAAGATATGGGCATGGAAGGAATGGCGCATAAAGGCTATAAAACGGGATGTCAACGAGATGTTCTCCATACTCCCCTTCGAGGTCGACTTCTACGAGAAGCGGCACCACTACCCTATCCACTATGTCGGAAATCCCACTGCTGAGGAGGTCCACAACTTCCAAAGTGAGTATAAGGAGACACGCGAGGAGTTCCTGGGGCGCCACGATTTCGACGGTCGCCCTATCATTGCCCTACTGGCGGGAAGCCGCAAACAGGAGATAAAAGACAATCTCCCGGCGATGATTGAGGCTGCGAAAAGGTTCAGCGACTATCAGCTGATACTTGCCTGTGCCCCTGCCGTAGAGGACATCTACTACGACAAGTTCATAAAAGGCACCCGCATAAGGACCGTTACCGATGAGACCTATCAGCTCCTCACCCACTCCACCGCCGCCCTTGTTACCAGTGGAACGGCCACTTTGGAGACCGCTCTGTTTAATGTCCCGCAGGTTGTCTGCTATGAGACACCCGTTCCGAAGCTCATCAGGTTCGCTTTCAACCACATCATCAAGGTCGACTACATCTCTCTTGTGAACCTTATCGCCGACAGAGAGGTCGTCCCGGAGCTGCTTGCCGACAGATTCAAGGTCTACAACATCGCCAACGAGCTCTACAACATACTCCCCGGCCATCCCGGAAGGGAGAAAATGCTCGACGGCTACAAGCTTGTCGCGGACCGACTCGGCACAGAAGTGGCGCCGGAAAACGCAGCAAAGATAATGTACGAGATGCTGTGGAAGTGATTAATAACCAAGAGGTTCTGTCTTTTCTCGAACTTGGAATCATTCCCTGCACAAGACTACAGATACTATAGCTATAATAAAAAAAGGGGGTGCATCAAAATTCTCCTTCGTCAATGCGTCACCCTGAATCGGGAATAAGTTTTTGGAAAATAGTCACGTACAGACTTTAGCTCCCCATGGAGCTATGGTGCTG
>ONDK01000090.1 GCA_900316565.1 uncultured Prevotella sp. | reverse complement strand
TGTGCCATAGTTTGCGGACGGCCACAAGGGCCGCACCCTGCAGCCGCCCGACACCTAGGCAATGAGAGACGGAACGCCGCTTGGTTTACCCCAGGCTGCGCTCGCTTCGCTCGCTTAGCCTGGGGTTACTGAGAACCAGCCTCCGAGGCTATGAGCCACTCATGACTATTAGTATAAGGCAGATCTACGAGGCTATGAGCCTCTCGTGACTATTAGTATAAGGTAGATCTCCAAGGCTATGAGCCACTCATGACTATTAGTGAAGATAAGCCTCCGAGATGTTGGAATTTACCGTATAAAGCTCAATACCGCCTGTTCCACCAGTGAACTGGCGGAACAGGCGCTTATATACGAGTGTGGCAACGGTCTACAGCAGTTCCGGAAGCTCGAAGAGGCGTATGCCGTTGCTGCCCTTGATGAGGATATAATGTCCCTGCGGCTGCTGGCGCGCTATCTCCGCCTTGACCTCATCGACATTCTGGAACTTACGGAAGTCGGTCTTGGTCTTGGCAAACTCCGGTCCTACGAGCCACACATTATTTATATTATATTCCTTCAGCTTGTCGACGACCTTCTGGTGCTCCACATCGCTATACTCTCCCAGCTCACGCATATCGCCGAGGATAGCCATCTTCGACGGCACGTCCATCAGCTTAAAGTTCTCCAGTGCGGCAGCCATCGATGACGGATTGGCATTATATGCATCGACGACGAGATGGTTGTGTTCCGTAACGGTGAGCTCGCTACGGTCATTGCTTGGCATGTACGACTCCAGGGCATGGTTTATCTTTTCAATGTCGACACCGAAGTGCAATCCGATGGCAATAGCCGCGAGCATATTGTCGATATTGTAAGCGCCTATAAGATGGGTCTGTACCTCACACTCTCCCTCTGAGCCTTTCCTGCGCCAAGAGAACTTCAGGAAAGGTGCACAGCTCACGACATGTCCCGTTATGCTGCCTTCACCGTCGCGGCCATAAGTCTCTATACGCGGCATCTCCCGGTCGCCGGCCATCTCCACCAAGTCGGCATTGCTCTCGTTGAGGAAGATTAGTCCGTCATGGGCTTTGATGAAATCGTAGAGCTCACCTTTCGTTCTCTTCACGCCCTCGAAAGAGCCGAAGCCCTGCAGGTGCGCGCGTCCGACATTGGTAATCATTCCGCATGTCGGCTCCACATAGTCTATCAGCTTTTTGATGTCGCCGGGATGTGAAGCACCCATCTCGACAACGGCGATCTCATGTTCCGGACGCAGACGGAGCAAAGTCTTTGGCACGCCGACATCATTGTTGAAGTTGCCTTCGGTGTGCATGACATTGTATTTCTCGGCCAGCACGGCAGAGATAAGTTCCTTGGTTGTGGTCTTACCGTTTGTGCCGGTGATGCCGATGACCGGTATGTCGAACTGACGACGGTGCTCGCGGGCCAGTTCCTTGAATGCCACAAGGGCATCATCGACAAGGATATATCTATCGTCGCCATCGACGGCATATTCTTTCTCGTCAACAATAGCATAGCTGCAACCTTTCTCCAGGGCCATAGCGGCAAACTTATTACCATCGAACGACGCACCTTTCAGAGCGACAAATATGCTGTCCTTAGGACAATCACGGCTGTCGGTGGTTACCACAGGGTGTTTCTTGTAAATCTCGTAAAGTTCCTTTGCTTCCATATCTTTATCCTTATGCTTTCCAAATGAGAATGTACTCGCAAAAATTCATAACGCAAAGTTCGCAATATTTTTCGAGCGGTACAAATTTTACAAGTAGTTTATGCCGATATAGGCACGAATATCGTTCCATATCCTTTCCACTGAGCCGCTGGCTGCTTATCAAATCATACCAGAACACGATCAATATGCTCCCGGCGATTAGAAGGTTCTTATTTCGAGCAGTAAATTTTGAGTTGAGAAATATGTGATTTTTTGATTTATTAGTTTTTGATTTTGTCTGAATAGTTGAGATTGTCTTTGTGTCTTTTATAACACTTAAAATGTTTTATTTGTCGACAAAGATACTATGTTTGTGTGGTTCTTCCAAACATTTTACAAATTTATTTCACATAAAACTTCTTGTCCGTCAATGGGTTTTTGCTATCGAACTCCCTACAACGAGTATTTATTGTGTTGACAAGGACACAAAAATCCAGTTTCCCTTTGGTATTATCTCTATTTGCCGTAACTTTGCAATCACTATGTTTGAAGGAAAGAAAATAATGTATGTCCACGGCTTTATGTCGGCGGGCAGCACACATACGGCGCAGATACTGCGCGACATGATGCCGGGAGCTACCGTCATAGCTCCCGACTTGCCAATCCATCCCGAAGAAGCCATGGACCTGCTGCACAGGATGGTAGACACGGAGAAACCGGACCTCGTCATCGGAACGTCGATGGGTGGCATGTACACCGAGATGCTCTACGGCGTGGACCGTATCTGCGTAAACCCAGCATTCCAGATGGGCGACACCATCCTACAGAACAACATGCTTGGAAAGCAGACCTATCAAAACCCACGTGCCGACGGCGTGCAGGAGGTAATCGTTACCAAAGCTCTGCAGAAGGAGTATAAGGAGATGACGACGCACTGCTTCAGCGGCGTGACCGATGAAGAGAGGAAACGGGTGTACGGACTCTTTGGCGATGAAGACCCGGTAGTGCATACCTACGACATGTTTCTGGAACATTATCCGCAGGCCATCCACTTCCATGGCGAGCACCGGCTCAACGACAAGGTTCTGTTCCATTATATCCTCCCTGTAATCAGATGGATAGATGACCGCCAGGAAGAACGCGAGCGTCCAACGGTGTTCATACACTGGGATACCCTCACCGATGACTATGGGAAGCCAAAGTCGAGCCTTCACAAGGCTTACGAGAGTCTGCTGGAGAACTATAATGTCTACTTCGTAGCGCCGGCACCAACCAACGATCACGAGTTTTTGCCGAAGGTACAGACGTGGATAGAACAGTATATCAGTGCTCCGGCATGGAACCATATCATCTTCACCAACCAGCCGCAGTTCCTCTATGGCGACTATTTCATATCGGCAAACCTTCCCGACAGCAGCCTTGGCACCGGCATAGCCTTCGGCTCTGATGAGTTTAAGACGTGGGAGGAGGTTATCACGTTCTTCGAACGCCTCGGAGGGCAATAGCAATGTAGGTAAAATGCCCATTGCTCATTGCTCATTACTTTAACGACTCCCTTCTCCCATAAGGGCTCTTTCATTTAAATCCAAACTTTATTTTATGGGTATAACGTGAATACAGAGCCGTGGCAGCCCTCGCCATCATAGTCTGTTTCTAATGGCATTGCAAGGATATTTAGGTGATATAGGGTGCCGCATATCCAGTAGGGGCGGGGTTTATCCCCGCCCTCAAAAAATGTCGCAAACCGCTGAAAAATATCAAGAATTAGAGAATTAAAGAATTATTACAAATGACACAAACG
>ONDK01000085.1 GCA_900316565.1 uncultured Prevotella sp. | reverse complement strand
TAGGACATGGCAAAAAGCCAGTTTGAACAAGAGAAATCGCATTCTGGGCGATTTTGACCGCAATGACCTGAGACTATTAGTATGGTTGCGGAATTGAGGCTAATAATGAACCAATAAGCATGCCACTGAGATTACTTCCTTCTTTGTTTGCGCTAATCCTTGTGTGGGGTTTCACGCCGGGACCGGCGAATATCTATGCTATGGGATGCTCCATACTGTATGGACGGCACCGCTCTCTTGTGATGTGGACGGGACTGCTCTGTGGCTTCTCCGTGGCGGCAAGCATGGCGGCGGTTATAACCCATCTTGTAGGACCGGCAATGTCGCAGTATGTCGGGTACGTGAAATACCTCGGTGCGGCATATATCCTTTGGCTTGCATGGAACATGCTGAGGTCCACGAGGAAGGAGGACGGCAAGAAACGTTCGTGCTCTTTCCTTACAGGTTTTATCGTGCAACTGACCAACGCGAAGATTATCATCTTCGATTTCATGGTCTTCTCCATTTATGTCCTGCCTTATTCCTCACGTCTTTCCGATCTTTTCATTGTCGCGGCCCTGTTGCTTGTCGCCGGACCGGGAGCAAACCTCGTGTGGCTGATTGCCGGAGCTGCCATGAGCCGCTTCCTCACTACCTATCGCCGGCAAGTGGGGTGGGTGATGGCCGCCCTGCTTACCGCTTGCGCTGCGATGATAATCGTAAAATAAAGAAACACAAGGAAACGATGCTAAAGGATGAAGCTATTGAGATGATGAATGCTATGGGCAAGGACAACGTCCCATTCGTTTTTATCATCAATTACGATATGACCGACTGCCGCGTGTGGACGGTCGATGATGTTCCGGATGGAGTGCTCTTCAACTTTGAGGGCTTTTCCAACGACAAAGCGATGAAAAGTACAATAATGCCAGCAGACATCCTTTGGGACGTGAAGGCAGAGACGGAAGAAGCGTACCGCCGCCGCTTCGACATCGTGCAACGCCACCTCCGTCGTGGCGACAGTTATCTCGTCAACCTCACCAGTCGTATGGAGGTGGCGACGAACCTATCCCTAAGGGACATCTACCGAGCTTCCGTTGCACGGTATAAGGTTTGTTCGAAAGATGAGTTCGTGTGCTTTTCCCCTGAGACCTTCTTGCAGATAAACGGTGGTAAGATAAGCTGTTGTCCGATGAAAGAAACCATTCCTGCCGATGCCCCCGATGCTGCCGCGCGCCTTATGGCCAGCCGGAAGGAGGCTGCGGAGCATGCCACGATAGTGGACCTTATCCGTAACGACCTCAGCATGGTGGCCACACATGTCACGGTGGAGAGTTACCGTAAGGCGATGAGCCATTTCTTTCCCGATGCCGGCGAAAGAACGCTCGCGGATATCCTGCACGCAAATGAACTGTCGGAGAATAACAACGCAAGGGAATACCCAGGCGTGTATAAAGTTCACGTCGACTACTCTGCCACCACCTCGGCGGTCGTCATCACAACGTACCATCCCAAGAGGGTGGAGAGTCTGCAACTTGTTGACGCCGACATAGACTATTCATATAAATATGCCGACAGGACAGCTCTCACCGGATGTCTTGAACGACGTGGTGACTGCGACGACGTGATAATAGTGCGGAACGGACTGCTCACCGACACGTCCTACAGTAATATAGCCCTCTACGACGGTGAGGAATGGCTGACACCACGCAGACCCCTCCTCGCGGGGACGATGCGCGCATACCTCCTCGACAGAGGCCTCGTCGGTGAGGCCGACATCCGTCCTTCCGACCTCCGGTCGTTCTCTTCCGTGAGCCTTATCAACGCTATGCTGCCGCTCGGTAAGCTGACAGTGCCCACGGCAAGTTGTGTCAATATCGGCCCTGCGGAAGCTGGCCACTAACCGATAATATGTAAAGCAAACTGACAATTTAACCCCTTCGTATTTCGATTATTCCGAACGAAGAGCTATGTCGGTGTCAAATACGCCAAAAATGGCCATTTTGTATTGTGTTGATTACCAGCATGTTACTAAAAAGACCATTTTTGAAGGGTCGAAAAATGGCCATTTTTGGCCTAAAAGTAAGGCTTACTTGCGTTGTAAGTGTGCCCCTTTTACGAGGTAAAACATATGCTTTTACAAAAAAGTGTACTACACTTACAAACCAACCCAAAAATCGTTGCCGCTTCCCTGATGTTTTAAATGATTTTAACACCTAGATTGGTGGATTTTCGTGACATGATTTTGTAATAAAAGTTCAGAGTTAGAATCTCGAGATAACTGGCTTACAACAAAAGGGATTATATGTTAACTTACAGCCTCGGAGGCTTACTCTCAGTAATTTCTTACTATTCCCACCACTACATTGGCGGGCACCATCACCTTTATACCCATCCTCCAAGTGCAAATGGATGGCGGAACACAGTGCAGCCTGTGGGCTACAGTGAAGTATCATCCGCTTGCAGGGCGCGGCTAGGTAGTGTTAGGGGCCGTCCGCTATAAATTACGTTTTTGTGGGAAATGTCGATCAAGATAACGCTACTGCTTGCACAGTTCGCGGACATTATCCTCGAAGTGCTCCTTGTCGATGGCATGGCTCTTTATTGCCGACCGGTAGTTGTATATCGTGTGGGGAGAGTAGGAGAGGAGTGTGGCTATCTCGGAGCTCTCGGTGACGCCAAGGCGGATGAAGGCGAAGATGCGCAGACCCGTGGTCATCGTGCCGTCCTTGTTCAGTTCCACCTTGTAGCCCGGTTCCATCAGCTTCGACAGCTCACTGACGAAATCAGGGTATAGGCCCAGGAACGCCTTGTCGAACTGCAGTTGGAACTTTGTCAGGTCCGCCGTCGCTATACGGTCCGAGTTCATCGTTCGCAGAAGGTCTTTTACCTGGTTGGCCTTAATCTTCAGCCGTACCAGGTTGCGGTAGCTGTTTATGCGGTCCATGGTCGACGCACAGATGTCGACGAAGATACGGAGGTATTCCTCCCGTTTTCTGTTCGACTCCTTTAGTAGCCCGTTGAGGCGTGACAGTTCCCCGTTGGCCTCATGCAGCTTTCCGTTGGCGGCCTGCATCTGCGCGTTCTTATGTTCCAGGAGCTTCTGGCTTAGATGCAGCTGCGCGTTACGCCGTCGGGAGAAAAAGTACAGCACGAAGGTGCCCACGGCGAGAATGACGACGGCGATGATGAATATGAGCTGCTCGCGGTCCTGCGACTGTATCTGTTGCTGGTACGCGTTGACGATAGGTGGCAGACGGTTGGAGATCTCCAGCTTACGCAGTTTGTTGTTGAAGAACGTCGCGTCGTCCATTGCTACCATGAGATAATGGTGCGCGAGAGTGGCATTGTCGTGATCGCGGTCGAAGAGCGACATCGCCAGGTCCTGCAGTGCCGCGTTCTCTTTCAGTGAGCTTAAGGCGTCCGACTGTGCCGACAAGATAAGGAATCTCTCGTACATGTCGGTTCTGTGCAGCTGACGGTACGCCCGTGCTATGGCAAACGTCGTCTGTGAGTACAGCTGTCCGTATGTGTCGGTGCGCCGCAGGGCCTCGTTGTACCATTTTATCGAGGTCGTCGGCGGCTCGTCGAGGAAGTATGACCGCTCGCCCATGAGGTAGTACCATTGTGCGCTGCCCCGTTCCGCGTATCTGATGGCCATGTTGAGGTAGTTCATCCTCAGGCTGTCCATGCGCTCCGAGAACTCGTTGTCCATGGTGAACGCACTCCAGAAGACGTATGTCCAGTAGGCGGCGATGGCGTAGTCGTAGCGCAGGCCGTCGTCGGTGAGCCTGTCGTCGCCGATGCTTTTCAGCAGTTCCTCGGCGTTGTTGTAGAACCCTCCGTAGGCAAGGAGCCGCGCCTTATAGATAAGGATGTCTGTGGCGGCGCGTGTGTCGTGGTATGCCTCCGCCTCGTTGTAGCACTTCTTCACGTAGACAAGGGTCGAGTCGAACTGATATGAGAAATAGGCCTCCATAATGTCGTAGAGCAGCTGGCTTCTTTTCTTGTGGTCGGTTTTGGCATAGACGAGTTGCTGCTTCATGCCGGCAATGTGCTGTTCGTACCTGGCGTCGGTCTGCTGCTTCGCCGCTATGCAGCTGTCGAGCGTCTTCAGGTCCGGATGATCGTGCAGGGGGTTGCCCTTTGCGACGTATGGCGTAAAGAGGATGAAAAGGAGGATGATGAGTCCGTTGATGTGGAAAGAAGGTAGAAGTCTCATATATGTCCTTAGATAAAAGTTGTCTTTTTTGTGTTTTGATGCAAACTTATATAAAATTTTTGAGATTTTACACCAGTAGGATAAAAAAGTTGAGGCCACAACGCAAATAACTGCTGAGATGCGGCTGAAAGCCGCAATTT
>ONDK01000082.1 GCA_900316565.1 uncultured Prevotella sp. | reverse complement strand
GCCCAAGGTTGAGACTGAGACTAAGAAAAAGTCCGTCTACAGACTGCCTTTGCCTTCATTTCTGACCGCAAAGTTAGGAAACAAAACGCCAACTTCCAAGGATATACAGGAGAAAAGGGTAGAAATGCAGCATAAATCGAATGAAAAAAAATTGGTGAAGGAAGCCAAAACCTTGCCCAAAGTCTCAGATGTGTCCTTTCTGAGTACATCGGATAGTATGCTTTTACACATCCTTGAAAAACGTCTAAACATCTGTATGCCATTGGATTACATTACAGTAACTTCGTCTTACGGATACCGTCAGGACCCCTTTACCAAGTGCCGCAAGTTCCATGACGGCATCGATTTGAGATTCGGAAACGGTTTAGTCTATAGCATGCTCCCGGGTAAGGTGGCTGCCGTGCACTACGGCAACACCGGTTACGGCAACTATGTCATCCTCGAACATGGCTCCTTGCGCTGCCTCTACGGCCACCTAAGTGAGATCTATGCCAAGGAAGGCACCGACGTAAAGGCTGGAACCATCGTCGGCTTTGTCGGCTCTACCGGCCGCTCCACAGGCCCACACCTCCACATACAGCTTCAACGCCTAACAGCAAATAACATCTGGACGAGTGTCGATCCCATGCCGTTCATCGAACAGCTCAACAGACGAGTACTGGACTTCAACAAACGTCTGGCTGAAATCAGCGGCAAGGACACGCCTATATATAATAATGTGGAGGCAGCTACAGATGAGCTGAACATAGAGAACCTCTACGCCGCACTGAAGAAGCACGGCATCAAGTACCCGAAGATAGTCCTTGCCCAAGCTATCTTAGAAACCGGCGCCTTCCGTTCCCGTGTCTGCCGTGAGAACAACAATCTCTTCGGACTCAAACACTCCAAGGGTTACTACACCTTCGATCACTGGGAAGAGTCTGTCATCGCCTACCGAGATTGGGTACAATATAAACACCGTGACGGAGAGGGCTATTATTCGTTCCTCAAGCGTATTGGTTATGCCAGTGCAAAAGACTATATATATAAGGTGAGAAAGATAGCGGAAGAGCTATGAACTGAATTCTTTTCATACTACGCAAAGGGTAACAAGGACTTACTCTTTGGCGTAGTATATTTTGTTTATTCCTCTTTATCCTCTTCCTCACTGAAGATAAGTCCAAAGACGACTCCAAACATTACTCCTACAGGAATCCACAAAGCAATGTCGTCATTAATACCGCCGACAGCAGTACCGAACAGCATTCCAAGGCTGATGCCAAGGGCAAGCCGGTCTTTTGGCGCTCTTTTCTTACGCTTAGGAGTTTCACTCACATTATCTGTTTTGTTGGTAGATTCTGTTGTCATAGGATTGCTTCTTGCATTGATTTGACAAAGGTACAAAGAATTTGGCATTGTCCCTCGTTGCCAGGCATCTTTTAACAGCATTGCAATACTCTTCACACGCCCCTTCAAATACCTCTACCACTCCATTAATGTCCTTGTGACATTGCTTATGTATTTATCAGTTCCGTAAGTCGGGGCATTTTTGAGAAAACTAATTTTTTCCATCAGAAATAACGCTGAAACAGCAGTTTATACTTGCCTGCCGTTGCGGTTTTGAAGGATAGTCACTATCTTTGCACCAGAAATCAACATCGCAAGCCATACTAACCGCTTGCAGGGCCAAGCTCCCTTGGAATACCGGCCTGCAGAAAAGGAGCACGTCTTATACCGTCACACGGAACTATCTTATGCCGCCACGAGGCGGACATAACAGAGGTGACCAAAACTCCACGACACGAGTTACCAACAACCAACCTTATGAGCATTCCAATTTTCAACATTGGGAGAAGTCCCAAGAAAAACAAGATTATCGTATTCGCCAACCAGAAAGGCGGCTGCGGCAAAACCACCAACTGCGTGATGTTCGCAGACCAGCTTGTCCAGAAGTACCAGCACCGTCTCGTCATGCTTGATGCAGACCCGCAGCGTAGTATTGTCAAAAAGCACGAGCAGGACCTTGAACGCTGGCCACAGCTCCAGCCCCTGTATCAGGTCGTACCCTGCACCCAGCTTGACAGCGAAATGGATACTCATGTCCTTATCAGAGCCATGCGCAACGAGGACTTCGACTTCATCATCGACACTCCGGGCAGTCTTACTCTTCAAGGCCTGCTTCCTCTTGTGTTCGAGGCTGATGCCGTCATTGTACCTATTCAGTTGGAGAAAACCAGCATCAATTCCACCACATCCTTTATTGAGATGTGCGCCATGGTTGCCAAGGAGAACGGTACGAACAAGCTGCCAAATTTCTACTTCTTGCCAAATCAATTCAATAAGAAGTGGGGCCGCAAGGACGAGATTATCGAGCAGCAGGGCTTCCTTGATAACTTTGCCAGACTGGGCACCGTCCTGCCGAAGATACCCAACAGTGCTGAGATCCAGCGTTACAGCACGCTCTACCTCACCGACAAGCAACATGAGATTATTGACAAGTGCTATGACATGCTCCATGACTGTATCTATAATACTAAAGGTAAGGCAGCATGACTGACAACTCTTCTCAACCAATGGTTTTCGGGGATATCCATGAACTTCTTCGGAAAGTCAACGGTGAGAGTAAGCCAGTCTACATGTGGCAGAGTGACAAAACAAAAAATGAGATAAAGCAGGAAGAGCCCTCAAAAGCTCCAGAAAAGCCAGACAAGGATACCGGCAAGAGATCGGCTAAGGTAACCAAAAGTGGCACTGAAGGAGAAACTGATGAAAAGGAATCATCAAACCGCCCTACACGAACGGCCAGGGAAGAAGACAAGGAACCGGAAGTCAAGTCATATCACAAACCACAGCCCCGGAAATCTAAATCTCCTCCGCAACACACAAAGTCCGCAGGAGATAAAGATGAAAAGGCAGGAAAGAAGGACGGAGTAAAGAGACTGTCAGATACAGGATTTATCCCACCATCCAAGAGTGATCTTCAATCCCTGATTGAGACCTTCAGCTATGGCAATGAGAATGGTCACCGCCACATGGTGTTCCTTCCTGATGAAGTCTATGCCACATTGGAGACAGTCTACGGCAGCAACCGTATTTCCGCCATCCTCACCGCCCTCGCAAGGACCTACATAGAGCGAAACAAAGAGGAACTGCGCAGGCTTATAGCCACGCGAATTAACCTGTTACAATAGAAGCTATTATCAACAGAAAAAACTGAACCATAAAAATATGAACACTACTACCCAGCCTAAAGCTAAGCGAACCGTATGGCGAGAAGAGCACGACAAAGTGCTCAAGGATCGCTTTCATACCGACTACATACATGAGATAGCCTCCTATCTTAGCTGTACGGTAAGCACTGTCAGCCGCCATGCCCGTCTTCTCGGGCTGAAAAAGAAAAACCGCTCGGGGCGGAATCATAATGCCAGGGTTCTTGTAGAGATGGAGTACCCAAATCTGTCCTATGAAGAAATGGCAGCGCGGACAGGCCTTTGCAAGAGTACCATATATCTGATTGCCCGTGAGTTAGGCTTGTCCCGCACCCGCGAGCAGATGAGTGCCATTAGAAGCCGACGTCGCAAGGAGCTTATCCAGAGCGAGCGCCGCCGTGCTGTCTTCGGATTAGTGCCGAGAACACACCTAAAGGTGGGTTGCGACATCCGTAAGATACGACTGCGTGGCAATCTCAAGCGTCACGGCTATTTAGCCGACGACGACGGTACTACCTTCTACTATTATGCTGGTTTGCGCCGTCACCCCGTTCGGGAGGAGCACGGTATAAAGTTAGGCTTCAAATTCATGCCATTGCCGACAGCGTGTACGGAGGAAACGGAGAGTGATTCAGCATCTCCGGCCGCGTCGGCCAATGGACAGACTATCAAATAAACCAACCATACAACAAACACCAACTATGAAAATCACAGGAACTATCACAAAAGTCCTGCCCGTAAAGACAGGCACGTCAAAGAAGGGCAGTACATGGTCAGCCCAGCAGTATGTACTCAAGACCGCGGGTGACGGCGAGCTGCTCTTGGAGGTCTTCGGACAGAAAGAGATTGACGAGTATGCCATCACCGAGGGTGAGAAACTGACGGTGACCTACGTCCCCAAAGTCCACGAGGCAGGAGAAAAGGTATTCGGCAAGAACAGCGTCACCGGCATCGAGCGTGAGGAGTCACAACCCTTTGCAGAATAGCTTATGGCATTCACGAGTATAGTAATTGTCATTGTCGTTCTTTATGTCCTTGGTTACTCGGGCATGATCGTCTTCGACCTTTTTATCAAGAAGGACCCGGTGGAGTTCATGCCCAAGCCCAAGGATGTAGACATCGACATCTCCGACGAGGCAGGGCAGTTCAAGCCCATAGTAGTGGGAAAGACTGAGCCCCAGCAGCCTGCCGCTCAGAGCTCCGCCACTCTTAAATCGGATGATGAGGTAGCTACAGCGCGCCCCATCCCTGATGAGGAGTCAGCAGAAACAAGCGAGAAAGAGAAGGCAGCCATTGCATCCGCTGAGCAGTCAGCAGCACAGACATCTCCTACACCTCCACTCTCAGCCACATCATTCGAGGTGGATAGTGATAAGTCCAAAGGAAAGCCCTCCGATGACATAGGCCCAAGACCAACTGATGAGGAAACTCAGAAACGCATTAATGAGCTTGTCAAGCTCAGACGTGGAGAAATTCTGTCAGAGGAAATGTCAGAATTTTCAAAGGAGAGGGAAAATATGGGATCGAAAGAAA
The DNA here is from genome assembly GCA_900316565.1 of uncultured Prevotella sp. Lineage (GTDB taxonomy): Bacteria > Bacteroidota > Bacteroidia > Bacteroidales > Bacteroidaceae > Prevotella. Next base: position 702 of record ONDK01000082.1, on the reverse strand, counting down.
AAGGCTCAGAGGCATCCACGTCAAAAGAAGAAGATAAAGACGCATCGGAAGACTCAGTATCAGAAGTGAAGGACAACCCTTCTGAAGACGTAGAGCCAACCGCCCCGGATGTCCGTCTTGTCGGTCCTGAGCATACTGTTTCCCCTAAGGTAACAGATACCGCAGGCAAGGAAGCCTTCAAGGAAAAGACTCCGTCAGAGTCAAATTCCAAAGATGGCACTACTCGAAGAACGGCTCATGCAAGGAAGCCAAGACCTCCGAAGCCCCAAAAGCAACCGGAGTTCCATAGCGACGCTCGCTTCGACATTCTGAAAGTCATGATTGACGTTTCCAAGCAGCAGACAAAGCTGCAAGGAGCCCGGACAGCAGAACAAGTCAGCGAGGAGGCGAAGCGTGCTTCCGTTGACGAAGCCTTTATGGTGATCAAGCAAATCGACTCCGATTGGGAGAAACTTGAAGATAATAGGATCATCGACGAGGACAATCAACTGGCAATAGACAAAGCTGCAAAGGAGAACCGTGAGGCTCCACCACAATTCAATGTTTGATTTTATTGCCATAGCAATTCGATTTGGTTAGTATTATTTTGATTTTGCAAGTTACATAAGACAGCTTCCGGAAGAGGGCTGCGCCGTGAGGCAAGGGGATCAGACGGCCACGTGAGTGGCACTCACCCATCTTCCATTTTCATGTGGTCATTAA
>ONDK01000066.1 GCA_900316565.1 uncultured Prevotella sp. | reverse complement strand
CAGAGACACGGAGACACAGAGTATCAGAGACGGGCACCTTATTATATATAGAGTTCACAGAGACGGCTTCGCCGTAAAGAGTTCACGAAACGTGCACATAGCAGAAGTCATCGTATTCTCTTTAAGGCGAAGCCTTCTCTGTGCTCTGAGTCACAAGTGAGTCTCTGTGGCTCTGTGTCTCTGTGTTAGCCTTACAAACTATCTCCAAAAAGTGACGAAGACAGGAAAAAGGCCTTGTGGAGACAGGATTTGTAATATTCCGATAGGTATAAAAAGCTCCCTGTCCGGCAGCTTCCTTCTAAGCAAAAAATAAAGTTCATTCTGCATATATTAAAGGCCTATTGAAGAAAAATTCAGTAATTTTGCAGCATTAACTCAAAAACCAACCAAAACTTAAAAACGCTAAATACTACACATGAAGAAGAAATACATCCTCATGACCGCTCTTGCAGCGGCAATATCCTTCAATGTGGACGCACAGCAGCTGGCTTTTCCCGGCGCACAGGGCTGGGGACGCTTTGCCACCGGCGGACGCACGGGTAGCGTCTACCACGTAACAAACCTCAACGACAGTGGTGCCGGTTCTCTGCGTGATGCCGTCTCACAAGCCAACCGTATCGTTGTCTTCGATGTCTCAGGTGTCATCAATATCGATACCAGGATGTCGTTCGCCAAAAACTTGTACGTAGCCGGACAGACAGCACCCGGTGAGGGTATCACCGTCTACGGCAATGGCGTCACGTTCACCGGAGCCGACAATACCATCGTCAGATACGTACGTTTCCGCATGGGCGCCAAGGGCACCAGCGGCAAGGACGCGGCAGGCATAGCACACGGCACGAATATGATTTTCGACCACTGTTCGTTCTCCTGGGGACTCGACGAGACCTTCTCCATAAACTCAGACGGGAAAGGGGACTTGGGGAACATCACCATCCAAAACTCAATAATGGGACAGGGACTGCTCTCACACTCCGCAGGAGGACTGATGCAGGCAGACTCCATCACCCTCTTCCGCAACTTCTACTGCGACAACTCCACCCGCAACAACAAGATTAAAGGCACCAACCAGTATGTAAACAACATTGTCTACAACTGGAAGAACGGATGCTACCTCATGGGCGGCGACTCCGAAGGCGACTCATACGTCAACGCCACCGGAAACTTGTTCATCAACGGACCGGAAAGTGGCAGTAGCCACGCGTTCTCGCGCGGCAACGCCAACTTCCGGATATATGCCGATGACAACTGGCAGGACAAGAACAAAAACGGCAAGTATGACCCTTACAGCATCCCGCAGAGCGAATACGATGGTAGTCCGGCCTTCCAGCAGAAGCCGTTCCCCTACCCTACACTTAGCACAGTTCCTGCCACTACACTCGTCGACAACCTGTTGCCCGACGTAGGAGCATCACTGCCATACCGCGACATGGTCGATGCTTATATGGTGCGCGAGGCCAAGACCTTCGGAAAAGAAGGCGCTCTGCTCTCCAGCGAGAGTCAGCTGCCGTTCGGAATACCATCATCATGGACTTGCGCAAACTTTGAAAAACCTTTGGACAGCGACGGCGACGGCATGCCCGATGCATGGGAGAAGGCCAACGGCACCGATCCCAATGCCGACGACGCCATGGTGATTGCCGGAAACGGATACGCCAACATCGAGAACTACATAAACAGTCTCACACGCGACAACAGAAAGCCATTTCTCCGCCAGCCCATATGCCTAAAGACCGTGGCAACAACCGACACCACGGTAACCCTTCAGTGGTATGACTTCACGGAGGGAGAGGACGGCTTCGTCATCGAGGAGGCCACCGACGGGACATTCTCTCCCGTGGCCACCGCTCCCGCCGGCAGTGAGACGTATACAGTAAAAGGTCTGAAAGATGGTACGCGCTATTCTTTCCGCGTGAAAGCAACGAAAGGCACGCTGTCGTCAGAATACAGCGATACCGTCGAGGGACTGACACAGCCAAAGAAAGTTGACATGGTCGACATCAGCACCTATCAGCCGGACCTCACCTGGGGTGGTAAGACCTTCGGACAGTGGAGTTTCAAGCAGAGCACATGGAACGACGACACGACACCGTTCACCGATGGTGCCTCCGTACTCATAGCACCAAAGAACACTACCGTCGTCCTCGTCAACGACACGGTAAGCCCGAAGGCCATCGTTGTCAACGGCGATGCCAAGGTTACCATCCAGCAAGGCCCGGCGAAAGGCATCATCAGTGGGACGACATCCCTGAACAAGGACGGCAGTGGTGAACTTGTGATGAAGGACGACGGCAACGACTATACCGGTGCAAACGTCCTCCATGGCGGCACCATCACCTTCACATCCATTGCCAACGGCGGTGAGTCCTCTGCCTTGGGAGCTGCCATGGAGTATGCGCAGAACTGGATATGGGACGGCGGCACATGGAACTACATCGGCAAGAACGCAACCACAAACCGCAGTGCCAAGATATACAAGGAGACCGAACTTGACGTCAACGACGGCCGCGTCCTCACCATGAACGGAAGCATTGAGGGTCAGGCAAACGTCGTCTTCGGCGGGAAAGGAACCATCAAGCCAGGCAGTCCTGACTTCTTCAAGTATACAGGCGAAACGATATTAAAGGATAATGCTGCACTCAGTCTCGAATATCTAAACACACTAACAACAGACAAACACTACTACCTCGGCAACGGACGCAACGTATCGTCGAAGCTCGTCCTGCAAGGTGGTAAATTCCAGTCGAAGGACGGCTCCAACCACGACGGCTCATACATGTTCCCAATAGAAGTGCGGCCGACCGACGACGGCTCTCCATCGGTATTCACCGTCAGCAGGGTTTGCAAGATTAACTGTAATGTTACCGGAACCGGCGACCTGGAGTACGACATCCCGTACGTCCGCGAATACCTTGCCGGCGACTGGACGAAATTCTACGGGCGCCTGTATGCAAAAGGAACAGGCACCGACGCCGACGGCTCACAGCTCATGCTCAACCAGGACTTCAAGGGATTTCCCAATACACCCGTAACACTACAGGGAAACACGCGTGTAATCTGCTGGGGCATCTCCGATGCAGTGAAGATTATCGGTGGTCTTTCCGGCGACGCAGGGACATATCTCAGCAGCGGAACGAAGAACAACACATCGGCAAAGATGAAATGGCAGGTGGGCTCAGCGAATACCGACGAGGTCTTCAACGGCATCATCGACAACCGATGCTCGGCACGTGGTTATAACGCGCACACATCAATCGAGAAAGTCGGCACCGGCGACTGGACCCTCAACGGAAAGAATATCTACGACGGTACCACCGACATCACCGGCGGACGGCTTATCGTCAACGGCTCCATTGCCAGCACGACGAGGATGACCGTAGGCGACAACGGCACGCTTGCCGGACGAGGCTCCATAGCATCGCCGGTCACAGTAACGGGAGCCATAGAGGCTGACATCAATGGCACAGCCTCAGCACCGACAGTAGAGGCACTGACTTTCTCCAATTCCCTGACTGTCAACGGCGCAACACTCATCGTCAATCTCGACAGCCTTCAGGGTACGCTGACGGCAGGACAGGAGCTGAAGGTCATGACATTATCGAAAGCCATCAACGGCACGGGCTTCGCGGCCATAGAGCCATCACAGCCTGCGGCAGGACTCTATTGGGATCTGTCGCGCCTCAACAGCGAGGGCATTATCGCCGTTTCTGCCACACCTACAGGCATCAGCAGCATCTCTGTTGACAACACCGGTGATGCAGCTCCCGTCTACGACCTCCAAGGCAGACGCATAGCATCGCCGTCCCGCGGCATCTTCATCACCAAAGGTCATAAATACATCAAACGATAACAACAAAGACGGAGACACCCAATGCAGGATGCCTCCGTCTTTTGTTTTATAACAGTATAAGGATTATCCGTTTCAAATTTTGAGGAAACGCATGTAAATAATTTTCAGACTCTCCCCTCTTCGGATTTTCCTTTACTACTCGCTGATACTCAGCCAGTTGCAAATGTACCCCTTTTACGTTGTATTTTCCGTACATTTACCTTGTAAAAGGGGCACATTTACGATGTATTTTCCGTACACTTACAACGCAAGTGTAATACAGTTGCAAGAATGTCATGATTTTTCACACGACAAAGCCTTACGCCGTCACATGTCCGGTGCGTTTCAGCACTCCCCAAGACTGGAGTTCTCCCTTTATAGCTTTCAGATAGCTCTTGAAGAGCACGAAGTACATTATCCAGCGATAGAAGAAGCGCTGAGGGATAATCCACAGCAGAACCCACAGGCTCTCATGCTCAAAGATATACGCCATGATGCTCACGCTGGCATCGACGATGAGGAAGATGAGATAGTAGAAGAATATCTGCAGGGCGTTGCCAGAGAAAAGTCCGATGAGCATCAGAACATCTGCAAGGGGTGAGAATGTCGGAATGATGTACTGAAAGACCAGTATGTTCGGCATGGCCCACAAACCGAAGCCTTTCTTCTTAGGATTGCAAAGCGACGAGCGGTGCTTCCAGAATGTCTGCATGACACCAAAACACCAGCGCACACGCTGCTTGACAAACTGCCTAACGTTCTCCGGCGCCTCCGTCATAGCCACGGCGCTACTCTCGTTCTCTACTACATAGCCAGCCTCATTGATACGCATGGTGAGGTCGCAGTCCTCGGCAAGGGTGTCAGTGGTCAGTCCACCGGCCTTGACGATAGCCTCCTTGCGGAACGCGCCGATGGCTCCCGGAACGACGGTGATGGCATTGATGTACGAGTAAGTCATACGGTCGAAGTTCTGACTTGTGGTGTACTCGATGGCCTGCCATCGTGTGAGCATATTGCGCTGGTTGCCCACCTTGACGTTTCCTGCCACGGCACCTATGCGGTGCTCGGTGTCGATGAGGAAATGCTGCATAAGTTTGCTTACGGCATCGGGGCGCAGCTGTGTGTCGGCATCGATGCAGACGATATATTCCGCCGTGGTATGGGCGATGCCATAGTTGAGTGCCGAGGCCTTTCCTCCGTTCACCTTTCCGAGTATCCTCACATGCTCATTGCCGTCGAAGGCCTCATGTATACGTTCCAGGGTGTGGTCCTTACTGCCGTCATCGACAAAGATAACATCAAACGAGGGGTAGTCCTCCTTTAGAAGAGTGGCAACGGTACGCACACAGTTGACCTCCTCGTTGTATGCCGGTACCACTATCGACACATGCGGTGCGTTTTCTTTCGTCAGCGCAGGATAATGACGGCGTCGCTCCGCCCGTTTTTCCTTGACCATAAGGAAGTACATAAAGGCAAGGCGCAGGAAGCCAAGCACCAGGAAAACTACGAAGAGTGCCGTAAGGAAATCTCCGGTATGATAGATAATCTCCGCCAGCGTGAGATTTGCCTGCATGGCATAGTAGGTCTCACCCTTAGGAATGGCCGGCATGAGCTGCTGACGCGACATGCCGAGATACTGCTCCAGGGAAATAAAGTGATAGCCCTCACGCTGGAGGGTGGCTATAATCCTTGGTAACGCCTCCATGGTAGGCTTACGGGTGACACCTCCCGCGTCGTGCATAAGGATAATATGTCCGTCGCCACGGTGCACGCCGTCGATGACGCGGCGGTATATCTCGTCGGCAGATATCCCTGGCTGCCAGTCGTCAGGGTCCACCTCCTCACCGACGAAGAGGTAGTTGCGGCGGCTGGCGAGTATCATAGGCTCTATCTCCTCGCGCTGCGTTGGGTCGGCGTCAGCGTTGTAAGGTGCACGGAAGAGTGTCGTGCTGTGGCCGGTGATGCTCTCCACGAGCATACGGGTAAGCTTGAGCTCGGCATAGGTGCGGTCATCGGAGTTCTCGATGACATTGTGATGGGTGAAGGTATGGTTTCCAATGGTATAACCGGCATCATAGACCTTTTTCACTATGGGCAGGTTCTTTTCCATCTGCAGCCCTACCATGAAGAAGGCGGCAGGTACGTTGTAGCGTTTCAGCGTACGGAGCACCTGCGGTGTCCACCGTGCGTCAGGGCCGTCATCGAAGGTAAGGATAATATCTTTCGTACCACAATGTCCGAGTTTCGTAACGGTATATGCCGAAGGAAGTGTGATATATTTTTCTTCCGACACAAGCTCGTCATCGCTGTCTACGCTGACAGCGACACGTCCGGGGTGAGGCTCCGACTCCACGTCGAGCACTTCACCGGAGCCCACATAGTTTACATCGCTGTAACCGTTGAGGGCGAAGAGGTTGTTGAGGTTCCAGCGCTTCACCTGTTCCCATGACATATCTTTGCCATAGAAGTTCCAGACACGTGAGTCCTCGGTACCGAGGCGCCACAACGCGAAACCTGCGAGATGGTATGTAGTGCCGAAGCGCATATTGTTGAATGTCGTGGCAGCGTCGGTAAAGCTCACTTTGTGCAGGTTGTTGTCATCATCATAATAGGAATAACCGACGTTGTAGGAGTCGTCATCGAAGTCGATACCGGCACCGGTGCCATAGGCGTTGGCCAGCGCCTGCTCATACGACACGGTAATGCAGTCGCCGTCCGACGACCAGTCGTAGCCATAAGATGCCAGTCCGAGGACAAGCTTGTCATTGGGGATATCCTTTGCGGCCCAGTCGGTGGCACGTTCCATCCAGTGCTGGGAGGCCACATCGCCGGCGGCCGTTGCGGAGTTGTGCTCATCGTAGGCCATGAGGAAGAGATAGTCGTTGTAGCGCGCCAGTTGCTTGAGGTCGTAGTCTTCATTGAATGTCGCCACATCCTGCGTGACGTACATGTCGTTGGCATGGAAGACGCGTGAGAGTTCTGCCACGAAGTTGGTCAGCAGAGCGTTGTCGTCGATGTTGAGTTCCTCCAGGTCGATGTTTATTCCCTCAAAATGGTTCTTACGGCACGCGTCGAGCATGCTGTTGATAAACTGTGTGCGCTTAGTCTTGTCGCTGAGGATACGGCCGATAGCCTGAGGATTGAAATCACCACCGTAGTTGTTGGTAAGCATCGGCAACACAGGCACGCCGGCCTTACGCATCTCACTGAGAGACTTGTTGTCGATACGGGTCTCAAGGCGGTCTGTGGACGGATTGATGAAGAACCACTCCGGGATAACCATGTTGAGCTGGCTTATACCTGTCTTAAGGGACGTCAGCGAACGGGCGTCCCAGTTGACATACCATGCCGCACGAACACCGATACGCGGGTCGTTCCATTCGTTGATAAATTTCTCGGTAATCTTGTCGCCATGGCCGACAAAGCGATGAGAGCGGCGGTAGTTCTCCATATAGTTGTCGTGCATGCGGGCCTCCAGGAACTTGTCACGCACGGCTTTATAGGAACGCGCCGTCTTGTTATCCTTCATGAACGGCTTGGAGGCGGTCATCGCACTGCGGTAGTCATGACGGAAAGGAAGGTTCGGACTACCTTCCATGGCAAACATAGTGATAAAAACAATGAGCAGTAGAGCTATAATAGCCGCAAAGAAGCGCATCGTCCACTTGAAGCGGCGCCATCGACGGCGGGAACTGGTTTGGAATACCTGTCTTTCCATCATAACATCTGATTTTGTATAATCTTTCTCTAACAGGGCGCAAAGGTATCCCAATACTTTATCAATGGATAAGAAGCAAGTGTAAAAAACATTAATGCGGGATTAAAAAGCTATAACAACCAATGGAGCAGTCTGTCGGAAGAAGTAAAATATGACAAAAAAGACAGTAATATATCCACATCCAAGAAATTGGCATGTTTTTTGTATTGATGAGAGCAAACATTCAGTTTCGAATAATTCAAAACAACAAAAAGATATGCAAAAAGGTAATATTGGCGTAACCACAGAGAACATATTCCCTGTAATAAAGAAATTCCTGTACTCCGACCATGAGATTTTCCTGCGTGAGATGGTGTCCAATGCCGTCGATGCCACACAGAAGCTAAAGACGCTCGTACGCCAGGGCGACTTCAAGGGCGACGCCGGCGACCTTACCATTCATGTAAGCCTCGACGAGAAGGCCGGCACGCTGACCATCAGCGATCGTGGCATAGGTATGACCGAAGAGGAGATAGACAAGTATATCAACCAGATAGCATTCTCCGGTGTCACCGACTTCCTCGACAAATACAAGGACAAGGCCGACGCTATCATCGGCCACTTCGGACTGGGCTTCTACTCCTCGTTCATGGTGTCGAAGAAAGTGGAAATCGTAACAAAGAGCTATAAGGAAGGCTCGAAAGCCGTGAAATGGTCGTGCGACGGCACGCCGCAGTTCAGCATTGAGGACGCGGAGAAAGCCGACCGCGGTTCGGACATCATCCTCTACATCGCTGACGACTGCAAGGAATTCCTGCAGAAATCAAAGATAGAGGAACTGCTCAACAAATATTGCAAGTTCATGCCTGTACCGGTGGCCTTCGGCAAGAAGACAGAATGGAAGGACGGCAAGCAGGTGGACACTGATGAGGACAATATAATAAATAATGTGGAGCCGCTGTGGACCAAGACTCCGAGCACGCTCAAGGACGAGGACTACAAGAAGTTCTACCATGTGCTATTCCCGATGAACGACGATCCGCTGTTCTGGATCCACCTTAACGTCGACTATCCGTTCCATCTCACAGGTATCCTTTACTTCCCGAAGATAAAGAACAACCTTGACCTGCAGCGCAACAAGATACAGCTCTACTGTAACCAGGTGTTCGTAACAGACCATGTGGAGGGTATCGTGCCCGACTTCCTGACACTGCTTCACGGCGTCATCGACTCACCGGACATCCCACTGAATGTCAGCCGCAGCTATCTGCAGAGCGATTCCAACGTGAAGAAAATCTCGACGTACATCGAGAAGAAGGTCGCTGACCGGCTGCAGAGCATCTTCAAGTCGGACCGTAAGGAGTTTGAGAACAAATGGGATGACCTGAAGCTCTTCATCAACTATGGCATGCTCTCGGAGCCGGAGACCTTCTACGACCGTGCAAAGGACTTCGCTCTGATGAAGGATACTGAGGGTAAGCACTACTCCTTCGAAGAATACAAGAAGCTCATCGAGGGCAACCAGACCGATAAGAACAAGGTACTCGTATACCTCTACGCCACCAACCGGGAGGACCAGTACACATATATAGAGGCTGCCAAGGCAAAGGGCTACAGCGTGCTGATGCTCGACGGACAGCTCGACGTGCCGGTAATATCGCTCCTAGAGCAGAAGTTCTCGCAGAGCCGTTTCGTACGTGTCGACTCCGACATCGTAGACCGTCTCATCGTGAAGGACGACGCACCGAAGAGCACACTGGATGAGGACCAGCGCGACCTGCTCTCACAGGTTTTCCGCAGCCAGATGCCAAAACTGGAAAAGAAGGAGTTTGGCGTTGAGGTGCAGAACCTCGGCGAACAGACACAGCCGGTGATACTCACTGAGAATGAGTACATGCGCCGTATGAAGGATATAAGCAAATACCAGCAGGGTATGAGCTTCTACGGACAGATGCCCGACTCGTACAGTGTGGTGCTCAACGCTGACCACCCATTGGTAAAAGAGGTGCTCCTCGACGAGACAAAGGCCACAGAGGCTGAGCTCAAGCCGGTAACGAGTGAGCTCAAAGGACAGCAGGCCCGTCTGGCGGCACTCCATCAGAGCCAGAGCAAGAAGAAGGCTGAGGAGATAACGAAAGAGGAGAAAGATGACCTTCAGAATACGGAGAAAACGGTCAACGACCTCCGCGACAAGAAGGACGCTATCATCGCCAGCCATGCCAAGGACAACAGCGTGGTGCACCAGCTCATCGACCTGGCTCTCCTGCAGAACGGCATGCTAAAGGGCGAGGCCCTGGCAAAGTTCCTCAAGCGCTCCGTCGACATGATAACGAAATAAACTTCATAAAGAATCCATCAAAGGGGGTGTATCATAATTAAGTTTTATGGTGCATCCTCTTTTCTTTTACAATGATAGTCGTAAAATTAGGATTAGGCCGACTTTTTAGTTAAAATTCC